>NZ_LJCP01000006.1 GCF_001399755.1 Thiohalorhabdus denitrificans | reverse complement strand
GCATCTTCCAGGCGGCCCGGGCGCGGGCCCGCGGGTACCGCAACCAGCAGACCTTCATCACCATGATCTATCTGCTCGCGGCGCCCATCGGCAAAGTGGAAAAATCCATTTAGCGCGTCGAAGCGCCGATTCCGGGCGCAGCACGGCCGGGGCCACCAGCGCCGCCAGCACCGCGGCCGGCACGTACCGCAGCCCCCGCCGCACCACCCCGGGCAGCGCCAGGCGGTCGGAAAGATGGATGAAGGAAAGCCGGAACAGGAAGGTGCCGAGCCCGGTGGCCAGGATGACCAGGGCCAGGGTGCCGCTCGCCATGGGATCCTCCGGATTCAGGGGGTGGGGCGCTCCGTCCGGCGCGACTCAGCCAGCAGGCCGGCGGCGATGCCGGCCACGGCGCCCAGGACCAGGCCCAGGTTGAAGGGCAGCCCGTCCCCGGCCGCCGCCGTGGCGCCCCCGACCAGGGCCGCCAGGAGGGTGGGCCGGTCGTGGAGGAGGGGGACCAGCAGGGCCAGAAAGGTGAGGGGGATGGCGAACTGGAGCCCCAGGCCCTCGGGGACCCGGCCGCCGAAGGCGACGCCGGCGAGGTTGCCTACCAGCCAGGCCACCCACATGGTCACCCCGGTTCCCAGGTAGTACCACGGCTTGTGGGCCCCAGGCTCCTCGGGACGATGGTGGAAGCGGGCCATGCTCAGGGCGTAGGCCTGGTCGGTCAGGAGGTAGGCCAGGGGCCAACGCCCCAAGGGGGGCACATGGGCGAAGTGGGGCGCCAGGGAGGCGCTATACATGACGAAGCGTAGGTTGATCAGCAGGGCCGTGGCCACGATCACCCACGGCATGGCCCCCGACTCCACCAGCTGCACGGTGGCGAGCTGCGCGGCGCCGGCGAAGATGGCCACGGCCATGGCCAGGGCCGCCTCCGCGGACAGCCCGGCGTCCAGGGCGGTGGCCCCCGTGATCACGGCGAAGGGCAGCACCCCGGGAAGGAGGGGCGACACGTCGCGGACCCCCTCCCAGAAGGGCTTGCTTGGCTTGCTCATGGGCTCCCGATGCGCGTTTCCGGGGGCCGACCCCCACCAACGAACACGACGCCGCACACGGCGGCGTCGCGGCGGGCCCGGTCCGGCGCCTTGGCGGCGGTTGGCGGGCTACTCCCGGGCGGGCGGGGCCATGAACTCCGGCCCCACCGGATCGCTGATGGTGGCGTCGAGGATGGCGTCGATCTCCTGCACGGCCGCGTCGTCCAGGGACCAGCCGAGCACGCCCGCCAGGCGCCGGTGCTGATCGGGCCGCCGCCCGCCCCACAGGGCGGTGGTCACCCCCGGGCGGTCGAGCAGCCAGCGCACCGCCAGCTCCAGCACGCCCACCCCGTAGTTATCCTGGGCGAACCGGTCCAGCCCCTCCACCGCCGTCAGGTACTGCTCGTAGCGCGGCGCCTGGAACTTGGGGTCCACGTTGCGCAGGTCGTCGCCGGCAAAGGTGGTGTCCGGACCCATCTTGCCGGAGAGCAGCCCGCGGCATAGCGCACCGTAGGTGACCAGGCCGATGCCCTGCTCCCGGCAGTAGGGCAGCACGTCCGCCTCGATCTGCCGCTCGAACAGGTTGTAGGGCGGCTGGTTGGTGTGCAGCGGCGCCTTGCGGCGGAAGGCGTCCATCTGCTCCGGGGAGAAATTGCTCACCCCGATGGCCCGGATCTTCCCCGCCTCCAGCAGCCCGTTGAGGGCCTCCGCGGTCTCCTCCGGGGCCACCAAAGGGTCCGGCCAATGGACCTGGTAGAGGTCGATGTAATCCGTGCGCAGCCGCCGCAGGGAATCGTCCACCTCCTGGCGGATCCGGGCGGGGGTGGCGTTGCGCCGGACGTTCTCCTGGTCGTCCCACTCCAGGCCCACCTTGGTGGCCACCACCAGCTCCTCCCGCCGGCCCCACTGCTCCAGGGCCTTGCCGACGATCTCCTCGGAGCGGCCGAAGCCGTAGACCGGCGCCGTATCCACCAGGGTGATGCCCTGCTCCAGGGCGGCGTGGATGGTGCGGATGGACTCCTCCTCGTCGGTGCCCCCCCACATCCAGCCGCCGATGGCCCAGGTACCCAGACCGATGCGCGAGGCCTCGATGTCGGTTCCGGGAATGGTGGTGTACTCCACGGGTAGCTCCTTTGCCGTTGTTCCGGTGGACGGCCTCCGAAAATCCTTACTTTTCCGGGTGCTCCTCGCCGATGACCCGCACCACAATGGCCTGGGGCCCCTCCTCGCCCATCTCCTCCAGGAAGCGCACCTCCTCGCCGGAGCGGATATCCTCCAGCTCCTGGTTCTTCACCGCGTGGCGGTGGAAGTAGATGCTCCGGCCGTCGATGGACTCCAGCATGCCGAAATCCTGCTCCGGATGGACCAGGGTCACCCGGGCGTAGCCCTCCTCGGCGTGGGTCTTCACCTCGCGGCGCTTCTTGTTGGCGAAGGCATCCAGCTTGCGCTCCATGGCCTCGAAGGCGTCGCGGATGGCGACGTAGGGGTCCTCGTGGGCATGGTTGGCGCCGGGGTCGCGGTTCACCACCAACTCGCTTCCAGGCACGGTCACGTCCAGGCTGACGTGGTAGATCTTGCCCTTGTGGTGGTTGCGGTGGGGGGCCTCCACCACCACCCGACAGCTCATGATGCGGTCGTAGAAGCGCTCCAGCTTCTCCGCCCGCTCCCGGATCTTGGCCTCCATGGCGTCGGAGTGGTCCATACCGCGAAAGGTCACTTCGGGAGGAATCTGCATCCCTCACCCTCCTCTGCATGCCGGGTGGCCGGTTGGCCACCTCAAACGGTCGCTTTGAGCTCCTCGGCCCACGCCGTGGCCGCCACGTGGGCCTCCGCCAGGCGCTCCGGGTCCCATCCGGCCCGCTCCAGGAAGGCCCAGTCGCCGTGCTCGTGGGCCTCCACGGCGTCCAGCAGGCGGCCGCCGGGTCCGGCCCGGTGGACCAGCGCCGCCCGCACCTCCCCGACCAGGGGCAGGGGCGTCAGGGCCCGGCCCATGGTGGTATCCATCAGGGCATCCAGGGTGGAAAGCAGCCCCACCAGGAAGCCCTGTTCCTCCGCCATCCCCGCCTCCGGGGCCAGCATGGCGCACATCCGGGCCCGTGCCAGGGTCACCACGCGCAGCTCGGTGGGCGTGTCGTCGAGCAGGGCCAAAGCGAGCCAGGTGCCCCACGCGCGAAGCCCCTCCACCCCCAGCAGCGCGGCGGCGCCCTGGATGGTCCCCACCTTCTCCCCCTCCGGCGCGTAGGCGGAGTTGATCAGCCGCAGCAGCCGGTAGCTCAGCGCCGCGTCCTGGCTTACCAGCTCGGCGAGCTCCTCCAAGCCTACCTGGGGATCCTGCAGCCGCGCCACAAGGCGCAGCACCTGGGCCCTGTTGGTGGGGATCCGGTGGTGCCGGGTGGTCTCGGGCCGGGCGAAGAAGTACCCCTGGAAGAGGTCGAACCCCAGCTCCCGGCAACGCTCCCATTCCTCTTGGGTCTCCACCTTCTCCGCCACCAGCCGGGCCGGCGCCTCCCGCAGCGCCTGCATGTGCTCGGCCAGCTCCCCGGGGCCCAGGGCGCGGATGTCCACCTTGATGTAGTCGGCGAGAGGGACCAGGGCCTGGTGCCCGCCGTCCAGGTGGAAATCGTCCAGGGCCACCTCCAGGCCCTCCCGCCGCAGGCCCCGGATGGCCGCCTGCACCCCTTCGTCCGCCGGGACGCTCTCCAGCACCTCCACCACCAGCCTGCCCACGCCGACGGGGTGCTCGGCAAGGCGCAGCAGGGCGGTGCGGGTGAGGTTGAGGAAGGCCCGATGCCCCCCGAGGAAGCGCTCCAGATCCACGCTGGTGAACAGGTCCACCAGCACCGAGAAGGAGGCCGCGTCGGCCGTCCCCCGCGGGGCCCGATCCGGGCTTTCCGGTTCCCGGTAGAGGATCTCGTAGGCGAAGACCCGGAGCCGGGCATCCAGGATCGGCTGGCGGGCGATCAGGGTGTGGGCCATAGGCGGGACTCCCGCTAGCCGGCGGGCCCGGTGGAGAGAACAACCGGATCTCTCAGGACTATATAGGTGCGCCCGCCGCCTGGGGAAGGGCGGCGGGCGCGGAGGAAGAGCGGGAAGCCCCTACTGTGGCCCTAGGAGGCCAGCCGGCAGGCCGCCAGGGCCTGCACCAGGGTGCGCCAGGCCCGCTCCTCGGGGCAGCCCGGCACCCGCCGGCCCGCCAGGCGCAGGATGCGCTCGCCCGCGTCATCGAGGAGATCCACCGTGTGGGCCCGGCCGTCGGGTACCGGGATGTCCACCACCCAGGCGCTCGCCACGGCGGCGAAGGCAAGGTCCAGGCCGAGCCCGGCCCCGCGCACCCGGAGCCCATCGGCCGTGGCCACGGGGTTGTCGATGTGGCCGGTGTAGGTCTGCAGGGCCCCCTTGTTGCCCAGCTCCAGGCGCACCGGGATGGCCGCGTCGGCCAGGGTCTCCAGAAGCTCGCGGATCAAGGAGGGATCCACCGCGTACCGGGCGGTGCCCGGGAAGGCCGGGAGCGCCGGCCGCCCGGGAATGATGGGCCGGCGCATGGCGGGCTGTTGGTGCGCCCGGAGGATCCGGGCGTACGCATCGCGGTCACTGGCGCTGGTGAGCTCCGCGGTCAGTCCCACCTCGCCGTCCCGGTCCACGAAGCGCAGGCCCTCCTGGCGGGCTTCGGGCTCACCCTGACCCACGGCGAAGGCGAAGGACCACTGGGCGGGGTAGAGCCACAGCCCCGATTCCCGGCCCCCGAGCCACAGGGCGTTGCCCGCCCAGCCGGATGCGGTGATCTCCTGAGTGACCGCCTGGCTGGCGTGGGCGGAATGCACCCGCAGGCGCACGGGACCCAGCTCGGAGAGCTGCTCGGCCAGGGCGGCGGGATCGCCGTTCAGACGAAAGGCCTCGGCGCCCTGGGCAGCCGGGGCCGCCTCGAGACCTTCCCTCTCCACCGTCACCGTTCGTTCCATACGTTATCCCCTCCCTTTTTCTCGCGCTGGAGGCCGGCTCTCAACCGCCCCCAGCCTTCCTTTCCAAACCGGTTTCCTCGGGCCGGAGGGACACTTTGTGTCCCCCTCCGGCGCTGTGTCGTTTCGGTGCGTCAGGTCTGTCCCGAAAGCTGTCCCCATCCGGAGACGCTATTGGGAATCATTCTCAACGGTGGCTGATGCTACCCCATCCCCTCTCCCATGGCCAGCCCCAAAACCCCCGCCTTCCCGTTGGATCCGCAGCCCCTTCCCCAGTACGCTTGGGCGCACGGTTCCGTGCCCCCACCCCGGACAGCCCCGATGGGCGTCCGCGCGAACCGCCCATCACCGGGTTCTACTGTCCGCGGTGACCCGCACAGGCAAAGAAAGGGGAGACAGCGCGTTGCGCCAGACCATCCACGCCACCGAGCAGGAGCTGAAGCGCATCTTCAGCGACGACTACTTCTTCCGCATTCCCGGCTACCAGCGGCCCTACTCCTGGACCCGGGACCACACCGCCACCCTGCTGCAGGACCTGATCGACTCCCTGCCGGATGACGGGGTGGGGATGCAGGAGGCCTCCCCCTACTTCCTGGGCAGCATCGTCCTCATGAAGGACCCGAACTACCCCGAGGCGGACGTGGTGGACGGCCAGCAGCGGCTGACCACCTTGACCATCCTGCTCGCCGCCCTGCGTGATCTATCCGCGGCCGGCGCCGCCGATGCCCTGCACAAGTACATCTGCGAGCTGGGGGACAAGTTCAGCGGCACGGAGGACCGCTTCCGCCTGCAGCTCCGCCCGCGGGACCGGCCCTTCTTCCGGGAGCAGGTACAGAGCCCCAACGGCACCACCCTCTACCGGGCCGACGACCGGGAGCTCTCGGACAGCCAGCGCAACATCCAGGACAACGCCCGCTTCCTGGTGGAGCAGCTCACCGAGCTGGGGGAGGAGCGCCGCGACCAGCTGGCCATGTTCCTGCTCCAGCGCTGCTACCTGGTGGTGGTGTCGGCCTCGGACCAGGCCTCGGCCTACCGCATCTTCTCGGTGATGAACGACCGCGGCATGGACCTGGAGCCCACCGACATCCTCAAGGCCGACATCATCGGCGGCATCCCGCAGGAGCAGGAGCAGCACTACACCGAGCTGTGGGAGGGCCTGGAGGAGGACCTCGGCCGCGACCGCTTCGCCGACCTGTTCGGCCACATCCGCATGATCCACCGCAAGGCCAAGGCCCGGCAGGCCCTCATGCAGGAGATCCGGGAGACCCTGCAGCCGGAGCGCAGCCCCAGGGACTTCATCGACCACACCCTGGTACCCATGGCACGGGCCTTCCGCACCATCGAGAACGCCGACTACGGCAGCGCCGCCGAGGCCCTCGCCATCAACCGGCATCTCACCGTCCTCAACCGGCTGGACAATTCCGACTGGCTGCCGCCCGCCATCGCCTTCATTTCCCGGTTCGAGTCCCGCCCGGCGCAGGTGCGGACCTTCCTCCAGGACCTGGAGCGGCTCGCCTACGCCCTGTTCATCCTGCGGGCCCCGGTCAACGAGCGCATGGAGCGCTACATCCGGGTGCTCGACGCCATGGACCGGAGCCAGCCGCTGGACCAGGAGGAATCGCCCCTCCAGCTGTCCTTCGCCGAGAAGCAGCGGGTGCAGGAGGCCCTTGATGGCCCGCTGTACACCCAGGTCCAGCTCCGCCTGCCCATCCTCCTGCGGCTGGAGGACGAGCTTGCCGAAAGCGAGTCGGTTACCTCCCATCCCCGCATCGTCTCCGTCGAGCAGGTGCTCCCTTCCTCCCCGCCGGCCGAGGGGGAATGGGCCCAGCGCTTCCCCGACGCGGCCTCCCGCAAGGAGCAGGCCAACCGCCTGGGCAACCTGGTGCTCATGCCCCGTACCAAGAACCCCGAGGCGCAGAAGTGGGACTTCGCGCGCAAGAAGGCGGAGTACCTCGCCCGGGAGGGCGAGACCCCCTTCGCCCTCACCGCCCAGGTGCTGGAAGTGCCCGAATGGACGCCCGAGGCGCTGGACCGCCGCCACCGCCAGCTGGTGGGGCTCCTCGCCCGGGCCTGGCGCCTCACCTGACCCCTGCCGGGGGCGGCCCGCCTTCCCGGAACCGGCGGGAATGCTATGCTGCCGAAAGGATCCGGCCCGTATCCGGCGGGCCGGGGCATCCGGCGGCCCGAGGAGGCGTCCCATGGCCCGCGCAGAGCGTCCCGCCCGGGGGGAAGACCCCTTCGTCGCCGGCATCTCCCGGCACATCTGGCACACCAAGTACCGGTGCGGCTCCGCCGACGACGGCGAGCCGGATATCCACGCCACTTGGGAGCGGGTGGCCGCGGCCCTGGCGGCGGAGGAGCCCGCCGACCGGCGGGAGGCCTGGGAGGCCCGCTTCCGCGCCGCCCTGGACGGCTTCCGCTTCCTGCCCGGGGGCCGGATCCTGGCGGGGGCCGGCACGGGGCACCGTGTCACCCTGTTCAACTGCTTCGTCATGGGCGTCATCGAGGATTCCATGGACGGCATCTTCGACGCCCTCAAGGAGGGGGCCCTGACCATGCAGCAGGGCGGCGGGGTGGGCTTCGACTTCTCCACCCTGCGCCCGCGCGGGACCCGCACCCGCCATGCCCACACCATCGCCTCCGGACCCGTGTCCTTCATGGACATCTGGGACGCCACCTGCTCCACCATCCTCTCCACCGGGGCCCGGCGGGGCGCCATGATGGCCACCCTGCGCTGCGACCACCCCGATATCGAGGAATTCGTCGACGCCAAGCGCGAGCCCGGCCGCCTAACCCGCTTCAACGTCTCGGTACAGACCACCGACGCCTTCATGGAGGCGGTGCGCGCCGACGCCGACTGGCCCCTGGTGTTTCCCACGGAGGCCCTGGAGCCCGACGCGGGCCCCGAGGAGGTGGTGGAGCGGGAGTGGCCCGGTCATGACGGGCCGGTGCCCTGCCGGGTAATCCGCCGGGTGGGCGCCCGCGCCCTGTGGGAGCGCATCATGCGCGCCACCTACGACACGGCGGAGCCGGGCGTGCTGTTCGTGGACCGGGTCAACCACTGGAACAACCTGGCCTACCGGGAGCGCATCACCGCCAGCAACCCCTGCGGGGAGGAGCCCCTGCCCCCCTACGGTGCCTGCAACCTGGGCTCCATCAACCTGGCCGCCTTCGTCCGCAGCCCGTTCACGGAAGGGGCCGAGCTGGACCTCGCGGCCATCCGCGACCTGGTGCCGGTGGCGGTGCGCATGCTCGACAACGTGGTGGACGCCTCGCGCTTCCCCCTGGCGGCCCAGGCGGAGACGGAGCGCAGCAACCGCCGCCTGGGGCTGGGCATCACCGGCCTCGCCGACGCCCTGATCATGCTGGGGCTGCGCTATGACAGCGAGGAGGGCCGGCAACGGGCCGCCACCGCCATGGGCACCATCACCCACGCCGCCTACCGCGCCTCCGTGGAGCTGGCCCGGGAGCGGGGCGCCTGCCCCGTGCTGGAGCGCGAACCCTACCTGGAGGCGCCCTTCATCCAGGGGCTGCCGGAGGACATCCGGTCGGGCATCGCGGAGCACGGCATCCGCAACAGCCACCTCACCTCCATTGCCCCCACCGGCACCATCAGCCTGCTGGCCAACAACGTCTCCGGGGGCCTGGAGCCGGCCTACGCCTTCCGCTTCCGCCGCCACGTCCTGGAGCTGGACGGCTCCACCACCGAGTACCCCGTGGAGGACTACGCCCATTACCGGTGGCGCCAGCGGCACGGCGAGGACACGCCCCTGCCGGAGACCTTCGTCACCGCCACCGAGCTGGACCCGCACGCCCACCTGGCCATGCAGGCCGCCCTGCAGCCGCTGGTGGACAGCTCCATCTCCAAGACCATCAACATCCCCGCGGACTTCCCCTTCCCCGACTTCGCGGACCTCTACCAGCGGGCCTACGATCTCGGCCTGAAAGGCTGCACCACCTACCGGCCCACGCCCGAGCGGGGCGCGGTCCTGGAGCTGGAGGACAGCGTCCTCGCCCCGCACTGCTGCAGCCCGGAGCGGGAGACGGACTGAGGGGCCCAGCCTAGGCGCCGGAGCCCCCCGGAAGCGGAACGCGGATGCCCGGAAAGCGCGCCATGGGATCCACCCTGCTGACCCTGCTCGCCGTCCTGGCCCTGGCCTACCTGGCCGTGGCCCTGACGGTGTACTTCGGCCAGGCCCGGCTGCTGTACTACCCCAACACCCCGGGACGCGAGGTCACCACCACCCCGGCGGAGGTCGGCCTGGACTACGAGCCGGTCACGCTAGAGGCGGCGGACGGGGTGGCCCTGGACGGCTGGTTCGTGCCGGCGCAGCCCGAGCGCGGCGTGGTGGCCTTCTTCCACGGCAACGCCGGCAACATCGGCCACCGGCTGGACACCCTGCGCCTCCTCAACGACCTGGGCCTGTCCACCCTGATCATCGACTACCGGGGCTACGGCCGCAGCGGGGGGCGGCCCTCCGAGGCGGGCACCTACCGCGACGCCGAGGCCGCCTGGCATCACCTGGTGGCGGATCGCGAGGTGCCACCGGAGCGCATCGTCCTCTTCGGCCGCTCCCTGGGCGCGGCGGTGGCCGCCGAGCTGGCGGCGCGCCACCACCCCGGCGCCCTGGTGCTGGAATCGCCCTTTACTTCCGTTCCCGACCTGGCGGCGGGGATCTATCCCTACCTGCCGGTCCACTGGCTGGCGCGCTTCCGCTATCCCACCGCCGAGGCAGCGGCCCGGGTTTCCTGCCCGGTGCTGGTCATCCACAGCGCCGACGACGAGATCATCCCGGTGGCCCACGGCCGCGCGGTCCTCGCGCAGGTACCGGAGCCCAAGCGCTTCCTGGAGCTGTCCGGCGGCCACAACACCGCCTTCCTGGAAAACGAGCGGGTCTACCTGGAGGGGTGGGAGGCCTTCCTCGCCGAGCACCTCCTCCCCACTGCGGCCCCGGATTCCGAGGCGGGCTCCTGAGCGACCCCGGGCTCCCGCTCCGGGGCGTGGGGCTCCGGTACGGGGACACCCGGTTTATGGCATCCTGTCCGGCCAACGGGAGGAGGACCCATGCAGAACTACCTGGACCTCATGCGCCATGTGCGCGAACACGGCGTGGCCAAGGAAGACCGCACCGGGGTGGGCACCTACTCCGTGTTCGGGGCGCAGCTGCGCTTCGACCTGCAGGCGGGGTTCCCGGCGGTGACCACCAAGAAGCTGTTCTTCCGCGGCGTGAAGGAGGAGCTGCTGTGGTTCCTGCGCGGCTCCACCAACGCCGCCGAGCTCCAGGAGAAGGGGGTCCACATCTGGGACGAATGGGCCGACGCCGACGGCGAGCTGGGCCCGGTCTACGGCCGCCAGTGGCGCTCCTGGCCCACGCCCGACGGCGGCCACATCGACCAGATGGCGCAGGTCCTGGAGGACCTGAAGCGCAACCCGGACAGCCGCCGCCACCTGGTCTCCGCCTGGAACGTGGCGGAGCTGGACCGCATGGCCCTGGCCCCCTGCCACGTCCTGTTCCAGTTCTACGTGGCCCCCGCGGAGGAAGGACCGCCCCGGCTGTCCTGCCAGCTCTACCAGCGCTCCGCCGACCTGTTCCTGGGCGTACCCTTCAACATCGCCTCCTACGCCCTGCTCACCCACATGGTGGCCCAGGCAACCGGCTACCGCCCCGGGGAGTTCATCCACACCTTCGGCGACACCCACATCTACCGCAACCACCTGGACGCGGTGGACGAGCAGCTCGCCCGCGAGCCCCTTCCGGCGCCCACCCTGTGGCTGAACCCGGACGTCACCGACCTGTTCGCCTTCCGCTCCGAGGACGTCGCCCTCGAAGGCTACCGCTGCCACGGCCGCATCACCGCCCCGGTGGCCGTCTAGACCCCGGGGTGGTCCGTACCAACCACCGGCCGTAGAATCCCGGCGTTCCAGAACCGGCCCAAACGGAGGGGAGACCATGGAGATCACGCTCCTAGTGGCGGCGGCGGAAAACGGGGTCATAGGCCGGGACAACCGCATGCCCTGGCACCTGCCCGCGGACCTGCGCTACTTCGCCCGGGTGACCAAGGGCGGTACCCTGCTCATGGGCCGCAAGACCTACGACTCCCTGCGCCCGAGCGCAGATCGCCCCAACCCCCTCCCCGGTCGCCGCCTCCTCGTGGTCACCCGCGATCCCGGCCGCCTGCCGGAGCATCCCGAGGTGATCCCGGTGGGCTCCCCGGAAGAAGGGATCGCCCGGGCCGAGGAGATGGGGGCGACCGAGCTGTTCGTGGTGGGCGGCGCCCAGCTCTTCCGGGACACCTGGGACCGGGCGCAGCGCCTGCGCCTCACCCGGGTCCACGCGGAACCGGAAGGGGATACCTTCCTTCCCGACCCCGTCCCGGCGGAATGGCGGACAGTGGAGGCCCACGAGCACCCCGCCGACGCGGACAACCCCCACGCCTGCACCTTCCTTGTGCTGGAACGCCGGCCCTGAAGGCGCCGCCGGCGCCCTCGAGGGCGGGGCAGATCAGCGCCGCCCAAGCAACGACCCACCCCCACCACGGCACCCTGAGAATCCCTCCGGGGCAGGAAACGTCCGGCTTCAGCGGCGCTCCAAAGCAGGAGAAGGGTTTCCATTCCGCCACCGCCCGCCGCGCGGCCAAGGAGCAGAGCCATGACCGGATACGCCGTTCCCTCCCTGGACCGGACCCTCCAGGAGACCGAGAGCTGGCTGAAGGAGATCGCCGAGGAGCTCGGCATGGAGGATCGCCAGGTGGCCTATCACGCCCTGCGCGGGGTCCTGTATCCCGTACGCGACCGCCTGGAGGTGAACGAGGCCTTCGACCTCGCCGCCCAGCTCCCCATGCTGGTGCGGGGGATCTATTTCGAGGGCTACAAGCCCAAAGGCAAGCCGGACAAATTCCGCAGCCGGGAGGAGTTCCTGGACCGGGTCAGCAGGGAGTTCCGCAGCCTCGGCTACGATGACCCCGAGGCCGCCGCCCGGGCGGTGTTCGCCGTGCTCGACCACCACATCACCCCGGGGGAGGCCGAGGATGTGCGCGCCATGCTCCCCGAGGAGGTCCGCACCCTCTGGCCCCACGAGGCCCGTTCGCACTGAGCATCGGTGCCCCGCGACGCGGGGCGCGCGCCGGGCAATTGCCTCGGCAAGGCGGATCTTCTACCCTCTGGACTGGGATCCAGACCCGGGAGGCCGCCCCTGCCCCGTCCCGCCCCGGTCGAACGGCTGCGTGGGAAGGGCAAGGCCGGCCTCGAGCGGCTGCTGGGTCCGCTGGTGCGTGCCCTGGTCCGGTCTCCGGTACCGCCCAACCAGGTAACCGCGGTCTCCCTCCTGCTCACCCTCGCCGCGGCGGGGGTCCTGGCAGCGGGGCATCTGCCGGCCGCGGGGGCGCTGTTCCTGCTGGGAAGCGCCCTGGACCTGCTGGACGGCACCCTGGCCCGGGCCTCGGGCCGCGCCACCCCTTTCGGCGCCTTCCTCGACCCCACGCTGGACAGGGTCGGGGAAGGCGCGCTGCCTGTGGCCTTGTGGACCACCGGGCAGCGCATCGCCCACGTGCGGCAACAATTGTCCGGCGGCGCCCCCTGAACCCAGCCCAGCGAGGCCCCATGCCCCGGAAGCCCCAGCACCCGGAATGCCTGTCCCGCCGCCTGTCCTACCAGGGGCGCAAGTTCGGTTTCGAGGTGGCCACCCTGCGCCTGCCCAACGGCGTGGAGGGCGAACTGGAGACCATCCGCCACCCCGGCGGGGCCATGGCGGTCCCGGTGGCCGCCGACGGGCGCTTCGTGCTGGTCCGCCAGTACCGTTTCCCCATGGGGGAGTGGCTTCTTGAGTTCCCCGCCGGCACGGTCGAGGCCGGAGAGGCGCCCGAGGGCACAATCCGGCGCGAGCTGGAGGAGGAGACCGGCTTCCGCGCCCACCACTGGGACTTCCTGGGCGATTTCCCGCTGACCCCCGGCTACTCCGACGAGTACATCCACGCCTACCTGGCGCGGGAGCTGGAGCCCTTGGACGACCCCCCGGCCCAGGACGACGACGAGGACCTGGAGACGGTCCTGCTCACCGGCGAGGAGCTGATGGCGGCCGCGCGCGCCGGCGAGGCGGACGCCAAGACCCTGGGGGGCTACCTGCTGGTCCGGGGTCGCCTCGGGTAACGGGAAATCGGCGCCCGGTTTCCCGGCATGCTTGCCTAGGAGCCCGCTCCCGGCTAAGGTTCGCGGGGGTGACGCCCGGGGCCTCCCCGACGACACCAATGTCCATCGGGGGAACCTACCCCCCAACGCCAGCTCGGAGCGGCCTTGAACACGCTCGGTATCACACGATTCGAGGACCTCATCGGCCACATGGACGGCCTGGCGGAAGCCGGCCGGGAGGCCGGCGTGGAGGCAGAGGCCGTCGATTTCCTGGAGAAAATCCGGCAGCGGCTGGTGCGCATCTACAACCATTTGTCCGGACTGGATGCGGACACCGAACCCGAGGTGGAGCCGACGGCCAAGTCCGTCAAGGACACGGACGACTTCCTCGACCAGTTCGGGGCCCTCACCGACGCCGCGCGGGGGGCCGGCCTGCCCTCGGCGGTGGCCCACTACCTGCACACCTCCCGCCTCCGCATGCGCTTCTCCCTGCGCGGCCAGCAGGAGGGGCGGCGGATCGCCAACCGCGACGACCAGCCCAGGGAGGCCGGGCTGGAGTGGCACGGGGGCAGCGAGACGGTGAAGGTGGTGGACAGCTCCGCCTACGGGGCGGGCGTGATCGCCAGAAACCCCGTGGGGGTGCACGCGGTGGCCCACCTCACCATTCAGGGCGAGGGCGGGCGGCGCCGGCATGAATGCCTGGTGGTCTACTGCGAGCCCCAGGACGCCCACTACCACATCGGGCTGGAGATCTTCGCCACCCACCACTGAGCCCGCTCCGCCCGGGCCATAATCCCCTAGGGTAGAGCGACCCCCAGATCCCCCAGATCCCGCTCGGCCTGCTCCACCCAGCCCTGGTTGGCCTTGGGACTGGCCGGGCTGGGGTGGAGGACCATCCCCACGGGGACACCCCGGTCCTGCAGTGCCGCGGCGGCCCGCCGCTCGGCGAAACGGCCGATACCCACCACCAGCTCCGGCTCCAGGACCTCCACCGTGTCCACCAGGGCCCGGTCGCAGGCCGCGAACAGCGCCTCCCGCTCCGCCTTGGGGAGCTTGTCCGGCGTCCGATTGGCCCCGGACTCCTCGAAGAAGGCCAGCGGACAGTAGTTGGCCACGTAGAAGCGCGCGAAGAAGTCCTCGGCGGGACCGAACCGCTCCCGCGCCCAGCCCCATAGGCGCCGGCCGCTCCCCTCGCCCCGGGGACACGCGAAACCCTGCACCGGCCGCTTGGGGTGCTCCCGCGGCGGACGCCCCACCGCGCCGTCGATGCCCATCCAATCCCGGACCATGCCCACGTCCCCGAAGGGCACGCCGGTCTGCACCATGCCGAACGGCCCGGGATTCATGCCCACCAGCAGGACCTCCCGCCGCCCGCGTCCGAAGCGCTCCAGGTAGGCGCCGTGGGGCTCGGCGGCGTAATCCAGCGGGTTGTAGACATAGGCCACCGGCTCCGAAAACGCCAGCGAATCAACCGACCTGCGCAATTCCTCGGTGATGGCAAACAGATCCAAAATGATGCATCCTTTTCGTTCTTCTGCGGCCGGCTTGTCCGCCGGGCCGCCCCATGGGTAAATTTCCGCTTGCCGAAACGGTTACGGCCACGAAGGGGTTGGCGTGCAGGACCAGATCCAGGACTTCAAGGACCTCCTCGCCCGCATGGACGGGCTGGTGAACGCGGCGTGGAACGCGGAGATCGACCCCCGCATGTGCCGCCAGCTGGCGGCGGTTCGGCAGCGGGCGGTGCGCATCCAGGGACACCTCACCGGCGAGGCCAACCCCGGGTTCCCCGCGCCGACCCCGCAGCCCGCCACCCTCGGGGACGGCGAGGAGCTGGTGGAGCGCTTCAACGCCCTGGTGGAGGCGGCCCGGGCCAGCGACCTGTCCACGACCCTCACCCACTACCTGCACAACGCCGGCCTGCGCCTCACCTTCCTGGCCCGCGGCAACCAGCAGCGCCTGGCCAGCCGCCAGGTGCCGGATCCCGGGCGCACCGCCCACCTCCAGCAGGACGACACCTCCACCCACGCCACCCTGGTGGACACCTCGCCCTTCGGCCTCGGCGTGGAGACGGACACGGCCCTTACCCCGGACAGCGTGGTGCGGGTGGTGGTCGAGGAGGCCGACGGCCGCTCCCGCACCTACGAATGCCTGGTGGCCCACTGCCGGCCTTTGGACTCGGGCTACCACCTCGGCCTGGAGATCTTCACCAGCAAGCTGTAGGCCCCAATGCGGTAGGGGATCGGCCCGGGGAATCTACCCCAACAGGGCTTGTCCGAGAACCAGGAAGCCCGCCGGCCCGTTTCTCTGGAGGGTCCCCTCTTGCCCCCGAACGCCTCCACCGCCCATCTCCCCGAGCACCGGATCCCCGTAGGCATCAGCAGCTGCCTGCTCGGCGAGGAGGTCCGCTACGACGCCGGGCACAAGCGCGACCCCTACATCACCGGCACCCTCTCCGAATTCTTCGAGTTCGTTCCTGTCTGCCCGGAGGTGGCCATCGGCCTCGGGGTACCCCGGGAGCCCATCCACCTGGTGCGCTCGGCGCCGGGATCCGTGCGCGTGGTGGGCACCCACCACCCCGAGCTGGACGTCACCGAGGAGCTCCACGCCTACGGCCGCCGCATGGCCCGGGAGCTGGGGGACATCCACGGCTACATCCTCAAGCGGGCCTCCCCCTCCTGCGGCATGGAGCGGGTCAAGGTGCATACCCCCGAGGGACAGCCGGCGGGCAAGGACGGCCACGGGGCCTACGCCGAGGCCCTCATTGAGGCGCGGCCGGAGCTGCCGGTGGAGGAAGAGGGGCGGCTGGGCGACCCCACCCTGCGGGAGAACTTCATCGAGCGGGTCTTCGTCCATCACCGCTGGCGAACGCTGGAGACGGAAGGGCTCACCCCCGGCAAGCTGGTGGACTTCCACAGCCGCCACAAGCTGCTGGTCATGGCCCACGGCAACGAAGCCTACCGAACGCTGGGGCGCATGGTGGCGGCGGCGGGGCAGGGGGACCTGGCCACCACCGCCCGGGACTATTTCGCCACCCTCATGGCCGCCCTGCGCCGGCCCGCCGACCGCAAGGGCCACGCCAACGTGCTCTACCACCTCATGGGCTACCTCAAGGAGCACCTCGACCCCGGGGACAAGGCCGAGCTGGTGGAGGTAGTGGAATCCTACCGCCAGGGCTACGTGCCCCTGGTGGTGCCGCTCACCCTGTTCAACCACCACTTCCGGCGCCACCCCCACCCCTACGTGGCGGGCCAGGTGTACCTGCAGCCGCACCCGGCGGAGCTCATGCTCCGCAACCGCCCCTAGTTCCGCGGCGGAGTCCTCCTTGCCCGTGCTCATGGCGTGCTAGCGTGGGCGAAGGGACCCAAGGAGGCGGCCATGAAACGCTTCGTCCTCGACACCAGCGTGTTCACCAACCCCGACATCTACGCCCAATTCGCCGCCGAGCCGCACACCGCCCTCCACGAGTTCCTCGCCCTGGCCCGCCGGTCGGAGGCGGAGTTCTTCATGCCGGGGACCGTCTACGAGGAGCTCGGCCACCTGCGCGACCTGCACGAGCTGGCCGCGGAGTTCGAGACGGTGGTCCGCATCCGCTCCCCGCGCAAGTACGAGGTGATGATCCCCGGGGCGCTGCTCCACGAATTCACCGAGGAGGTGCGCAACCGCATCGACCGGGGCCTGCGCATCGCCGAGGAGCACGCCCGCATGGGGCGGGGACCGGACGCCACCGAGAAGGTGGACACGGTGATCACCCGCCTCCGCGACAAGTACCGCGACGCCTTGCGCCGGGGCATCCTGGACAGCAAGGAGGACGCCGACGTGCTGCTGCTGGCCCTGGAGCTGGACGGGATCCTGGTGTCCGCCGACGAGGGCCTGCGCGAGTGGGCGGACCGTGCGGGCGTGGAGCTCGTCCAGCCCCGCTACTTCGCCCGCATCCTGGAGAAGCTGGCCGGCGAATAGGCCGGCAAGGGGAAGGTCTCAGGGGTCGTAGAAGACCCCGCCGCTGAACAGGTGGCCGAGGATGCCGGTTATGCGCGGGGCGATGCGCTCGAAGCGCAGCACCCAGTAGCCGTCCTTCCCCTCGGGCTCCAGCCCCAGGATCCGGGTCTGCACACCGGCATCGCTCAGGGCCGCCAGGTGGCGGCGGAAGGCCTCGGCGTTGGCCCGCTCCCGGAACCGGCAGCGGTAGACGCGTGACACGTGGCGCTCCCGCCGGAACTGACGCACGGCCTCCTCCAGCCCGTCGAGGAAGGCCCGCCCAAGCTCGCGGTCCAGCTCCGCCGTCCGCTCCCGGCCGTGGTCCATGAGGTACAGCACCAGCCGCTGCACCCGGTCGGTGTAGTAGTCGGCGGGGAGGTCGGCCATGTTGCCGGCCGCCACGGCGATGTCGGCGATGTTGGCCCCGCCCGTGACGTATTTGACCCGTTTGTCGGGCCGCTCCTCCTCCTTGAGCACCAGGCCCTCGCCCCCCGCCGCCTCCACCTCTTCCGAGACGGCCCGAAGGCCCGCCCGACCCGCCTCGTCGGGGCGGAAGCGGCCCCGGAAGGGCACGGCGGGCAGGTCGTAACGCTCCACCGCGGCGTGCTTATCGGCCCGGGGCTCGAACCCGGGCCGGTTGATCCGCATAAGGTCGAAGACGTACAGCGCCACATCCGCGCCGATCCAGGGCGGGCTGGCCTCCAGGTAGGGATTGTCGGGGCCGGCCACCTCGCCGCAGACCACCCGCTCCGGCTCGGCGTCGAAGATGGCGGTGGGCAGCAGATCGGGGAGGCGGTCGGTGGTGAAGGGGCAGACCAGGCCGCCGCGGGTAAGGGCCACCGGCCGGCCGCCCAGGCGGGCGATGCGGACGTTGTAGCCGTCGATCTTCTCCTCGGCCTGGAAGGGGCCGGCGAAATGCTCCTCCAGGCCCGCCTCCAGGGACAGCAGGCGGCCGATGTGCGGGTATCCCCACACCATTCCCCCGGGGGCCACCACCGTGCCGCGCGGCACCCCCTGGAAGTCGTCCTTGAAGCGGATGTAACGGAAGCCGCCGAACCGGGCCCGGACCGCCCGACCCTGGCGCAGCGCCTCCCGCAGGGGCAGGGTGGGCATGCTCGGACCCCCCGGCAGGAACTGGGCTCCCCCTGCCACCCACTATACGGGCGACGCCCCGCCTCCGGTACTCTACCGCTAGGGGCGGACAGCGCCTTCCTCCCGTCCGGACATCCGGGGCTTGACTTCCCCGGCGCGGCTGTTGTCTAAAGGTGGATGTCCGCTGTCAAGGAGTCGCCCATGCCCCGGCCTCCCGCCGCCCGCACCCGCCACGCCGTGGAGGCCCCCGTTCCGGAACCCCCGCGGCACCCCGACCGCTACTTCCTGGGCCGCCTGTGGCGCGCCGCCAAGTGGAGCGCCATCCTGCTGCTCGTCCTGCTGGCAGCGGCCTTCTTCGTGGATCGTACCTTCTGGGCGGAACGCTCCCCCTTCGCCTGGATGGAGGAGGGGCGCACCTTCACGGTGGCCGAGCCGGTGGATTGGTCGTCGGTGGACGCGGAGATACGGACCGTCTTCGAGGAGGCCCGCCGGGACGCCGAAGCGCGGGCCCAGCGCGAGCTGGACGCCTGGCACGCCGAGCTCATGCAGCGGGTGGACGAGGACTTCCTGCCCTGGTACTTCGGCTTCTGGAACCAGCAGTGGCGGGACCTCAAGGCCCTGGGCTTCCTCGCCGCCGACTGGGCCGGGGGCCCGGAGGCCCAGACGGCCATGATGGACGACTTCCGCGACGCCTTCGCCACCCGGGTGATGCCGCCGGGCGAGACCCAGATGCGCATGGAGGCCATCGCCCGCGACACCCTGCAGGCCTACCTCGGGGACGTGCGCGCCGAGCTGCGGACGATCCCCGCCGAGCACGACGTGCCCCGCGACGACTGGGAACAGCACCTCGCCCACATCGGCCTCCAGCTCACCCAGGCGGCCGGCCAGAGCGAGCAGGTGCCCACCACCCTCAAGGGGCTGGTGACCTTCGGCGCCGCCGGCACCACCGCCGTGGTCCTGCGCGGCAGCACGGCGGCCCGCCGGATCGGCGCGGCGGCCATGCGCTGGGTGCCCCGGGCGGGGGTCACCGCCGGAGAGACAGCCCTGGTGGGCGGCGCCCTGCGCGGCCAGGTGACCCGTACCGGCGGCCGCCAAGCCGCCCGCACCGGGGGCCGTGTCGGTGGGCGGGTGCTGGGCGCCGCCGCCCTCGTCGGCCTGTTGGCCTGGGACGTCTACGACCACAACGCCACCGAAAACGAGCTGCGCCCCCAGCTCCGCGAGCGTTTGGCCGTCTACCTGGACGCCATGCGCGAGCGCATGCTGCGCGACTCGGCCAATGGGGTCTTGGCGCCTGTCCACGAGGTGGAGGCCAGCGTGCACCAGGAGCTCTCCTCGTCCTGAGCCGTTCGCCGTTTGCCCGCATTGGCGCTCCCCCGGGATAGGTGTGCAATGGGGCCTTGGCCCCTTCCCGGAGAGCGGCCATGGGCCCGCCCCCCGACGCCATCCGCCTCTTCCTCTGCGGCGACGTCATGCCCGGCCGCGGGATCGACCAGATCCTGCGCGCCAGCTGCCCGCCGCGCCTCCATGAGCCCTACATCAAGGACGCCCGCGACTACGTCGAGCTGGCGGAGGGGGAGAGCGGACCCATCCCGCGCGGGGTGGCGCCGGACTACGTGTGGGGGGACGCCCTGGGCTGGCTGGAGGGCTTCGCCCCCGATCGGCGGCTCATCAACCTGGAGACGGCGGTCACCCGGAGCGAGGACTACTGGCGGGGCAAGGGCATCAACTACCGCATGCACCCGGACAACGCCGCCCTGCTCCCCGCCGCCAGCATCCACGCCTGCGCCCTGGCCAACAACCACGTTCTGGACTGGGGCTACGCGGGCCTGGACGAGACCCTGGCCACCCTGGACGGGGCGGGCGTGTCGGCGGCGGGGGCGGGAGAGCGTCTGGCCGCCGCCCAGGCGCCGGTGGTGCTGGGGGTGCCGGGCAAGGGACGGGTGATCTTCCTCGCCATGGGGTCGGAGACCAGCGGCATCCCGGCGGAGTGGGCCGCCACCCCCGACCGGCCCGGGGTCTGGCTGCTGCCGGACCGCCTCGAGCGCGCCGTCGCCCAGGTGGCCGAGCAGGTGGCGGCCATCAAGGGCCCGGGCGACGTGGTGGTGGCCTCCATCCACTGGGGCTCCAACTGGGGCTACCACCTCCCCACCGAGCAGCGCCACCTCGCCCACGCCCTCATCGACGAGGCGGCCGTGGACCTGGTCCACGGCCACTCCTCCCACCACGTCCGCCCCATGGAGCGCTACCGCGACAAGCTGATCCTGTACGGCTGCGGCGACTTCCTCAACGACTACGAGGGCATCGGCGGGAACGCCCCCTTCCGCGACGACCTCTCCCTCATGTACTTCCCGGACCTCGATCCGGCCACCGGCCGCCTCGTGGGGCTGGCCATGCGCCCCATGCGGATCCACCGCTTCCGGACCGTGGACGCGGACGCCGAGGACGCCCAATGGCTGGCGGACCTCCTCACCTCCCTGGGCAAGGGGCTGGGCACGGCCGCCACCCGGGACGGGGCGGGCACCCTCCACCTCACCGCGGCGTGAGGGTCAGTCCCGGGGCCGGTTGCCGAGGTCGACGATGGCGCATTCCGTCTTGCGGAAGGTCTCGCAGCCGCTGTCCCCCGGCTCGAAGTCGTAGGAGCAGGTCTTCTCCTGCAGGGCCTGCCAGTCCTCCTCGGGATAGGCGGCGCGGGGCAGGTTGGGTGGGTAATAGACGCAACCGAGGCAGAGGTCGGCTTGGGCCATGAGTCCTCCCGTGCGGAACCGGACTAGAACGTTCATTCGGTCCCGACTCTGCCCCGGTCCGGACCGCGGGTCAAGCGGGCCCGGCCGGTCCGCTCCGGGAGGGAGGACGGCTACAGGGGCCCGAAGTAGCGGTGGACCCAGTCCCCCAGGAAGTGGGTGATCACCACCACGGCCCCGGCCAAAACCAGGTGCTCCAGGACCACCCGGGAGGGGGCGACGTGGCGGGATCGGGCGATCCAGTAGCTCAGGGCCGCCAGCAGCCCCAGCCCCCACACCACGCTGACCACGATGGCCCCGGGCAGGGTCAGGAACAGCACGGGGACCAGGAAGGTGACGGCGATCACCAGCTTGACCACAAAGGTAGCCGCCGTGGCCACCCACAGCTCCCGGGTGAGGTAGATATCCTCCGCCTCCCGGGAAACGTGGATCCCCATGGCGTCGGAGAGGGCATCGGCCACGGCGATGGTGAGGATCCCGCCGATCACCGCCAGCTCGGAATGGGTTCCCGCGTGCAGGCCCACCACCAGGCCCAGGGTGGTGATCACCCCGGAGGTGAGCCCGAAATGAAGGCCGGTTTTGAGGCTTGGCTGCATCGGCCACCCCGCGGTCGCTTCCCCCATCCATACCATCGCCGCCCCCGAAACGCCCGGGGGGCTGTCCCCTACCGGGCCATCCGGGCCGGCCGGGCGCCGCCCGGCCTGTGGCGGGGGCGTCGGAAAACATGGGACCATCCAGCGGTCGAATAACGAAAACGAGGGGAGGTGGGGCTCATGAACATCGCGCTGATCGGTACGGGCCTGATGGGCGAGCCGCTGGCCCGGCGCCTGATGGAGGCCGGCCACCGGGTCACCGTGTGGAACCGCAGCCCGGAGAAGACCGGGGCGCTCGCCGGGGAGGGCGCCCGGGTGGCCGCCTACCCAAACGAGGCCCTGGAGGAGGCCGACTGGGTGGTGACCATGCTGGCCAACGCCGACGCCATCCAGGGGGTCCTCCTCAACGAGCGGTCCCGTGGGGCCCTGGCGGGCCGCAAGGTGGTCAACATGGCCACCATCGGCCCCCACGAGGCCCGGAGCCTGCGCGATCGGGTGGAGGAGGCCGGCGGCAGCTTCATGGAATGCACGGTGCTCGGCTCCATTCCCGAGGCCAAGAGCGGCAGGCTGATCCTCATGTTCGGCGGCACGGAGGCTCAGTTCGAAGAGGCCCGCCCCCTGCTCGACGCCTTCGGCCCCAAGCCCCAGCACATCGGCGAGGTGGGCCAGGCCGCCGCCCTCAAGCTGGCCATGAACCAGCTCATCGCCGGCCTGACCACCTCCTTCGCCCTCAGCCTCGGCCTGGTGCGCCGGGAGGGGCTCGAGGTGGAGCAGTTCATGGAGGTGCTGCGCGACAGCGCGCTCTACGCGCCCACCTTCGACAAGAAGCTGGGGCGCATGCTGGAGGGGAGCTTCGACAACCCCAACTTCCCCGTGGCCCACCTGCTCAAGGACGTGTACCTGATGGAGGACGCGGCGCGGAAGGACGGCCTCGACCCCACACTGATGCAGACCATCGGGCGGATCCTGGAGAAGGCCGAGATGGAGGGGCTGGAAAAGGCGGACTACTCCGCGCTCTACCGGGTCATCGACCCCAACGGGGAGTAAGGCGGGCGGGAAACCGGCGTCCCCGGAAACCGGTGGGGGCCGCGGCCCCGGCCCTGGACCGGGCCGGTCCCGCGTGGCACGCCCGGGAAGGCCCGGGGACTAGCCCTCAGGCCTTGGGGGCGTAGGAGGTGCACCAGCCGTTGGCGTTCACCAGGTCGCCGCCGAAGATGGTGCAGGGCCCCCACTCCTCGTCCTCGCCGGCCTGGTAGAACTGGCAGTTCTTGCAGAGCTGGCCTTCCTCGTAGCTCTCGTGGTCCACCTCCGATGCGTCGTGCACGTAATTCAGGGACTGCGCCTGCGCGCCCTCGGGATCCACCTTCTCCTGGGCCCAGGCCTGGCGGTTGACCAGCGCCGCCGTGGCGGGCAGGGCGGCCACGGTCAGCACGGCGTTGCGGAGAAAGGACCTGCGGCTTAACTTGCTGTCCGACATGTTTCCCTCCTGGGTTGACGAAGCCTGGCTTCGGCACGCGGCTTCCCGCGGCCTTCCCTCAGCCTTCCTCCTTGTCCCGGTTGCGGTCAACCCCCGCGAAACCCCTAAATATCCTGTGTTTTCTCCCGTTTGTTGACGAAAAGGGCCGTTCCGGGGCGGCGGACCGGTCGGGAACAACCCACAGGCAAACGGCCTGCCTCAGGGCATCCCCTTAGTGCGGCAAACACCCCGCATACGGGGTGGCCCCCTCGTCCTTACGGGCCGGCCCGAAGACCTTACTAGGTGCTCCCGAAAACGCCCCGGGATCACCCCAATTGCGGGGTCCAGGGCCAGCTGCAGAATAACGGGAACAGCCTCCCCCACGCTCCCCCCTCCCGAGGGCGGCGGGAGCACCAAGAGGAAGTCCCTTATGCCCTGGAGCCCGCAGCGCTGGAACCAAGACCTCCGGGCCGTGCGCAGCAGCCTGGTTCAGAGAGACCTGGCCGCCTCCAGCGGTCACCCGTGCCCCCGGCACGGCGGCCACCCCGCCGATCAGAAGGCCTGCCGCCACTGGACGGACCAGGCCCGGGCCCACTTGGCCCGTCTCCGGCGCCAGGCCGAGCAGGCCCCCGACCGCGAGGCCGCCCGGCAACGGGTGGCCCGGTTGCAGTTCTGGTCCGACCAGCTTCCGCCCGCGCCCAGGGACTGCGAAACCTGCGGCCACGCCCACGAGCCGGTTGCCCTTATTGAGCCGGCTGGCGCCACCGGCCACGCCCCTTTCCAATGGCCGGCCCGGCTCCCGGGCCACTGACCGCACCCTCGCCGCTCCGCCGTACCGGGACCGTCGCGAGTTGCCAGCCCCGCGCGCCCGGCCCACGCTGGAGGAGTGGAGCCTCCGCAGGGAGGAGCGGCCATGCCCACCATCCTCGGCCTGGATCTGCCCGAGCGCGACGCCGCGCGCTGGGCCGTCACCGCCGCCCACCTGGCCCCCGAGGGGCCCGCCGTTGCCGTGCTGGCCGAGCAGGCCGCCCTCGACGGCGCGGACCGGGAGCGCATCCTGGAGCGCGGCCGCGCCCTGGTGGAGCGGGGCCGCGACCAGCCCAACCCCCTGGACCGCTTCCTGCACGAGTACGACCTGAGCAACCGCGAGGGCGTGCTGCTCATGTGCCTGGCGGAGGGGCTGCTGCGCATCCCCGACCCCGAGACCGCCGACCGCCTCATCCACGACAAGCTGGGCAGCGCCGCCTGGGACCGCCACCTGGGCCACAGCGGCTCGCTGCTGGTGAACGCCTCCACCTGGGGGCTCATGCTCACCGGCCGGCTGGTGCGCCTGGGCCCCGGCGTGGACCAGGCCCCCAGCAGCCTGCTGAGCTCGCTGCTGAGCCGCAGCAGCGAGCCCGTGGTGCGCCAAGCCCTCAAGCGGGCCATGCACCTCCTCGCCCGCCAGTTCGTCATGGGCGAGCACATCGGCGAGGCGCTCCAGCGCGCCCGCACCGGCGACAACCGGCGCTTTCGCTATTCCTTCGACATGCTGGGCGAGGCGGCGGTCAGCGAGCCCGACGCCCAGAGCTACATCACCGCCTACCGCCAGGCCATCTACGCCGCCGGGGTGGCGGCGGGGCGGGATCAGCCCCTGCTGGCCCGGCCGGGGATCTCGGTGAAGCTGTCCGCCCTCCATCCGCGCTTCGCCTTCACCCAGCGCCGCCGGGTGCGCGAGGAGCTGGCCCCCCGTCTCGTGGACCTCCTGGAGCGCGCCCGCACCGCCGGCATCCCCGTGACCGTGGACGCCGAGGAGGCGGAGCGCCTGGAACCCACCCTGGACGTGCTGGAGACCGCCTTCCGCGTCCCCGCCGTGGCCGGCTGGGAGGGGGCGGGCCTGGCGGTGCAGGCCTACCAGAAGCGGGCCCTGCCGGTGCTGGACTGGGTGGGGGAGCAGGCCGCGCGGCGCGGCGCGCGGATCCCGGTGCGGCTGGTGAAGGGGGCCTACTGGGACACGGAGATCAAGCGGGCCCAGCAGGAAGGCCTGGCCGAGTATCCGGTGTTCACCCGCAAGACCCACACCGACATCTCCTACCTGGCCTGCGCCCGCCGACTGGCGGAGCTGGGCGACCGGGTCTTCCCCCAGTTCGCCACCCACAACGCCCACACCATCGCCGCGGTCGCCGAGCTCATGGGCGCGCGCGGCGACTACGAATTCCAGCGCCTGCACGGCATGGGGCAAGGCCTCTACGACGAGGTGGTGGACCGCTGGGGCCTGCCCTGCCGGGTCTACGCCCCGGTGGGCGGCCACCGCGAGCTGGTGCCCTACTTGGTACGGCGGCTCCTGGAGAACGGCGCCAACTCCTCCTTCATCAACCGCATCGCCGACCAGGAGGCCACCGCCGAAGAGCTCCTGGCGGATCCGGTGGAGACCTGGCGCGGCGGCCGGGCGGAGGGCCCGGAGGTGCCCCTGCCGCGGGACCTGTTCGCGGAGCGCGCCAACTCCGCGGGCCTGCCCCTGGACGACCCGGACGTGCTGGCCCAGCTGGACAGCGCCCTCCGGGCGGCCTTCGCGCGGGCCCCGTGGCGGGCGGCCCCGCGCATCAACGGCCGTCGGCGGCCGGGCACCGACCGCACCTTGCGCTCCCCCGGCGACCATCGCCTGGTCGCCGGCACCGTCGCCGAGGCGGACCCGGAACAAGCCCGGGCCGCCATGGCCGGGGCGGCGGCCGCCTTCCCCGCCTGGAGCCGCACCCCCGTGGAAGAGCGCGCGGCCATCCTGGAGCGAACCGCCGACCGCATCGAGACCGAGCGCGCCGGGCTCGTGGCCCGCATCGTTTGGGAGGGCGGACGCTGCATCCCCGACGCCCTGGCCGAGGTGCGCGAGGCCGCCGACTTCTGCCGCTACTACGCCGCCACTGCCCGGGAGCAGCTCGCCGAGCGCCCCCTGCCGGGCCCCACCGGCGAGCGCAACGTCCTGCGCAGCGAGGGGCGGGGGGTGTTCCTCTGCGTGAGCCCCTGGAACTTCCCCGCCGCCATCTTCACCGGCCAGATCGCCGCCGCCCTGGCGGCGGGCAACAGCGTGGTGGCCAAGCCCGCCCGCGCCACCCCCCTCACCGCCATGCGCATCGTGGAGCTGCTGGCGGAGGCGGGGGTTCCCGACGGGGCGGTGCAGTTCCTGCCCGGCCCGAGCGGCGAGCTGGGACCGGCCCTGCTGTCCGACCCGCGCCTGGCCGGGGTGGCCCTCACCGGCGGCACCGACACCGCGCGGGGCATCCAGCGCGCCCTGGCCGCCCGCGACGGCCCGCTGGTGCCCCTCGTCGCGGAGACCGGAGGCGTCAACGCCCTGATCGTGGACAGCTCCGCGCTGCCGGAGCAGGTGGCGCGGGACGTGGTGCACTCCGCCTTCAACAGCGCCGGGCAGCGCTGCTCCGCCTTGCGGGTGCTGTTCCTCCAGGAGGAAGTCGCCCCCGTCATGCTGGACGCCATCGCCGGGGCGGTGTGGGAGCTGCGGGTGGGGGACCCCGCCCGCCTGGACACGGACGTGGGGCCGGTGATCAGCGAGGCCGCCCGCGCCGGCCTGGAGGAGCACGCCCGGCGGGTGAACAGCGGCGCGCGGGTGGTGGGCTGGGCGGAGCCCACCGGCGAGGCGCCGCCGGGGAGCTACTTCGAGCCGCGGGTCTACGAGCTGTCCGGCCCCGAGGACCTGCCCGACGAGGTGTTCGGCCCCATCCTGCACGTGATCCGCTACCGCCCTGGGGAGCTGGACCGCGTCCTCGACGCCGTCAACGGCACCGGCTACGGCCTCACCCTGGGCGTCCACTCCCGGGTGGAGGAGACCGCCCGCCACATCGCCGAGCGGGCCAACGTCGGCAACGTCTACATCAACCGCGACATCATCGGCTCGGTGGTGGGCGTGCAGCCCTTCGGCGGTCGGGGCCTCTCCGGCACCGGCCCCAAGGCCGGCGGCCCCCACTACCTGACCCCCTTCCTCCACGAGAAGACCGTCACCGACAACATCGCCGCCGTGGGCGGCAACGCCACCCTGCTCGGCGGCCGCTACGGCTAGGCCGTTCCGTCGGCTCCCTCCCCCGTAGGAGCGACGGCCCCCGTCGCGACCTGCTCTGGCGCCAAACGTAGCCGTAAGGGCGGCCTCCAGACCGCCACTCCGTAAGGACTTGGAGAGATCGCGGCGGGGACGCCGCTCCTACACCCGCGATTCGCCTTCTATTCCCCGTGCTGCACCAGATCCGCCATATCGTGCACCCGGGCGATGATGGCCTCCCGGTTCGGGTCGTCGTGCTCCACCGCGCGCTCCACGTTGTCCAGGGCCTCGGTGAACACCTGCTCCAGCATGGAATGCTTGTTGTCGGCGTTGAGGATCAGCTGGGTGGCGAGACTGGCCAGCACCGCCCGGTGGGCGGCCAGCTCCTGGCGCAGCTCGTCCACGGCCTCGGCTTGGTTGCGGACTTCGGCCATGGCGGCCTCCTTCGGATCGATCCCTTCCTACTGGTTGGGCCATAGGCGGGGCGGGGAGGTTGCATGCGGGGAGGCCCATTCGAGCCTGGAAGGAACGCGGGCAGTCGGCGGGCCGCCTGGCACACCGGCCCCCTTCCTGGTGGAATAGGCCCTCCGCCCGAACCCAATCCAGGAGGCCAGCCATGGCGGACAACCGCGGCCAGATCGAGGCCCTCAACTACGCCGTCGCCCAGCTCTACACCACCCTGCTCATGGAGTCCGACACCCCCGAGGGGGACGCCCAGGACCTGCGGGAGCAATGGAACGAAGTCGAGGTCCCCGAGGGGGAGGAGGCCCAGGGGAATTTCTTCTGGGAGTTCCAGGAGAGCCTGGACCACCTCGGCTTCCTCATTCAGGGCCTGGTAGCGGAGGAGACCGGGGGCGAGCCGCCGAAGTCCTGAGGGCGCTCGCCTCGCCCGGAGGAAGGGGGCCGTAAGGCCCGGCTCAGCCGCCGGCCTCCTCGGCCCGGAAGCGGGGCTCCAGGGCCGGCAGGTCCACGCCCAGCAGCTGCAGGGTCACCACCGCGCCGGGCTCGGTGGTCTTGGGCAGGGTAACGTTGGTCTCCAGGGCCAACTCGGGCACCAGCACCCGGCCCTTGGGTCCCTGGCGCTCCACCACCACGCCCTCTCCCTGCCACTCCCCGCGCTGCAGCAGGTACACCAGCTTGTAGTGCTGGTTGGACAGGCGCTCGGAGCGCCGGAGGGCGCGGACCCGCTCGCCCACCCCGGCGATCCGCTGATCCAGGGTTTCCCGGTCGGCGGGCCGACCGCCGGTGATGTGGGCGCGCAGCTGCTGGTGGGCCACGAGGTCGTGGTAGCGGCGCAGGGGGCTGGTGGCCTGGGCGTAGGCGTGCAAGCCCAGGCCGCTATGGGGCTCCGGGCTGAGCTGCACCCGGGAGGGACGCATGAGCCGGCGCAGGGAGTAGGCCCACAGCAGCCCCTCGCCCTCCGCCTCCCCCTTCGGCGGCTCCTGGGTGGCGAAGGGGATGGCCAGGTCCTCCGCCTGGGCGAACCGGGCCACGGCGTGGCCGGCCATGACCATGAGCTCGGTCACCAGCCGGCGGCTGGCCAGCTCCTGGATGGACCGGATGACCACCTCCCCCTCCACCAGGCGCACCACCACCTCCGGAAGCTGGAAGGCCACCGCGCCGTTGGCGTGGCGCCGATCCCGAAAGCGGTCCGCCGCCTGCGCCAGGGCGGCCAGGGGGTCCTCCGCCATGCGCCCGTCGGCCTCCTCGTAGGAAAGGCGCGTCACCCGCACCCAGCTCGGCACCACCTCGATGTCGGCCAGCTCCCCGTCTTCCTCCACCCGGAAGCCCACGGACAGGGCCGGGGAGGGGTCCGTCAGGCCCAGGCCCAGGCGCTCCACCGCCGCCGGGGGCAGCATGGTGCGCATGCCGTCGGGAAGGTAGAGCGTGGCCCCGCGCTCCCGGGCCTCCTCGTCCAGGGGCGATTCCGGCGGCGCCACGGCGCCCACGTCGGCCACGTGCACCCAGATCCGGTCGCCGTCCAGGCTGACAGCGTCGTCCGGGTCCGTGTTGCCGGCGTCGTCGATGGCCCAGGCATCCAGATGGGTGAGGTCCTGGCGCTCCTCCCCGGCCAGGTCCGGCACTTCGCCTTCGGCGCCGGCCGCGGGGGCGTCCTGGCGGGCCGGGTGGGGGTTGGCGAGGTGGTCCCAGTAGCCGTTCTCCAGCAGCAGGCGATGCGCCTCCTCGGCGGTCTCCTCCCGCCCCAGCTCGCGCAGGATGAAGCTCGTCCGCGAGGTCCCCAGGGCGAGGCGCTCCACCTCGGCGAGCTCGGCCTCGTCCCCGGGCTCCATGCGCCCGGCGCCCAGGCGCTCCAGCAGCGCCTTGCGCTCCGCCGCCGCCTTGGCCTTGGTCTCCCGGCGCTCCCGCTCGGCGGCCACGGTGTCGGGATCGCGGGCCACCAGGGCGTCGGGCTCCCCCTCGAACAGCAGGCCGTCCGCCACGGCCCGCCAGCTCGACCAGGCCGTGGCCGGCGTGAACTCCCCGTAGGCCAGCTCCGCCAGATCCGCCAGGTTCAGCGACTCCCCGGCGAAGGCCTCCCACGCCTCCTCGATCTCCCCGGCTCCGGCGTCCAGGCCCCGGATATCGGCCACCGGCCCGGGATGCAGCACCGCAACATCCTTGGGCCGCACCCGCTTGGTGCCGCCCTCCGCCAGCTGCAGAACCACCTTGTCCCCGTCCACGTCCTGGACGCGGGCGGGCTGCTGCTTGTAGAGAACCAGGTTTCCGGGGGTGGGGGAGGAAGGAGTCATAGCGCTACCTGGGCGGATTGCTTCTGGCTTTTTAAAACGTTTTGCCCCGGCCTTGACGGCCGGGGCCGCAAGTGTAACCGGGTACGCCCCCGAACTCGACGGAAACGTCGGCCCGCAGCGGTTACCCTCTCTGGTAGGAAAGCGCAGGGCCTAAGGGCACGGCCATCCCCAAAAGATTTTCTACAACAACTGATTCTGCCGCCGCTCCAGGGAAGCCGGATCGGGATGGAATTTTGGGTTCTGGGGAAGGATCAGGCTGGCACCGTCCAGTTCAACCAACTGTTGGTTATCGGGAATTCGCCGGTCCACAACCGAAGAAACGTGCCACTTAAGATCCGGCCCCGGGGCGATCACCCTTTTATCCATGAGGCGATGAAATGACGGGGTTAAGGCAATGCCGTTTTCGGGCCTGTCATCGTGAGATTCGCTGAACGGAACGATATGGGCGGCCTCCACCAGCGACCAGCCTTCTAGGGTAAATCGCCACCCGGAGGCCGCACAGCGATAATCATATCCCTCCACCACCAGTCGGCGGAAAGCAGCGTCCCTGGCAGGTACATATAGACCCGTGCTTTCGGCCACCTCCGCAGCCCCGTCCTCCAGGGCGATCTCGTACCGGGAAACCTCCTTGCTTCGGGCCCAGGCCGACCGCATGGCTTCCAGTTTCTCCGGAAACCAGTGGCCCATGATCACCTGGGCCGTTTCCTCGACGAATTGCGGGTCCTTCAGTTCCTCCCAAACGGCTTCGTCCAGAGAAGCATAGGCGATCTTCTCCCGCGCATCGTTCAGGCTCCCGACCGGGCCAAAGCCCCCTCCATGGCCGGAGGCCGGATGCAGCTCCCAGAAAGGCTCGGAGCGCATGTAGAAATAGGGAAGGTGGATATTCGGGGTGTCCCGGCCCTGGGCGACAACATCGAAAAATTCCTTGTAGCGGGTCATCAGAGCGGGAAAAAGCTGGATACGGTTTTCAAACAACTTGCCAGCGAGCCGCAAGTCCAGGAGCGCCAGCAGCAAAACCGGTTTGTGCGGGCTGGGACGGCCCCCACCGCGGTTTACGTTTAATTTTTGGACTGCTTCCAAGAACTCCTTACGAGCTCCCACAGCCATTACCAGTACCTCGCCGTCTCTGACCGGACCCAGCGAACCCCGCCCCGGGGATCCTCCGCATCCCCGGCATAGCGGGGCATCAAGTGCACGTGCAGATGGGGCACGGTCTGTCCCGCGGCGGGGCCGTCATTGATGCCGATGTTGAACCCGTCCGGCAGGAAGTCTTGCTCCACCAGCCTCTTGGCCGCATCGAGGGCCTCGGCGATGGAGGCCCGCTCGGTATCCGTGGTCTGGAAATAGGAGCCCACATGGCGCCGGGTGATGACGAGCATGTGCCCGGGCGTCACCGGAAACCCGTCGGCCACCACCCGGACCTCGTCGTCCGACCAGAGCACGCGGTCCTCGGCCAGCTCGCAAAAGGGGCAATTTCCGGACACTCGGGCCCTACCTCCGGATGGCGTGGGGACCACTGGGGGCCACTACCCCCGAAAGCGGCCGCGCTCAGTCCTGCGGCGCCGCCTCGTAGATGATCTCGAACTTCTTCACCTTGTAGGTCTGGGTCAGCACCACCAGGCGGATGACGGTGGGGCCGTCCCGCCATTCCACCATGTAGCCCTTGCCGCTGCTGTCCTTGCTCGCGGGCTCGCCGTAGGTCTGCGTCAGGGCGTCGCGAACCTCCTCGGTCAGCTTCAGGCCCCGGCTGAAGGGCATGCCCTCGGCACGGGGCATCTCCAGCACCACCCTCGCCAGGGCGCCCTCCAGGAAGTAGAAGCCCGCCCGGTAGCGCTCGCCGGCGATCTCCACCTCGGGGATGCGGACCCGCTCCTTGCCCTGCTCGGGGCGCTTGGGCTGGTCGCCTTCGTCGGGGGCGAGGGCACGCGCCTCAGGAAAGCGGGCCAGCACCTCCTCCTGGTCCATGCCGGTGGCGGCGTCCTCCCAGAGGGGCACGCCGGCGGGGACCGCCAGGGCGGTGGTGGGCAGGAGCAGGGCGGTAAGCAGCAGCAGAGTCCGGATCACGGCGGTCTCCATCCTGGGCCCCAGGCCGTCGCCCGGGGCGCGATTGGGCTGGTCGGGGAATCCTGGGCGTTGGGATTCGGCCCCAAAGTCTAGTGGGGGCGGGGGCCGCCGTCCATGCTCCGGCCCCCGGAGCGGGCCCCCTCCGGGCTGTGGCCGGGCGGGGCGGTATGTTGGGGTGGGAGGGTCGGCCGGGCCATGGGCGCGGGCCGGCAAACCTGCCAAGATCCGGATTCGCACTGGAACCGCACGGAGCATGCCCCATGGGCGACGAGGGAGCCGAGGACATCCGCCGCATCCTCTACGAGATCGCCGCCGAGCGGGGCGGCGGCAAGACCATCGACGCGCTGCGCGACGGCTACGCGGAGCTGCTCGAGGAGGTCCTGGAGGCGGCCCAGGACGATATCGGCCGGAGCGCGGCGGCCTCGGCCCTGCGTTCGGCCATGGTGCGGGCGGGCTTGGAGGAGTAGGGGGCGGGATTCGGTGCGGGGTGCCGCGGCCGGGAACGTGGGACGGGTCTCGGGGCCGGCGTTTCAGGGCTCCTCGCAGTGGTCGCAGAAGGCCTGGGCGGCCTCGGAGAAGTCCTCCCCGTAGAACTTCTCGCCGTCCTCGCGCACGAAGCGGTTCCCCGCCATGCAGTAGGCGGACCAGCCCTTCCCGTCCTCTTCCTGGATCTTGCCCGCCTTGGATCCGTTTATGTACATCTCGTGGGAGCGCTCCCCCTCCAGGGGGGAATGACACATCCACGCCAGGGCCGGCCCGGCCGGGGGCAGGAGCAAGGCCGCCGCCGTCAACAGCCTAGCCAGCATCTGCTTCCCCTTTTTGGATAAGGTATTCCCTTCAAACCTATACCCGGTGTCCCTTACGGGCAACACCCCGCAACTTCCCCTGTGGGGGCCTTTTTGCCCCGCCGGGAATAGGGGTTTCCGGGCCCGAAAGGGCGCCTCCCGGCCCCATGGGCCTTGCGCCCAGGCGCAAGAGGCGCCGGCACGTCCCGCTCCGCGCCTGTTTTCCAGCGACCCGCCCCATCCTCCTGTGGATCCGGGACAACCCTATCGCCCCTCCCCAAGGAAGCTCCGCGCCGCCGGCATCGGCTCCCCGTAACCCTCCCGATGGACGCCGCCCGCCCGGTATGGCCCGTTGGGACTGGGGAACCATCAGCCAACGTCCCGGAGGAGCCCCATGGCGGGAGCGAGCGATTCCTTCCACGAGCCGCTGGAGCGGCTTTCGGAGAACACCCTGAACATGCACCGCGCCCTGGTCTCCCTCCAGGAGGAGCTGGAGGCGGTGGACTGGTACCAGCAGCGCGCGGAGGCCGCCCCGGACGAGGAGCTTGCCGGGGTCCTGCTGCACAACATGCGCGAGGAGGTGGAACACGCCGCCATGGTGCTGGAGTGGCTGCGGCGCAACAGCGCCGATTTCGACAGCCAGCTGCGCCAGTACCTGTTCACCGAGGGATCCATCACGGAGGCCGAGGAGGGATCCGGCGGCGGCAACGCCCAATCCACCATCGGCCCCCTGAAAGGAGCGTGAGCCGTGCACTACCTGAACCGTGAGCAGGCCGCTCTGCCCCCGGACCTGTGGGAGGGGATCGACGAGACGGCCCGGAGCGCCGCACGGGAGCGCCTGACCGGCCGGCGCTTCCTGGACCTGGACGGCCCCTACGGCCTGGGGCTGACCTCCATCGAGGTGGGAACGGACGATTACTGCCGCACGCCGGAGAAGGGCGAGGCCGGGGCGGTGATGAGCAAGGCCATCTCCGTGCCCATGGTGCGCAAGAGCTGCCAGCTCTCCGTGCGCCGCATCCAGGCCTACCTGGACATGGGCCAGCTGCTGGACCTCTCCCCGGTGGAGGACGCCGCGGAGGCGGTGGCCGCCCGCGAGGAGGAGCTCCTCTACTACGGCCAGCCAGACTTCCACCTCTACGGCCTGATGAACGCCCCGAACCGCAACGAGGCCAAGCTCAGCGACTGGACCCAGAGCGACCAGGCCCTGAACGACCTCCTGGCGGCGGTGGAGAAGCTGGAGGAGTCCGGCTACCACGGCCCCTACGCGCTGGTGGCGGACCCCACCCACTACAACAACCTGTTCCGCCGCTACGAGGGCACGGACATGCTCCAGCTCCAGCACCTGAAGAGCCTGTGCGAGCTGGGGGTGTTCAAGGCGCCCGTCCGCGGCGCGGCGGTGGTGGATTCGCACGTGGGCCGGCTGGTGCAGGGCCAGGATCTGATGGTGGGCTACGACTCCAACGACGGCATCCACTACCACCTGTTCGTCAACGAGAGCATCGTCCTGCAACTCCAGGAGCCCGGGGCCGTGTGCACCCTGACCGCCTGAGCCTCCCTTCCCCGGCGCCTGCCCCGCCCTCCGGGCGCCGTCTCCCGGACACACCCCCAATTTGATTCCGAACAGGTAGCCGGACACACCCGGTTGTCACCGGGTGTAAAGCGGACCAACGTGGACTTGTGTCCCATCGACATTGCCACCCGGTCGAAAAGGGTGCGAGGGGGAGCCATGAAGGGGGAGCCTGCGCGTCTGGCTTTCATGCTTGGATGTCCGAAGCGGGCCGCTGCGGACAACGAGGAAGGGATCGTCACGAATATGGACCGCGCCCCGGAAGCCGCCGCCATCCGCACCCGACCCATCCGGCATGGAGATGTCTGGGAATATTCGGTGACGGGATTCTTCGCCGGGGGGTTCCGGGTCCTGCCCGTGTCCGGGCGGCTCACCTACGCCGCGCTGGCCGGAGCCGGAGAGGTGGAGGGCCTCGCCCTTGCCTACGCCCTGCACCTTGCGGGGGGCGGGCGGTCCTTCGCCGACCGCGGCGCCACCTACTTCCACCAGGAGGCGGACCGGTCCCTGGTGGAGCAGGGCACCGAAGCGGACGGCCCGCTGCGCCACGGGCCCGCGCGCTACCTGCCGGGCACCCTGTACCCCGGCTACCGGACGCAGCGGCGTCTGGAGTACGAAAGCGGCGCGGCGGAGGAGGGGACCATCAGCGTCCTCGCCGCCCGCGCGCTGGAGACCGGGGTGGGGGAGCTCCCGGCGTTCAAGGTGGAGGACATCCGTGAGCGGACGGAGCCGGACGGTGCGCGCGTAAAGTGCCACGACACCGGCTGGTTCGTCCCGGCGCTCGGCTTCTTCGCCCGGGGCACCGCCACCATCCGCACCTACGACCCCCGCGGCCGGTTCCAGGCCTTCCAGCTGCTCGGCTTCGAGCTGGAGCGAACCTCGCCGAACCGGTGATCCGGGCGGGCCCGCCTACCCGTCGATGGCGTGGGCCCGGAGATCCGCCAACCGCACCACCTCCAGGGCGTTCTCCTCGGTGGAGGCCAGCCGCACCGGCGGCGCCTGCCCGGTCTCCAGGGCCTCCTGCCAGCGGGCGGCGCACAGGCACCAGCGGTCCCCCGGCTCCAGGCCCGGGAAGCCGAATTCCGGCACCGGCGTGGCCAGGTCGTTGCCCCGGGCGGCGGTGTGTTCCAGGAACTCCTCGGTCACCTCGGCGCACACCGAGTGGTTGCCCAGGTCCTGGAGGCCGGTGTCGCAGCGCCCCGTGCGGTAGAAGCCCGCCGGTGGGTCGATGCCGCAGGGCTCCAGCTCACCGCCCAGGACGTTGCGCGCTTTCTGTTCGCTCATGTATTCCTCTTGGCCACGGCTTTTGGTCGTATCCTATTTGCCCCCCCTGGCCCCGCACAAGCCGCGGAATTCCGCAACTTCCCGGACGGCGGCCTGCCCGCGGGCTCAGGAATCCACCGGCAGGGACATGTGGAAGGCGGCGCCGGTCCCCGGCTCGCTGGCCTCCACCCATAGCTCGCCTCCGTGGCTCTGGACCACCGACCGGCAGATGGGCAGCCCCAGGCCGGTTCCCTCCTCCTTGGAGGTGAACAGCGGCCGGAAGACCTCCTCCTCCAGCCCGGGCGGGATGCCCGGGCCGTTGTCCCGGACCACCACCTCCACCCGGCCGTCCCGCCGCCGGGTGGTGACGCCCAGGAGGGCCTTATCCCCCTGGTGTTCCCGGGCCGACTCCACGGCGTTGTTCACCAGGTTCAGCAGGCACTCCTGCAGGGCGACGGGATCCCCGGGAATCCGGGGCAGGTCGTCGGCCAGATCCAGCTCCACCCGGGGAACCATCTTGCCGCCCGCGGGCAGCACAGAGTGGAGGAGGGCGTTGATATCCGTGAGGCGGAATTCAGGGCGCTCGCCGCGCAGGTAGTGGCGGACATCGTCGATGACCCCCCTGGCCCGCTCGCTCTCGCTCCGGATCCGCTCGAGCCCGGCGGCCACCTCGTCCGTATCCGGGTCCTCCCGGCGCAGACGCAGCAGACATCCCTCCACGTAGGAGCCGATGGCCGCCAGGGGCTGGTTGAGCTGGTGAGCCAGGATGCGGCCCATCTCCCCCACCGCCGAAGCCCGGCGTTGCCGCTCGCTCTCCAGCAGCTTGCGCTCGGTGATGTCGGAGAAGGTGGCCACGAAATGGGCCACCTGCCCACTTTCGTTCCGCACCGCGGTAATGGTCTCCCATTGGGGGTAGAGGCTGCCGTCCTTGCGGCGATTCCAGATCTCCCCCTCCCAGTGCCCCTGAGCCTCCAGGGTCTCCCAGAGGTCCCGGTAGAATTCCGCGCCGTGGAAACCCGATTGCAGCAGATTCGGAGTCCGGCCCACCACCTCCTCGGCCCGGTAGCCGGTGATGTCGCAGAAGCCCTGGTTAACGCGCAGGATCTGCCCCTCGGCGTCGGTGATCATCACCGCATTGGCGGTACGGAACACCTCCGCCAGCAGGCACAGCTCGCCCAGCAGCTCGTGGTAATCGGTGACGTCCTCCACCAGCCCCAGGAACCAGCGCCCTTCCCCGCCGGACCAGCCCGGAATGGTGGAGGCGGACATCCGTCCCCACACCACCCGCCCGTCGGCGGTCAGATAGCGCTTTTCCCGTCCATAGCTTTCCCGGCGGCCGGCGACCAGATCCTCGAAGGCCTGGCGGTCGGTCTCCCGATCCTCCGGGTGGGTAAATTCCAGGATGCTCTTGCCGTAAAGCTCCTCCGCCGGGCGGCCCAGCATGCGCTCCAGAGCCGGATTGGCCGCCCGAATCCGGCCCTCCGGATCCGCCACGCCGATGCCCAGGGCGGCCTGCTCGAAGATGGCCCGGAAGCGCTGCTCGCTGGCCTCCAGGTCTGCCTCGGCTTGCTTCTTCTCCGTGACGTCCCGGTAGAACCAGGCCCGGCCCCAATAGGTCCCCCGCTCATCCTGGACGCCGCGGGAATGGCGCTCCAGGACCCGGCCGTCCTTGAGGCGGACCTCCACCCCCGTCTCGGGCTCCTCCAGGGCCTCGTACAACCGGATGATTTCCCTGCGGAAGGCCTCCGGGTCCACCACCCGGTCCAGCACGGCCTGGATCGCGGCGAGGCCATCCTCGCCCTCCATTACCGCCTGGGGGATGTCCCACATGGCCACGAAGCGCTGGTTCCAGGCCAGCATCCGGTTGGACCGGTCGGCCACCAGGATGCCGTCGGGGGAAGTCTCCAGCTGGGCATGCAGCAGGGCGTTGGTGAAAAGCAGCTGCTCTTCCGAATGGCCCGCCTGATCCTTTTCTTGCACTGCCGACCTCTTCGCGGGAGGGGGGCGTATTCCCGGAGGGAATTTTCCCATTTCAACAGGGAGTCTTTACCGGGAAAAAGGTTCAGCAGGCAAGAAGGGAAAACGGAATTCCGAGCGGTTCTCGAGAAGAAGGGAACCCCCGAATCCGCGGCAGGCCGGGGCCTTCACCCCGGAAGCTGGGTCGGATCGGCGGGATCTACGCCAGTACGATTTCCGGATGGGCTCACAAAGCCCCCGCGCCCTCCCGGGCCACCTCCTTGTTGGCCTTGTCCAGAGCCAGCAGGGCCCGGGCGATGTGGGCGCGGCGCTCGGCGTCGAAGCGCAGCTCCAGGCGCTTCTCCAGGCCCGCGTTGCGGTAGGCGTCGCGGAAATCGGCGAACAGGGCGCGCACCACCAGGAGATAGTGGGACCAGCGGAACAGCAACCCGGGGTCCTCGTCCGCCGCCCCTACGGGCAGGGCGTTGATGATGCGCCGCACGAACACCGGGTAGGGGTCGGCGGGCTCGCTGAACAGGGGGGCGAGCTCGGCGGCGAAGTCGTTGGCCAGGTCCCGGGCGCGGGGATCGCGGGGCAGGCGTGCCCAGAGGCCCTCGCTGCCCCCCTCCGCGACGATCTCCTCGCACACCTCCCGGGCGCGCTGCCGGTACTCCTCCAGCAGCCCAGTGCCGGCCAGGTCCTCCAGGGCCCGGAACAGGCCCGGCAAGAGCCGGCGGGAGATGCGCGGGCCCTCCGGCTCGGTGGGGCCGGGCGGGTCGTCGGTCAGGAAGTCCTCGAAGCGCGCCACCAGGATCCGCTCGAAAAGGAGCTGCCGGCGGTTGGACAGCATCCCGGTGCTGCCCATGGAGGAGAGGCAGTCCGGGCCCTTGAGGAGGGACAGCTCGTCCATGAAGGCGTTGGTGAGCCGAGCGATGGCCTCGGGATCCAGGCGCTGGTCCGGCTCCTCCATGGCCGCCGCCACCAGGCGGTTGCGCAGCATCTGCACGGCCTGGTCCGCGGTCTCGCAGCTACTCAGCGAGGGGCAGTTGTCCGGGGGACAAAGCTGCTTGATCGGATAATAGGAATGGCTCACGGCAACTTCCTGCCTGGACATCAAAGGGAACCCGAGGCAGTAACTATACCGGAAATTCCCCATGTCCTGGACAGTCCCATGCCAGGCTCGGGGACATGCGGCGCGGCTGGCGTCGGGGGAGCGGTCCGGGGTAGGCCCCTAGAGGACATCCCCATGTCCAGTCCACAACCCGGACCCCCCTGTCAAGGATCGCGAGGATCCAGGCCACGCAAGGACTTATAAGTAAGTCTTTGTTTTTAAATTGTTTAATGTGATTAAAGATTAGGCAGGACGGTCTTCGTCCCCTTTCCCCTGGGGCCCGAACTCATTCTTCCACAAGGTTTTCCACAGCCTGCGTGGAAAACTTCCCAGGGGGTCTAAGGGATTTCCCCTAGACCCTTCGTAATCACCCGTACCTCGAAGGCACACCCCTGACTGGACCTTGGCCGGGACAGACAGCGGGACAGTCAGGAGGACGTTGCACCCGGCTCCGGCTAGGGCAGGATGTCCAAGGACCCGCCCACACCACCTTGTCCGGTGGTGTAGAAGGTCTCCAGCACCCGGATCAGGGCGCCGTGGTCCAGGGCGCCGGCGCTCTCGCGGAGGGAGTGCATGGCCCACATGGGGTTGCCTACATCCACCGTTCGCAGGCCGAGACGCGCCGCCATCATGGGGCCGATGGTGGAGCCGCAGGGCAGATCGTTGCGGTGGATGTAGCGCTGGTGGGGAACGCCGCTCGCCTCGCAAAGATGGACGAAGAAGGCCTCGCCCAGCTCGTCGGTGGCGTAGCGTTGGGCGGCGTTGATCTTGATCACCGGCCCCTCGTTGACCTTCACGGGGTGCTGGGGCTCGTGGTGGCCGGGGTAGTGGGGATGGGTGGCGTGGGCCATGTCCGCGGACAGCAGCCAGCTGCGCGCCAGGGCGGACCGGTAGCCGCCCTCGCTCAGCTCCAGCTCCTCGGCGATGCGCGCCAGGACGCTCTCCAGGAAGTTGCCCGCCGCGCCCTTGTAGGACTCGCTGCCCACCTCCTCGTGGTCGAACAGGGCCGCCACGGCCACGCCGGCGTCGGCGGTCTCCTCGGGCAGCGCCGCCAGCGCGGCGTGGCAGGAGGCCAGGTTGTCGACCTGGCTGTCGGCGAGGAACTCGTTGTCGGGGCCCCAGAAGGCGCCGGGCTGGGTGTCCGCCACCGCCAGGCCCCAGGAGACCAGGTCCTCTTCCTTGACCCCCGCTTGCTCCGCGAGCAGGCGCCGGAACTGCCGCTCCGGGGGCAGCTCCTCGGACAGGGCGCTCAGGAACAGGGGTAGCTGCTCCTGGTAATCGAGCTTGAGCCCCTCCTTGTTCACCTCCCGGTTCATGTGGATGGCGAGGTTGGGCAGGCGCAGCAGCGGGCGGGCGAAGTTCACCAGCACGGGCGACACGCCGGTCTCGGCGTCCTTGTCCCGCACGAAGACCCGGCCCGCCAGGGTCAGGTCGCGGTCGGTGAAGGTGGCCAGGATGGGACCGCCGTAGATCTCGGTACCCAGCACGGCCAGGGGGCCCTTGGCGAAGGCCGCGTTGGGCTTGACCCGGAAGCCGGGGGAGTCGGTGTGGGCCCCCACGATGCGGAACCCGGCGTCCTCCAGGGCGGCGTTCCCGATGCGGAAGGCGATGAGGCTGGAGTCGTCGCGAACCACGTAGTAGGCCCGTCCCGGAAGCAGGTCCCAGGTCTCCTCCTCCCACAGCCGCTGGTAGCCCCGGCGCTCCAGCGCCTCCATGGCGTTGGCCACGGCGTGCCAGGGGCTGGGGCTGGCGTCGATGTAGTCCAGGAGGTCCTGGGCGGTCTGGCGGCGATCCTGCTCGTTCATGCGCTGCGCCTTCTTGCGGGGGAAAAGCCCCATCCTACCGAACCGGGCGCGAAGGTGAGGAGTCCCCCCGGTAGGAAGCGGCAGCTGATGTCCCGTTCCTACATGCAAGCGGCTATCCGTCGCGACTGCCTCGGATCGGCAACGGCGTCGCGGTCACTGGCCGCTCCCACAAGCTCTGCTCCCCGACGGGCGAATGCCGCGATTCCCGGCTACGCGGGTTAGGCCGGTGTGTGGAATTGGGGAGGTGGGAGCGGCTACCAGCCGCGACTCGTCCCGGGGGCCCGTTGGTCGCGGTCACGGACCGCTCCCACAACGAGTCATGGAAGGGTGGCCGGGCCGCGGATGCAGCCCCTGCCGCCACCCCGTACAATTGGCCCTCCCTGCAAACCGACGAATCCAATGCGCATCGACGAATTCGACTTCCAGCTCCCCGAGGACCGCATCGCCCAGCATCCCGCGCGCCCGGCGGACGCCGCGCGCCTGCTGGAGGTGCGGCCCGACGGCCTCGGCGATTACGGGGTCCGCGACCTGCCCCGGCTGCTGCGGCCCGGGGACCTGCTGGTGTTCAACGACACCCAGGTGATCCCGGCGCGCCTGGTGGGGCACCGGGACGCGGTGCGCGTGGAGCTGACCCTGCACAAGCCGCTGGGCGGACCGCGCTGGGCCGCCTTCGCCCGCCCGGCCAAGCGCCTCAAGCCCGGACAGACGGTGCGCATCGCCGAGGATTTCGCCGCCGAGGTGGCCGAGAAACGCGACGGCGGCGAGGTGGTGCTGGAATTCGACCGGGAGGGCGCGGCGCTCATGGCCGCCCTGGACGCCCACGGCCACATGCCCCTGCCCCCCTACATCCGCGGCGGGGAGGACGAGGCCGCGGACCGCGCCGACTACCAGACCCGCTTCGCCGCCAAGCCCGGGGCCGTGGCCGCCCCCACGGCCGCCCTGCACTTCACCGACCGGCTCATGGCGGAGCTGGAGGCCGCCGGCATCGAGTGGACCACCGTCACCCTGCACGTGGGGGCGGGCACCTTCCTGCCGGTGAAGGTGGAGGACACCCGCGACCACATAATGCACGCCGAGTACGGGGTGGTGGAGGCAGCCACGGCGGAGCGGGTCAACGCGGTGAGAGCAGCGGGCGGGCGCATCGTGCCGGTGGGCACCACCAGCCTGCGCCTGCTGGAGACCGCCGCCGGGGAGGACGGCGTACTGCGGCCCTGGAGCGGCGAGACGGACATCTTCATCACTCCGGGCTACCGCTTCCGGGCCGCGGACCTCATGGTCACCAACTTCCACTTGCCCAAGTCCACCCTGCTCATGCTGGTGGCCGCCTTCTCCGGCCTGGAGCGGATCAAGGCCGCCTACGCGCACGCGGTGGAGGCCGAATACCGGTTCTATTCCTACGGGGATGCGTGCCTGCTGCATCCGGAGAAGGACTGAGGGGGCTTCCGAATTAGCCGGTAGGAGCGGCGGCCCCCGCCGCGACCTGGCATAAGGAGCCCCACTCTGCACTTGCCCCCGTCTCGGGCTTTGTTTTGCAGAGGTGGCCAGGGCTCAGGCCGGGGATGCTTGCCCGGTGGTCGCGGCGGGGGCCGCCGCTCCTACGGGCCTATGAGCATGGGTCGGCTTTTTTTGCTTTCTTCCTTGGCTTCTTGGCGCCTTGGCGTTTTCTCCCGTGGCCGTTTTCGCCTTTTTGAGGGATCTCCGTGACCGATACCCCCGACTTCTCCTTCGACCTCCTCGCCACCGACGGCGCCGCCCGGCGCGGCCGGGTGGTCACGGGCCGCGGCCCCATCGACACCCCCGCCTTCATGCCCGTGGGCACCGCCGGCACGGTGAAGGGCATGCTTCCCGAGCAGGTGGCGGCCACCGGGGCGCAGATCCTGCTCGGCAACGCCTACCACCTCATGCTGCGCCCGGGCGCGGAGCGGGTGGCGGAGTTCGGCGGCCTGCACCGGTTCATGAACTGGGACGGCCCCATCCTCACCGACTCCGGCGGCTACCAGGTGCTGTCGCTCACGGACCTCCGCAAGCTCGACGAGAACGGCGTCACCTTCCGCAGCCACATCGACGGCAGCTACTGGGAGATGACCCCGGAGTCGTCGGTGGAGATCCAGCGCCTGCTCGACGCCGACATCACCATGGTCTTCGACGAGTGCCCGCCCTATCCCTGCGAGGAGGACGAGGCCAAGCGCTCCCTGGACCTGACCCTGCGCTGGGCGGAGCGCTCCAAGGCCGCCTTCGAGAATCGACCCGGCTACGGCCTGTTCGGCATCGTCCAGGGCGGGGTGCACGACCACCTGCGCGAGGAGTCGGCACGGCGACTGGTGGAGATGGGCTTCCACGGCTACGCCGTGGGCGGGCTGGCGGTGGGGGAGCCCGCGGCGGAGCGCAACCACACCCTGGAGGTGACCACCCCCGTGCTGCCCACGGACCGGCCGCGCTACCTGATGGGCGTGGGCAAGCCGGTGGACCTGGTGGACGCGGTGGAGCGTGGCATCGACATGTTCGACTGCGTTCTGCCCACCCGCTCCGGGCGGCGCGGCCTAGCCTTCACCTGGGGCGGGGACCTCAAGCTCACCAACGCCCGCTTCCGCGACGACCACGAGCCCCTGGATCCCAACTCCAGCTGCCCCGCCTCCCGCGACTATTCCAAGGGCTACCTCCATCACCTGTTCCGCTCCGGGGAGCTGCTGGGCTGGGTGCTACTCACCTGGCACAACCTGCACTTCTACCAGGAGCTCATGGCCGCCATGCGGGCGGCCGTGGAGGAGGGGCGATTCGCCGATTTCGCCGCCGCCTTCCGGGAGCGCCAGGCGAAGCCCAAGCAGGCCGGGGCATAACCAAATCCCCGAAGTGGCGTCCTCGCCGCGCCCGTCCCGCCTGTCCTGAAACCTTCCAAAGGGCCGGGGGCGGGAGAGCCCCCACTAGAGAACCGGCTCCCCCGCCTTGCCCCCACGCTCGCCACTTGCTAACAGCTTGAAGAGGAATTCCCGCCACCTGGCCGCGGAGGAGCGTGGATGGCCCGGACCCTTATCACCGGTGCTAGCGGCGGCCTCGGAAAAGCGCTTGCCGCCCACCTCTATGCGCAGGGGTGGGAGCTGGCCCTGGCCACCCGCGCCCCGGAGGCCTTGAAGGAGCAGGCGGCCTCATGGGGCGCCGTCCTGATCCATGCTGATGTCTCCACCCCGGAGGGCGCACAGCACGCGGTTACCGAAGCCTCCGGAGCGGACGGCCCGCCCCACGCCTTGGCCCACTGTGCCGGTTCCCGGCTGATCAAGCCCCTGCACCGTACCAACACCGCCGCCTACCGCGATTGCTTGGCGGCCAACCTGGACAGCGCCTTCTTCACCCTACAAGCGTGGGTGGCGGAATTGCGCCGAGCCGGAGGGGAGGGAGCCGCCGTTTTGGTAAGCTCCACCGTGGCCCGGGCCGGTGTGCCCAACCACGAGGCGGTGGCTGCTGCCAAGGCCGCCGTGGAGGGCCTGGCGCGCAGCGCCGCTGCCACCTACGCGCGCGACGGCATCCGCATCAACGCCGTCGCCCCGGGTCTGCTGCGCGGCCCGGCCACCGAGCCCATGTTCCGCTCCCCCGAGGCGGAGCGGAGCATCGCCGAGCAGTACCCCCTGGGCCGCTATGGCACCCCCGCGGATGCCGCCGCGGCCATGGCCTGGCTGTTGTCCGAGGAGGCCGGGTGGATTACGGGGCAGGTGCTCGCGGTGGACGGCGGCTTTGCCGACCTGCGCACCCCGGGCGGGCGCACCCGCTAACGTGCTTGCCGCGGGGCGTCTCCCTACGTAGCGTGGGGAAATTGAAGCCGGTTATGGAGGCCATTATGGAGGGCCATGCCCGCCTGCTGATCACCTGCACCGACCGCCCGGGCATCGTGGCCGCCGTATCCGGGTTCCTGACCCAGTACAGGGGAAACATCACCGCCCTCGACCAGCACACCACCGACCCGGAGCAGGGCTGCTTTTTCATGCGGGTGGCCTTCCGCAGCCCCGATGTGGAGCCGCCGGGCAACTGGCTGCGGGCGGAATTCCGCCGCGAGGTGGCCGAGCCCTTTGAAATGGACTGGCACCTCTCCTTCGCCGCCGAGCACAAGCGCATGGCGATCCTGGTTTCCCGGCCCGACCACGCTCTGCTGGAACTGCTGTGGCGCTGGTCGCGGGGGGAGCTACCGGCGGAGCTCGCCGGGGTCATCAGCAACCACCCCGACCACCGAGAGGCGGTGGAGGCCTTCGGCCTGCCCTACCGCCACATCCCTGTGGAGCAGGGGGCGCAGGAGGAAGCCGAGGCGGCCATGCTCGACCAGCTTGGGGAGTGGGGGGCCGAGCTGGTGGTGCTGGCCCGCTACATGCGCATCCTGTCGCCGGGGTTCGTGGCCCAGTACCCCAGCCGCATCATCAACATCCACCACTCCTTCCTGCCCGCCTTCGCCGGCTCCGACCCCTACCGCCAGGCCTTCGAGCGGGGGGTGAAGCTCATCGGCGCCACCGCCCACTACGCCACAAGCGAGCTGGACGCCGGGCCGGTGATCGAGCAGGACGTCATCCGCGTCTCCCACCGCGACGGCGTGGCCGACCTGCGCGAGCGCGGCCGCGAGGTGGAGCGCAGCGTCCTGGCCCGGGCGGTGCGCTGGCACCTGGAGGACCGCGTCGCCGTGTGGGGCAACCGCACGGTGGTGTTCGGGACCTGACTATCCGGGGCCCCGCAATGGAAAAGGGAGGGGAACCATGCCCATCGGCGCGGTAAGCGCGGCCCTGGGAATGGCGCGGCCGCCGGCGGTGGCGGTGCCCCCGCCGCCGCAGGTGCCGCAGGAGCCGACGGCACTGCAGCGCTACATCGAGGAGCGGGAGGCGGCGGTGCCGGACCTCCGGCCCCACTTGGCCAAGACCATCCGCTGGGCGCACCCCGAGCGCCCCGCGCGGGCGCCCGTCGCCATTGTCTACCTGCACGGGTTCGCCGGGTCCCACCGCGAGCTGGTGCCGGTGTGCGAGCGTCTCGCGGGGGAATGGGAGGCTAACGTCTTCCATACCCGGCTCGCCGGGCACGGCCGCGACGGCGCGGCCCTGGCCGAGGTGGGCACGGCGGACTGGCTGGCCGATGCCCGGGAGGCCCTGGCGGTGGGGAAGCGGCTGGGGGAGCGGGTCGTGGTGGTGGGCACCTCCACCGGCGGGACCCTGGCCACCTGGCTGGCGGCCGCCGTGGACCCGCCGGAGGTGGCCGCCTACGTGCTGGTCTCCCCCAACTTCGGCCCCCGCCACCTCCTGGCGGAGCTCCTGCTGCTGCCGGGCGCCGAGCGGTGGTCGCCGTGGATCCACGGCGCCACCCACCGCTTCACCCCGGCCACCGAGGAGCACGCCCGCCTGGTCACGCCGGCTTTCCCCACCCCGGCCCTGGTACCCATGATGCGCCTGGTGGGCCTGGTTCGGGCCCTGGACCTGGGGCGCGTGTGCCGGCCCACCCAGGTGCTGTACTGCCCCGGGGACCGGGTGGTCGCGCCCTCGGCCATTCGCGCCGCCTACCGCCGGCTGGGGGCCGCCCGCAAGGAGCTGGTGCCCGTCGAGGAGCCCGAGGACCCCGCCCGCCACACCCTCGCCGGGGACCTGCTGAGCCCCGCCACCACCCCCGAGGTGCTGGCGGCCATCCGCGGCTTCGTTGAGCCGGTGCTGGCCGGGGAGGCCCTGGCGTAGGCCTGAGTGGCGGCCCTGCGCCGGAATCGGCGCCCCGGGCCCAACCAATCGGGAGGAGACCTTGCCCATCACCCCCATCGACGACCAGCGGGTCGCGCGCCTGAGCGACGCCGCCCAGGGGCGGGAGCGGCTGCGGGCCAACGACAACCTGCACCCGGAGCTGGCCGACCCGGTGCAGCGCATGCTCAACGCCTTCGAGCCGGGGACCTACGTGCGCCCCCATCGCCACGGCGATCCCCCCAAGTGGGAGCTGTTCCTGGCGCTTTCGGGCGCGGCGGCCTGCCTCACCTTCGACGAGGCCGGCACCGTCACGGAGCGCTGCGAGATCCGCGCCGGCGGGCCGCTGTACGGGGTGGAGATCCCCGCCGGGGCGTGGCACAGCGTGGCCGCCCTGGAGCCGGGCACGGTGCTGTTCGAGATCAAGCCGGGCCCCTACGCCCCGCTCACGGACAAGGACTTCGCGGCGTGGGCACCGGCCGAGGGGGAGGCCGGGGCCGTGGCCATGGAGCGCTGGCTGCGGAGCGCACCGGTGGGAGCCGCCGCCGGATGCCGGAGCGGGACCTGAGCTGTGGAGGGCGGGCGGCGGGTCTTGGCCGTGGTGCTGGGCGACCAGCTCGACCGGGAGGCCCCCCTCCTTAAGAAACTGGACCCTGCACGGGACGCGGTATGGATGGCGGAGGTCCCGGGGGAGGCGGAGGCAGTCTGGTCCCACAAGGTGCGCATCGCTCTGTTTCTCTCCGCCATGCGTCATTTCCGCGACGATTTGGCGGCCTGGGGCATGACCGTGCACTACTGGGCCCTGGGGGAGCACCCCCATCCTTCCTTGCAGGCCACCCTGGCTGCGGAGCTGAGCGCCTCGCCCCCCTCGGTGATTCGGGTCACCCAGCCGGGGGAGCACAGGGTCCTGCAAGCCCTGCGGGCAACGGCAAGCGCGATGGGGGTGCCCTTCGAGGTCTGGCCCGACCAGCACTTCCTGTTCGGGGACGATTTTTTTGGTAGCTGGGCAACGGGGCGCAAGGCCCTGCGCATGGAGCACTTCTACCGGACCGCACGGCGCGCCACCGGGGTTCTCATGGAGGGCGACGAGCCCGCCGGAGGGCACTGGAACTTCGATACCGAAAACCGGAAGACCTTCGGGCGGCACGGCCCCCCTCCGGTTCCCACCCCGTCTTCTTTCCCCCCGGATGCGGTGACCCGCCAGGCCCTGAAGGCCGTGGAAACCCACTTCCCCGACCACCCCGGTTCCCTGGCCCGCTTCGACTGGCCGGTCACCCCGACCCAGGCCCGATCCGCCCTGGCGGAATTCGTCGCCCACCGCCTGCCCCATTTCGGGGCCTATCAGGACGCCATGTGGACCGGCGAGCCCTACCTGTTCCATTCCCGGCTTTCGGCGGCCCTGAACCTCAAACTGATCCCGCCTCGTGAAGCCCTTTCCGCGGCGGAGGCGGCCTACCGGAACGGCCTGGCTCCCCTGGCCTCGGTGGAGGGCTTCGCACGCCAGATCATGGGGTGGCGCGAGTACGTCCGCGGCCTGTACTGGCGAAACATGCCGGACTGGCTGGACTGGAACGTCCTCGGCGCGGAGGCCCCCCTGCCGGCCTTCTACTGGACCGGGGATACGGCCATGGCCTGCCTCCAGGCAACTATCGGCCAGACCCTGGAGCGGGCCTACGCGCACCATATCCAGCGCCTCATGGTTACCGGACTGTTCGCGCTGTTGGCGGGGGTCCAGCCCCGGGCGGTTCACGAGTGGTACCTGGCCGTCTATGCCGACGCGGTGGAGTGGGTGGAGCTCCCCAACACTCTCGGCATGTCCCAATACGCCGATGGGGGGCTTATGGCCTCCAAGCCCTACGTTGCCAGTGGCCGCTATATCCAGCGCATGAGCAATTACTGCCGGAACTGTCCCTTCGAGCCCGGCCAGACAACGGGGGAGGGCGCCTGCCCATTCACGACCCTGTACTGGGCCTTTCTGGACCGCCACCGCGAGCGCTTCGCCGGACAACCCCGCACCGCCCTGCAGTGGCGCAATCTGCAACGCCTGTCCGCCTCGGAGGTCAGAGCGATCCGGTCCGAGGCGGACCGGCTGCTGGCCAACCTGGAATAGGACAGGCGCACGATCCCCTGAGTTCTTCCGGTTCCAAGCCGGGCCCGATCCTCAGGAATCCCCCCGCCGGGGGTTGTAAATGGCTCCCCCGCTGTCGGCATAGTCCCGGATCACCTGGGCCGCCTCAGCCCGGAAGACGTCCCGTCGCACGGCGATGCCCCGGGCTTCCAGTTGGGCCACCCAGTCCTGCGGCTTGGGCCCCTCGTCAAAGCCGGCGGCTTCCGCATCCTCGGAACGTGCCCCGCATACCAGCGAACACACCCCCGCCCAGATCACCGCCCCGAAACACTGGATGCATGGCTCGGCGCTGGTCACCAGTTCGTAGGCGCCGGCCTCCCCGGCCCCCAGGTCGTAGGTGCCCAACCGCTGCTGGGCAAGGGACAGGGCCACCACCTCTGCGTGGGCCACCGAGAGGTTGGCCGGCTCCACTAGGTTCACGCCTGGGGCCACCAGCCGGCCGCTGGAACGCTCCACCACCGCCGCGCCGAAGGGTCCGCCGCCGTGCGCCACACTGGCATCGGCCAGGGCGACGGCCAGGCGCATGCGCGCCTCAGCGTCGGGGAAGCAGGCCCCCTGCGGGGCCATGTGGCCCACCCAGTAGGGGAGCTGCAGATGGATCGCGGGGTCGCTCATGGGGCTCCTTCGTTTCTTGTTTTCCGGGCAACTTCGAGCCGAGAGGGGGCTGTGGGAGCGGCTATCAGCCGCGACCGTTGTTGCCGGGCACCGGGATCCTCCTTCCCTGACGGAAGGCGGCCGTTGCCCCATTATCCCGCCGCCGACCCGGACCGGCCATGGGCGGGGCCGGCGGATCGGCCCGATAGGGCGGAACCCCCTGCAAAATCTTGCCGGGACAAGCAGAATGTTGGCGCGGCGGGCGGTCCAACCGTCCGCAACCATTCCCCCATCCGGGAAGCACCCATGCGCGACCCCAAGGAAAGCATCCGAGCCAAGGCCCTGGAGGTGGGATTCGACGCCGTAGGCTTCGCCCGCGCGGAGCTGTCGGCGGAGGCGCGGGCCAACCTCGCCGAGTTCCTCGGCCGGGGCCGCCACGGCGACATGGGCTGGCTGGCGCGCAACACGGACCGCCGCGGCGACCCCCGCACCCTGTGGCCGGAGGCGGCCACGGTGATCGTGCTGGGCATGAACTACGGCCCCGACCACGACCCGCTGGAGGACCTGGAGCACCGGGACACGGGCACGGTCTCCGTGTACGCCCGCGGCCGGGACTACCACGACGTGGTGAAGAAACGCCTCAAGCAGCTGGGGCGCTGGCTCATCGACCAGTGGGGCGGTGAGATCAAGGTGTTCGTGGACACGGCCCCGGTGATGGAGAAGCCGCTGGGGCAGGCCGCCGGGGTGGGCTGGCAGGGCAAGCACACCAACCTGGTGTCGCGGGCCTTCGGCTCGTGGCTGTTCCTCGGCGAGGTCTTTACCACTTTGGAGCTGGCCCCCGATGACCCGGAGGGGGATTTCTGCGGGAGCTGCCACCGCTGCCTGGACGCCTGCCCCACGAACGCCTTCCCCGCCCCGTACCAGCTCGACGCCACCCGCTGCATCTCCTACCTGACCATCGAGCACCCCGGCCACATCCCGCGGGAATTCCGCGCCGCCCTGGGCAACCGCATCTACGGCTGCGACGACTGCTTGGCGGTGTGTCCCTGGAACAAGTTCGCCTCCCGGGCCCGCAACGAGTGGCTGCAGGCCCGGGAGTCTCTGAACCGCCCCGCCCTGGCGGAGCTGGCCCGGCTGGACGACCCCGCCTTCCGCGCGCGGTTCTCCGGCTCGCCGGTCAAGCGGCTGGGCCGCGACCGCTTCGTGCGCAACGTGCTGATCGCCCTGGGCAACAGCGGCGATCCCGGGCTGGCGGAGGTGGCCGCCGGGCTCCTGGCGGACGGCTCCGCGCTGGTGCGGGCCATGGCCGTCTGGGCGCTGGGCGAGTTGGACCCCGCCCGGCTGGCCAGGGAGGCGGCCCGGCACCGCGGCGGGGAGGGGGATCCCGACGTCCGGGCGGAGTGGGACGCGGCGCTCGCCGGCCAGGAAGGGCCGGGCCCGGGGTCCCCGCAAAAGGATTCATAAGGTATAAATGAGGGGCTTACACAACGGGAACCCCGTGCCGAAAGGATCCCCATGGCCGTTTCGCTGGAGCAACTGATCGGCCCGCCGATCCTGCGCGAGACACCCCACGCGGTGGTCCTCATCGACGCGGCGCAGACCATCCGCTATTTCAACCCGGCGGCGGAGGAGATGTTCGGCCACCCCGCCGCGGCGATGGTGGGCGAGCCCCTGGACCGCCTGCTCCCCGAGGAGGCGCGGACCGCCCACCGGGAGATGGTGGCGGGCTTCGCGAGCAGCGGCGAGACCACCCGCCGCATGAGCGAGCAGATGGGGATCCAGGGGCGCCGCCGGGACGGCTCACTCTTCCCGGCCGAGGCCAGCATCGCCCGCATCGACCTTAACGGCGAGACCCATTTCGTGGCCATCCTTACCGACCTGACCAAGCGCCAGCGGCTCCAGGAGCAGCACCGCCGCCTCGCCGAGATCCTGGAGGCCACTCCCGATTTCGTGGCCATCGCCGACACCGACGGGGAGATCCTCTACCTCAACCGCTCCGCCCTGCGCCTCCTGGGGGCGCCGGAGGACGGCCCCACCCGGCACCGGAACCTGGCCAACATCCACCCCCGACGGGTGGCCCGGAAGGTACTCCGGGAGGCCCTCGACGCCGCCGACCGCACGGGATCCTGGGAGGGGGAAACCGCCCTCCTCGGCGCGGAGAACCGGGAGGTGCCCGTGCGGCAGACCATCCTGGCCCACCGCGACCGCAACGACGGCGGCCGGTACTTCTCCATCATCGCCCGCGACCTGCGCCCCTCCCTGGAGGCCCAGGAGGAGCTGCACAAGCTGTCCCGCGCGCTGGACCAGGCGGCGGACATGGTGTGGATCACCGACACCGCGGGCCGCCTGGAATACGTCAACCCGGCCTTCGAGCGCACCACCGGCTTCTCGGCGGCGGAGGCGCGGGGCCGGCGGATGGGCCAGCTGCTGCGCTCGGACCGGGACGAGCAGGCCTTCTATGCCCGGCTTCGGGAGCAATTGCGCCGGGACCGGCCCCACCGGGAGGTCCTCGTCTACCGCGCCCGCCACGGCCGCGAGATCCACATCGACGAGACCCTCTCGCCGGTGCACAACGAGGCGGGGGCGGTCACCCACTACATCGGCACCGGACGCGACGTCACCGAGCGGCTCGCCCTGGAGGAGCGGCTCCGCCGGCTGGCCTACTTCGACCCCCTCACCAGCCTGCCCAACCGCGCCCACCTGGAGGAGCGCCTGTCCCAGGCCCTGACCGTGGGGGAAGAGGGCAAGGCCCTGATCCTGCTGGACCTGGACGGCTTCAAGTACCTCAACGACACCCTTGGCCACTCGGCCGGGGACGATCTGCTGCGCCTGGTGGCGCGGCGGCTGGAGGACCAGACCGAGGACTCGGACCTGGTGGCCCGCCTGGGCGGCGACGAGTTCGTGCTGTTCCTCGACCGGCCGGTGGATGCGGAGGAGGCCGGGCGGATGGCGGAGACGGTGCTCGGCGCCCTGCGCCGCCCCTTCCAGGTGGCGGGGCATTCCTTTCCGGCCGGGGCCAGCCTGGGCATCACGCTCTTTCCGCAGGACGGGCGGGAGATCTCCTCCCTGCTGCAGCACGCGGATACCGCCATGTTCGAGGCCAAGAAGGAGGGCGGCAGCCAGTACCGCTTCTTCTCGCTGAGCCTGTCGCGCGCCGCGGCGGAGCGGTTCTACGCGGAGAAGAGCCTCCGGTGCGCCCTGGACGACGGCGGTGTCCAGGCCCATTTCCAGCCCATTTTCGACCTGGCGGAGGGCCGGGTGGTGGGGGCCGAGGCCCTGGCCCGCTGCTGGTGCCCCGACGCGGGGTGGGTCTCCCCGGCCCGGTTCATCCCCGTGGCGGAGGAGACCGGTCTCATCCACGAGGTGGGCGCGCAGGTGCTGGAGCAGGCCTGCGCGGCTTTCCGCGCCTGGTGGGACGCGGGTTTCCCCCTGGAGCGGGTGGCCGTGAATCTCTCCCCCGTGCAGCTGCACGCCGACTCCCTCCCCGCACGGATCGAGGGGGTCCTGGCCCGCCACGGCCTGGCGCCCCAGCACCTGGAGCTGGAAGTTACCGAGGAGACCCTGCTGGGGGACGACCCCGCGCCGCTCCAGCAGCTCGCCACCCTGCAGGGCATGGGGATTGCCATCGCCCTGGACGACTTCGGCACCGGCTTCTCCTCCCCCGCCTACCTCAAGCGCTTCCCGGCCAGCCGCATGAAGATCGACCGCAACTTCATCAGCGGCATCGACAGCGACCCCGACAACCAGACCATCCTGCGCTCCCTCCTGGTGCTCGCCGACGGCTTCGGCTACCGGGTCACTGCCGAGGGCGTGGAGACCCACGCCGAGGCGGACTATCTGGCCGGCCTGTTCTGCCAGGAGGTGCAGGGCTTCCTCTTCGGCCACCCCCAGTCATCCGCCGATTTCCTGGAGACCCTGCGCCGCCTGGGCACCACCGTGGAGCACTGAGGCCTACGCCACCCCGACCTAGCGGAACCCGGGCGGGCCTGTGCGATAATTCCTGAACCTTGGGGAACGCAACGGCTCCAAGGGGATGCCCCCCACACGAGGAACTGGACGCATGCCCACCCTGGTGGTCTGCTCGGGCGGACTGGACTCGGTAACCCTGGCGGAGCAGGTGGCCGCCGAGGGCGACCTGGCCGGCCTGGTGACCTTCGACTACGGCCAGCGCCACCGCAAGGAGCTGGAATTCGCCCGGCGCGCCGCCGAGCGCCTGGGGGTGGGCCACGACGTGGTGGACCTCGCCGCCCTGGGCCGCCACCTGTCCGGTTCGGCGCTCACCGACGCGGTGGACGTCCCGGAAGGCCACTACGCCGCCGACAACATGGCCGTAACCGTGGTGCCCAACCGCAACCCGATCCTGTTCACCATCGCCTTCGGCATCGCCAACGCGCGCGGTTGGGACCGGGTGGCGGCGGCCGTCCACGGCGGCGACCACTTCGTCTACCCGGACTGCCGGCCGGAGTTCGTGGACGCCTTCGCCGAGATGGAGCGCCGCGCCCTGGCGGGGATGGGGGAGGTGGCCTTCCACACCCCCTACGTGGAGCGCTCCAAGGCGGACATCGTCGCCGCGGGGGCGGGGCTGGGGGTCCCCTTCGCCGAGACCTGGTCGTGCTACCAGGGCGGGGAGGTCCACTGCGGGCGCTGCGGCACCTGCGTGGAGCGCCGCGAGGCCTTCCACCTGGCGGGGGTGGCCGACCCCACCGCCTACGCCGACCCCGACTACTGGCGCCACGCCGTGCGCGAGAAGGCCTGAAGCCATGTTCACCCTCGCCTTCACCCGCCGCTACAGCATGAGCCACAGGCTCCTGTCCCTCTACAACGGCCCCTGCGGGGTGCCGCACGGCCACAACGAGCACGTCACCGTGCGCCTGCAGGCCCGCCACCCGGAGCCGCTGGACGGCGAGGCCAATCTGGTCACCCCCTTCCACGCCGCCAAGAAACGCTGGCATGCCTGGATCGACGAACGGGTGGACCATGCCCTGCAGCTCTCCGACCGCGACCCGCTGCTCACCTATTTCCAGGCGCAGGAGCCCGCGCTGCTCGACCGCATCCTGGTGACCCCGGGCGACCCCTCCACCGAGGCCCTGGCGGCCTGCTTCATGGCCAAGGTGAACGCCTTCCTCGCCGAGCAGGGCGGCGATCTGCGCTGCGTGGAGGTGACCATCGAGGAAACCCCCACCAACACGGTGACCTTCGACGGCGACCCGGAGCTGGTCCTGCCCGGCGTTCGCTTCCCCGACCCGCCCTGGTGGCGGCGTCCCGACGGCAGCATCAATGACCTCTGACCGCGAAGAGCGCCTGCGCATCTCCGAGATTTTCGGCCCCACGGTGCAGGGCGAGGGCCGTCATATCGGCGAGCCCACGGTGTTCGTGCGCACCGGAGGTTGTGATTACCGGTGCCGTTGGTGCGACACGCTGTTCGCGGTGCTGCCGGAGCACCGCGGGGAGTGGGCCCCCATGGATCCCGAAGAGGTGCTCGCCGAGGTGGACCGCCTCGCCGGCGAGCCCATCCTGGTGAGCCTGTCCGGGGGCAATCCCGCCCTGCAGCCGCTCGGCGGGCTGATCGCGGCCGGCCACGAGCGCGGCCACAGCTTCACCCTGGAGACCCAGGGCTCGGTGGCCGCCGCGTGGTTTGCGGCCCTGGACAGCCTGACCCTCTCCCCCAAGGGACCCTCCAGCGGCCACATCACCCGCCTCGCCGAGCTGGAGGCCTGCCTCGACGCCGCGGGGGAGGGACCGGAGACCACCTTCAAGGTGGTGGTCTTCGACGAGGCCGACTACGGCTACGCCCGCGAGCTGGCCGCCAACTACCCGGGCCATCCCTTCTACCTCCAGGTGGGCAACCCCGAGCCCGTGGGGGAGCCCGATCCCGCCGACCTGATGGCTCGCTACCGCTGGCTGGTGGAGCGGGTCACGAACGACCGCTGGTACGCCGCCACCGTGCTCCCGCAGCTGCACGTGCTGGCTTGGGGCAACCAGCGGGGCGTGTAGCGCCCTCCGCCCCCGAACCATACCTCTCAGGAATAGGGGTCGCCCCCGCCACCCGCAGGAGCGCTCCCGATTGGTCCCTCCCTCCGCCGCGCCTACAGTGGTGCGAATCTTCGGACCCATGCGAGAGGGGGGAGCCATGCGCACCCATTACCGCGTTTTCGGTCTGGGGGCCGCCTTGCTGCTGGCCCCCGGAGCAGTGGCCGCCCAGGGATCCAACCCCGCGCCGGGCTGGCAGGGGTTCTACCTGGGCGGGGGCGTGGGCGATTTCCAGTACGAGGAAGAGGGCGAGGTGCAGGACGTCCAGTATTCCTTCGATGAATCGGATACCGCCTACAAGCTGTTCGCCGGGTACCGGTTCCTGCCCTTCCTGGGGGTTGAGCTGGCCTACGCCGACCTGGGCGAGCCCGGTGGCGGCATCGACGAGGACGTGCTCGGCGACCGCCTGGACGCGGACGCCGACGCCTGGTTCGGCTACGTGACCGGCTATTTGCCGGTGGCGGACGCCTTCGACTTCTTCGGCAAGGTAGGAGTGGCCGCCTGGGAGGTGGACACGGACCTGGATACCGGGCCCAATCAGGCCGACCTCGGCGTCTCCCATGACGGCACGGACTTCGCCTGGGGGCTGGGGGCGCAGGTGAACCTGCCGGCGAACGTCTCCATCCGGGGCGAGTACGAGCGCATCGAGCTGGGCGACGACGGCAACCGCGACCGCGACGCCTCCCTCATCAGCGCCTCGGTGCTGTTCCACTTCTGAACGCCGGGGGCGGCGGCTCGGCCTTATGGCCCGGGCCCTGGTATGATGGGGCCCGAATTCCAACCGCGGGGCGCCGCCCCGCGCTCCCGAGCCGCCGCGACCCATGCCCGATTACCACGATCTTCGCTACCTCGGCCAGACGGACTCCCCCCTGCCGGAGAGCCCGGAGCAGACTGAGCTGGAGGCCGTCCCCGACCCCCACGCGGACATCGACTACCTGGTCCGCTTCACCGTCCCCGAGTTCACCTCCCTGTGCCCGGTGACCGGGCAGCCCGATTTCGCCCACCTCGTGGTGGACTACGTCCCCGACGGGCTGATCGTGGAGAGCAAGTCGCTCAAGCTGTTCCTGGGCGCCTTCCGCAACCACGGCGCCTTCCACGAGGACTGTACCCTGCTCATCGCCAAGCGCATCCAGGCCGCCATCCAGCCCAAGTGGCTGCGCATCGGCGGCTACTGGTACCCGCGCGGGGGCATTCCCATCGACGTCTTCTACCAGACGGGGGAGCCCCCGGCCGGGGTATGGATCCCCGACCAGGGCGTGCCCCCCTACCGAGGCCGGGGCTGAGACCCGACGAAGGCCGGGACGCACGCGCCCGCCCCGGGACCACCCCGGGCCGAGATAGAGGAGGGCGCGGCTGGGCCCTAGAGGGCCCCTAGCTGGAGGCGGACTCGGGCGGCTCGGCCTTGGCGAAGCAGTAGGCGGGGAAGACGATCGCCACCAGGACCAGCGGCAGGGCGAGCTCGAAGGAGACGCTGGCGGCGATCACCAGCAGGATCGCCTCGATGACGAGCTGCACGGGAAACTGGCAGAAGACCTTGGGCTGCTTGGGTGCCGGTGGGGCCAATTGCTCCTCCTCGAGTATGGGATTCGGGAAGGCCCATACCTTAGCGGCTCGCGGCCAGCGGGTCGAGTCCCGGGCGCCCCAGCTGTGCCCGGAGGGCCGGGAAATTCCTTAAAGGAATACCCCATAGCCGACTTGCATGGAACCCGGCCACCTGCTAAACAGTGCCGCTTCTTTTCGGTCCGCACGCAACCAGGGAGCCAAGATGAAGAAAGAGGGGGACTATCAGGCCCCGCTCGAGCCCACCTTCGAGCGTATCGCCACGCCGTTCGAGGAGTTCATCCACCAGGAGAGCGCCAGCGGGCTGCTGCTCATCGCCACCACCCTCCTGGCTCTGGTGGCGGCCAACAGCGTCCTGGGGCACTTCTACCACGATCTGCTGCACATCCCCATCGCTTTCAGCATCGGCCCCTGGACCCTGGAGCACTCCCTCCACCACTGGATCAACGACGGCCTGATGGGGCTGTTCTTCTTCGTGGTGGGCCTGGAGATCAAGCGCGAGGTGCTGGTGGGCGAGCTGGCCTCGGTGCGGCAGGCCGCCGTGCCCATCGTGGCCGCCATCGGCGGCATGCTCGTTCCGGCGGGGATCTACTTCCTCATCAACCCGGAGGGCCCCATGGCGGCCGGCTGGGCCATCCCCATGGCCACCGACATCGCCTTCGCGGTGGGGATCATGGTGCTGCTGGGCTCCCGGGTGCCCAAGACCCTGCTCACCTTCCTGGTGGCCCTGGCCATCGTTGACGACCTCGGCGCGGTGGCGGTGATCGCCCTGTTCTACACCGAGGACATCGCCCTGGGCGCCCTGGGCCTGGGCGGGCTGTTCCTGGGGACGCTGGTGGCCTTCAACCTGCTGGGGATCCGCAAGCCGTGGCCCTATTTCCTGGTGGGCATCTTCCTGTGGCTGGCCATGCTGCAGTCCGGCATCCACGCCACCCTGGCCGGCATCCTCACCGCCTGGACCATCCCGGCGCGGCCCAAGTTCGACCCCCGAACCTTCAGCCGCCTGGTGCGCCAGCTCATGGACCGGTTCGACCAGAAGGTCAGCCCCGGCCGCAGCCTGATCCACAACCCCGACCAGCACGCCCTGGTGCAGACGCTGGAGAACGGCGTCCACCAGGTGGAGACCCCGCTGCAACGCCTGGAGCACCTCTTCCACCTGCCCGTGGCGCTGCTGGTGATCCCCATCTTCGCCTTCGCCAACGCGGGCATCCCGCTGCACCTGGAAGAGCTGGGCAACGTGGTGTCCGAGCCGGTGACCCTGGGCATCATCCTGGGCCTGGTGGTGGGCAAGCCCCTCGGGGTGGCCGGCGGCGCCCTGCTGGCCGCCCGCCTGGGGATCGGCGAGCTGCCCGCCGGCGTCCGCACCGCCCACGTGGTGGGGGCGGGAATGCTGAGCGGCATCGGCTTCACCATGTCCATCTTCATCGCCAACCTTGGCTTCGCCGGCATGGAGGAGACCATCGTCCTCGCCAAGACCGGCATCCTGGCGGCCTCGCTGATGGCGGGTCTGGGCGGCACGTTCTGGCTGGTCGCCGCCTCTCGGCGCGATCAGGAAGCGCTGGAGGCAGTGCCCCAAGAGGAGGGCGGAACCGCCTGACCCGGCCAGCCCCTCCGGACGCTTCCGGTCCAAGCGCCCCGCCGGTCCCCGGTGGGGCGCTTGTCGTTGGTAGCTCAGGACCCCGCGTGCGCCCCCGCCGGCCTTAGGCGCAGGGCCACCAGGACCAGGGTGATCGCCCCGGCGATATAGAGATCCAGCAGGAGCGCCAGGGCCTCCATGGGAAGGCCCCAATCGATGAGCAGGCCCGCGGCCGCGGGGGCGATGGCCGTGGAGAGCACCATGGCCGATTGCACCACCGCCCGGATGGCCCCCAGGTGCGCCACCCCGTAGAGCTCGGGCCACAGCGCGCCCAGCAGGGTGCCCGTGGCCCCCATGGAGGCTCCCATCAGCGCCAGGTACACCGGCGCCACCGCCGCCTGGTCGAAGGCGGCCAGGACCGCCAGGCCCGCGGCCATAGGCAGGAGGAACACCGGCAGCAGGCGGCGGGCCCCCACCCGGTCCACCAGGGGACCCGAAACCAGCAGCCCCAGTACATGGGTGGCGGCGAAGGCGGGGAAGCTCGAGGCCAGCCAGGAGAGGGCCCAGCCCTTGGCGTCGGCCAGATGCACCTGATGGAAAAACAACGCGGTGGCGATGAGGGGGGCCGCCAGCACCGCCGGCAGGAGCAGGTAGAAGCGGGGATCGCGCAGCACCTCGGCCCGGGTCCATTGGCCTCGGCCGTCTCCCTCCCGTTCCGGGTGTGCGGACTCCCGGGCGCTCAGCTCCCGGCGCCGTGCGCCGTGGCCCCGCAGCAGGCCCAGAAGCAGGGGCAGCGCCACCCCAACCAGGAACACCGCCGCGGCGGTCCAGGCACCCCGCCAGCCCAGGACGGCGGTCACCGAAACCGCCGCGGCCGGCAGAAGCGCCTCGCCGAGGGGCATGCCCATGCCGGCGATGCTCACGGCCTTGCCGCGCCCCGCCTCGAAATACCGGCCCATGCTGGTGAAGGCCATGTGGGTCATGAGCCCCTGGCCGGCGAAGCGCAGCAGGAACATGGCCGCCGCCAGCGCCAGGACGCCGCCGGCCGCCGCCATCAGCAGGCTGCCCGCCGCCACGCCGACCACCACCAGGGCGGCCACCAGCCGCAGGTCCAGGCGGTCCAGCTGCTGCCCGGCCCAGAGCAGGAGCACCCCGCTCGCCAGGGTGGCCGCCGAATAGACGCCGCCGAACGCGCCGTGACCGAGGTCGAAGGCGGCCCGGATTTCCCCGCCGAACAGGGAGATGAAATAGGTCTGGCCGAAGCCTGACAGGGCCACGGCCAGCAGGCCGAAGCCCAGGAAACGGCCGTTGGCGCGGACGAAGCGGAGATACTCCAAGGCGGTGCTCCCGGGGTCCGATCGGAACGGACCCGGATTGTACCGAACCCGCCCCGCCAGGACGTACCCGCGCCCGGTCCCTAAGACGGCCCTGTCCAGGGGAGCTCCCCTTTTGTCCGGAAGTCCCCATCGGGCCTTGACAGTAGGGAGGTTCCGCCGATTGACGCCGTACCGGAGCCGCCTTACGTTGCCGATAGGGGGCCGGACACGTCCGGACGACACCCCGCCGCACCACCATCCACCGGGGGAAGGAAGGCGCCATGGCCAATCATCGTGTTGCTGGGGCCCGGGGGGCCGGCTGGTACGCCGACGGCTGGTCCGCCTTCCGGTCCGCACCGGGCCCTTGGGTCCTCGCCGCGGCCGGCTACCTGCTCATCACCCTGCTCCTCAACTTCATCCCCCTGATCGGGCCCATCGCGGGGGCGGTGATCGGGCCCGGCCTGCTGGCGGGGTTCCTGCTCATGGCCCGGGCGGCCGAGGATGGCACGGACGTCCGGGCGGGCATGCTGTTCCAGGCCCTCGGCGACGCCCAGAGCCGCGGCCCACTGCTGGTGCTGGGCGCCGTGGCCCTGGCCGCCACCCTGTTGGCGGGGCTGATCCTCGTCTATACCGCTCCTGGCGAGGTGGCCCCGGGGGGCGGCATGGGGCCCGGCGGCCCCACCGAGCCCATGCCCGGCGGACCCCCGCCCATGGGGGCCCTGATCGCCACCCTCCTCGTCATGCTGGCGGTCAGCTTTGCCCTGTTCTTCGCCATTCCCCTGGTGACCTTCCGGGACCTGGACCCGGTGGCGGCCATGCGGGAGAGCTTCGGGGCCTGCCTGCGCAACCTCGGAGCCGTACTGCTCTTCCTGGTGCTCTATCTGATCCTGGGGTTCGTGGCCGTGCTGCCCATGGGACTGGGCTTCCTCCTCCTCCTGCCGGTGGGGATGGCCGCCGCTTACCGGGCCTACCGGGAGGTCTTCCCGGAACCCCCGGAGGAGTCCGCCGAATAGGCCCGGCCGGGCCGGCGCACGGGGACCAGCAGCAGGAAGGGCAGGGGCAGCGGGCCGAAGAAGAATCCCAGACCGCCCCAGAGGACGGGATTCCCGCCCCGGCGGGCGGCCCCCCGGGCCAGCAGCGCGGCGAAGGCTACCGAGACGAGCCAGATCCAGGGACTACCCATGGGAACCCCTCCCGGGGTGGCGCCGTCTACCCACCATGCACGCCGGAGGCGATACCGTCAGCGGGGGAAACCCATGTACGCCATTGTGGTTCACGGAGGCGCGGGCAGCTGGCCGCCGGAGCGAGAGCGGGAGATCACCTACGGGGTCCGCGTGGCGGCCGAGGCGGGCAGAGACCTGCTAGCGGCGGGGCACTCGGCCCTGGAGGCGGTGACCGCCGCGGTGCGCGCCCTGGAGGACGATCCCCTGTTCAACGCCGGCACCGGCTCCACCCTGAGCCTGCCGGGGAGCGTGGAGATGGACGCCGGCGTCATGTGGGGCCCGAGGTGGGCCACCGGCAACGTCGCGGCCCTGCCGCGGGTGCGCAACCCCGTCCTCGTCGCCCGGGCGGTCATGGAGCGGAGCGACCACGCCTTGCTGGCCGGTCCCGGGGCGCTGCAGTTCGCCCGGAGCCTGGGCTACGCGGACTACAACCCCGTCACCGCGGCGGCGCGCAACCGCTGGAGTCGGCTGCGCGCGCGGCTGGAGGACAGCCCCGGGGAGTTCGGGCGCCTCTCCGGGCTCCTGCGTGACCACCCCGACCTCGAGGGGGATACGGTGGGGGCGGTGGCCGTCGACGGGCAGGGCGCCCTGGCCTCGGCCACCTCCACCGGCGGGGTGGCGCTCAAGCTGCCCGGGCGGGTGGGTGACTCCCCGCTCCCCGGCAGCGGCCACTTCGCCGACGACCGCTGCGCCGTGGCCGCCACCGGGCAGGGCGAGCTCATGATGCGGCACGGCACGGCCCGAGTGACGGCCTGTCGCGTCGGCGCCGGTGAGAGCCTCCGGGAGGCCATCGCGGCGACCCTCGACGACCTGGAGCACCACCTGGGATCGGAGGTGGGGATCATCGGTGTCGACCCCGCCGGGGAGCCGATCATCGCCCACCGCACCCCCCACATGCCCCACGCGGTGGCGCGTGAGGGCACGGAGGAAATCCGCAGTGCCCTGGTGCACACCGGCCGTACCGGGGACGATCCCCCCAAGGGCCCCGCCCCGGCGTAGCCCTACCCCGGGCTGTCCTGCCAGCGGCAGCAACCGGGCGCAACCCTCTCTCCACAGGCGAGTGCTCACTCATGCGAAATCCGGGCAACATCCAGCCAATCAGGGAAATGCGTGCAAATAGCTGGTTTTAAAGAACCTTTTTTATGCCTATGAACTGTACCAAACCGCGGAGCCCCTTGGCGCGCCGGGGCTAAGCCAACCTTTCCCGGGAAATTGCACAGGGTTTTCCACAAGTGCTGTGGGAAAAACGGGTCGCCGGACTGCCCAACATCCACAAGCGAGCATTCACTCGCGTGGCAGGGGCCGCCCCGCCAGGCCCTCCGCAACGTCTCATTTAATATCCTGTTTTTATTGACTAAAAATACTGACCAGAAATTGGTCCAAAGTGCCAAAGTCCCTGCCAGGCGGTGCTTCCGAGGCAATCTCCCGCAGAACTCCACAAGGTTCTCCACAGATGCTGTGGGGAAAAACCCGTACCGGGGGAATATCCCTCCTGCTACGGGGGCGTCCTCCTGTTCGTAAGGCCCTTCCCGGCCCGGGAAGGGCCTTCTGGTGCACCCCATTGAGGGGCCAAGCTGACCTCCCGGGCGGTCCGCCCTATAATGTGCGCTCCCCGGGTCGGACGCCCTTTCCACGCATCCCCAGGAGGCCGCATGCATTCCCAACGTGTCGGAATCGGCCGGGCCTTCGCCTGGTTCGCCCAGGGCTGGAACGGATTCCGCGCCCAGCCGGGCCCCTGGATCGCCCTGTTCCTCCTCTACGTGGTCGTCGTCCTGGCCCTGAACCTCATCCCTGTCCTCGGCGGACTGGTGGCCACGCTACTGGCCCCGGCCTTCGGGGCCGGCCTGCTGCTCGCCGCGCGGGACGGCTCCCGCGGGGACCCGGTGCGGCTGGGCCACCTCTTCGAGGGGCTCACCGACGCCCGCACCCGGGGCCGCCTGCTGGGCCTGGGGGGCCTGGCCCTCGCCGCCACCTTCCTCCTGGCCGGCCTGTTCCTCGCCATGGCGGAGACCCTGCCCGAGCCGAGCGCTCCGCCGGCCCAGGGCCCCTTTTGGGCGGAAAGCGGTCTCGGGGGGCTGCTGATCCTGCTCCTCGGGCTGAGCGCTGCGGCGGCCTTCTACTTCGCCACCCCCCTGGTGGCCTTCACGGCCAGCCGCCTCCCCGGGGCCCTGGGAGCCAGCCTCCGGGCCGTCCTCCGTAACCTCCTGCCCCTGCTGCTGTTCGGTCTGGTCTACGCCGCCCTCGCGGCCGTGGCCGCCATCCCCTACGGGCTGGGCTTTCTGGTCCTCGGGCCAGTGGGGGCGGGGGCCGCCTACGCCAGCTTCACCGAGATCTTCCCCCACGCCGACCACGACCCCCGGCAGCCGGAAGAGGAAACCGCCCTGCCGGTCTGACCGGGGCACGGCCCTCCCGACACCTTCGACCCCGGATTTGGCGCCACACGGCGACAGTTGCGCAACCCCCGGCGGACCTCTAGGGTTGTCCCCTTCGGGTACCAAAGGGGGGGAGCCCGATGACCTCGACCCATTGCTCCACGCACGCCGGACAGGCGGCGGACTGGTTCTGCGCCGCCTGCGGGGTGCGTCTGTGTGAACGCTGCCTCGAGAAGACCGGCCGCCGCTGCCCGCGCTGCCACCAGCCGCCCGAGCGGCTGGGACAGGGCGCGGACTGGAACTTCCCGCCCGACCCGGGGACCGCGCTCTACCCGCTCCGGGGCTGGGCCCTGGCTTTCCTGGCGGCCTCGGGGGTACTGGGGCCGGCCATGGCCCTGCCCGTGCTGGGCATCTTTGTGGGCTTGGTCGTCACCGTGGCGGTCCTGCACTTCGGCTTTCAGGTCCTCGACCGGACGGCACGGGGAAACCCCGCCGACGCGCCCTCCTTCCTGCAGCCCCACGGACCGACCCTGGTCCGGGTGGTGGGGCTGCTGGGAGCGCTGATGGCCCACGGGGCCCTGGGGGTGGGGTCCCTGGTGGCGGTGGGTCCGCTGGCGCTCCTGCCCTGGGCCCTGGCCTGGGCGGTTCTCCTTCCCGCCACCGCCCTGGTGATCGGGCGGGAGGAAGGCCTGTTCCCGGCCATGGAGGCCGGTTTCCATCCCCTGCGCCTGGCGGCGGTCATTCGCACCATAGGCCGCCCGCTCCTGGGGACGGCGCTTACCCTCCTGCTCCTGGCGGGGGCCACGGGGCTCGCCGTCGTGCTGCTGTCAGGGCGGATCCCCCTCTGGGGCCTCCTCGCCCTGGCCACCTCCCTGGCTGCCTATTCGCTGATCTTCACCTTCCGGACGGCGGGGGAGCTGGCCGCCCCCCACCACCGGGAGCTCGGGTACGTCACCCGCCAGCGACCCAAACAGCCGGCCCGCCCCCCGAAAAAGCCCGAGCCTTCCCGCCGCGAGCGGATCACAAAGCTGGTACGGGAGGAGCGGCTCGCCGAAGCGACGGAGCTCCTGCGCGCGGAGGTCGCCGACCACCCCACCGACCTGAACCGCTGGGAGCAGCTCTACGAGGTGCTGCGTGCCCGGGAGGACGACAAACCCTTCCTGGCCGGGAGCCGGGCCTTCATCACCACCCTGCTTGGGGCGGGGCAGGAGGAACGGGCCCTGGAGGTTGCCCAGGACGCCCTCAACGTGGACGAGGCATTCCGGCCCGCCCGTCCCGAGCAGATCCGCCGCCTGGCCTTGGCCGCCCGGCGGGCGGGACGGCCCCGCCTGGCCCTGCGCCTGATGAACCGCTTCAGCCACCACCACCCCGACCATTCCGATACTCCCCTGGTCTTTCTGCTGTCCGCCCGCATCCTCCGGGAGGACTTCCGCCAGACGGAGCAGGCCCGCCAGACCCTGGACCACCTCCTCCGGCTCTTCCCGGACCACCCCGCCTCCGCCGAGGCCCGCAAGATGCTCGCCGACCTCGACCAGGCCTCCTAACCCACATACGCCGGGCGCCTCTGCCTCCGGGACACGGTCCCGGCCTACCGCGGAAGCGGGGGGCCGGATTCGTTGCGGACCGTTTTGACCGACCGTATGCTTGGTTCTGGGACAAATGTCCAAAATTGGGCATCAGGAGGGGGCCATGCAGCGCATTTCATGCAAGTACCATCCACGTACCGCCGCCCGCTGGCACTGTCCCCGCTGCGAGGTGTCTCTGTGTCCGGGATGCGTGCGCCGGCCCCCCGCCCCCCTCCAGGAAGCCCCGGATTGTCCCCTGTGCGAGCGCCCGGCGCGGTCCCTGGGCCTGGGCAACGTCATCGTGCCCTTCTGGCGGCGCCTGCCGCGCATTTTCGCCTATCCCCTGCACTCCACCCCCCTGACCTACCTGCTGGGGCTGGCTCTGCTGGCCCTGGCCACCGCCTTTCCGCTCGTGGGGCTTGCCGTGCCGCTCCTGGTGGGGCTGGCCGTACTCCAGTACAGCTTCCGGGTCCTGGCCCATACGGCGGACGGCCACATGGAGCCGCCCGCGGTCTCCGTGAGCCGGAACGAAGAGGACACCATGCCGCGGGTGCTGGCCCTGGGGGCGGTCTATGCCGCGACGTTCCTCCTCTCGGTCCTGGCCGGCGGGTACCTGGGCTTCGTCGGCTATCTCGCCGCCAGCCTGTTCTTCAGCCTCATGCTGCCGGCGAGCATCCTGTTCGTCGGCCTGGAGCAGGGTCTGCTGCGCATCCTGCTGCGGGCCCTGAACCCCGTGTCCCTGGTGGCGCTCGCCGTGCGGATCGGCCCGGCCTACCTGCTTCTGTTCCTGTTCATGCAGCTGCTGTCGGGGGCCGGTACCCAGCTGGCGGTGCTCCTCGCCGCCCTGGCCCCCTCCTGGGCCGCCCCGGCGGCCATCGCCTTCGGCTGGAGCTACATGCATCTGGTGACCTTCCACCTCCTGGGCTACGTGATCTACCAGTACCACGAGGAGCTCGGCTACGAGGTGGACGTGCGCGCCGACGAGTCGGGCGGGGAGGCGCGTCCGGCGCTGCCCGGCGGCACCGACGAGCTGTTGGGGCAGGTGGACGTGCTGCTGAAGGAGGGCGAGCTGGGGCGGGCCGAGGAGCTGCTGCGCAAGCGCATCGACCAACAGCCCACGGACCTGGAGGCCTGGCAGCGCTACTACCGGGTGCTGCAGGCGGGCGGGGACGACGGGCGCCTGGTGGAGGAGAGCAAGGACTACATCTCGGCCCTGCTGCTGGAGCGCAGGGCGGGGCCGGCCATGCGGGTGGTGGCGGAGGCCCTGGAGCGGGAACCCGGCTTTCGCCCGGCCAAGCCCGAGCAGATCCTGCCCCTGGCCCGTGCGGCCCGCGAGGGAGGGCAGCCCCACCTGGCCCTGCGGCTCATGAACGGGTTCGGGAAGGCCCACCCCGGGCACCCCGATCTGCCCGCCCTCACCATGCTCGCCGCCCGGATCCTGTCCGAGGACCTGAACCAAAACGCCAAGGCCCGTCCTCTGCTGGAGAGCGTGCTGCGCCACTTCCCCGAGGATCCCGCCGCCGCCGAGGCCCGCCACCTCCTCCGGGCCATCGGAACCCCGGAGCCGGCTTCCGGGGCCGGGTCCTAGCCGGCGGGGTCCGGGTGCCCCAGTAGCTCCTGCGCCTCCAGGGCCTCCTCGGAATCGGGAAAGCGCTCCACCAGGGCCTGGAGATACCCCCGGGCACGCTCGCGTTGCCCCTCGCGCGTCAGGGCCCGGGCCACCACCACCAGCATCCGGGGCAGGCGGGGGTGCACCCTTCCCTGCCGCAGCAGGGCGTCGACCATGGGCACCGCCTCCTCCGGGTAACCGCCGGTGGCGAAGCGGCTGGCGAGCTCCACGAACTGCCCAGGGTCGAAACGGGTCCGCGGCTTGGCCGTGGCCACGTAATCCCGGAAGGTCTCCCGCTTGAAGCGCAGGGTGGCCGGGTCGTTCTCGGGCAGCGCGAAGATCCGGTGGGCCATCTGGTGGTATTCCTCGCTGTGCGGCTGGTACCGGGCCACCGTGTAGAGCTTGGCCAGGGCCTCCCGGTGGCCCGGGCGGCGCTCGAGCAGGGCCGCGAAACAGGCCCGCGCGGCGTCCAGCTCCAGCTTGCCCAGGTGCTCCAGGCCCTGCTCAAGGTCCGCCGTATCCCGCTCCTCCTGCTCGTCGCGATCGAGGAACTCCAGGTCCACCCGCCCGGTGCCGTGCAGGACCGCCCCCAGCAGGGCCCCGCCCACCAGACCGCCGATATGGGCCACGTAGGCCACCTGGGAGACCCCGCCGAACAGCAGCTGGTAGGCCTCCAGGCCCACCCAGACGGGGAGGAGCAGGATGGCGGGCGCCCGGGCGAAGTCGAAGTAGAAGCCCAGGGAGTAGAAGAAGGGGATGCGACGCCGGCCGAACAGCACCACGTAGGCCCCCATCAGGCCGGAGATGGCCCCGGAGGCGCCCACCAGCGGCACGGCGCTGTGGCTGTACACGGCGGCGAAGGCGGCGGTGGCCAGGAGGCCGCCGAGCAGGTAGACCCCGAGGAAGAGCAGGCGGCCCACCACCGCCTCCACCACGTAGCCCACCAGCACCAGGAACACCATGTTGCCGACGAGGTGGCCGATGCCCCCGTGGAGGAACATGTGCACCAGCGCGTCCTCGGCCGCCGGCTGGGCCGGCTTGAATCCCCAGCGCTGGGCGGTCACCGCCTCCAGGCGCTCCTCGAATTCCGCGCGGGCCCGGCGCCATTCCGCGTGCCCCGGATCCTCCGGCCGCACCACCCCTCCGCCGTGCAGCCGCTCCAGGAAGCGCCCGTCGCCCTGCAGCTCCCAGAGCGCCCAGGCCCGGGCCTCCCGACCTTCCTCCACGGCCTCGCGTACCTCGCGGGCGCGGCCGTAGCGGCCCTGCTCCTTGAGGAATTCGGCGTAGCGGGGCAACTCGAGTTCCGGAAGCGGCGAGCCCAGGTAGAACTCCTGCGCCGCGTGGTATTGGCGGTGGTCGTCGGTCTGCAGCAGGAAGAACACCGCCACGTTCACGGCCACCAGCAGCAGGGTGACCACCGGCGGGTGCCGCCAGTCCGGCTTGCGGGCCAATGGCAGGAACAGCATCCCCTTCCCCCCCTTTTGATGCGGTGCCCGAGACCTTCCGGGACGGCGTCCGGACAAGGACCGGACAAGCCTTATCCTGGCAAAGATCCCATCTTTCCGCTACGTAAAGGGAGGTCAGGCGGTCGGGGGGAGGGAGGTGTCCAGCAGCTCGGCCCAGTGCCGGACGGGGACCGGGCTCGCCGCGTCCAGATGGTGCAGGCAGCCGATGTTGGCGGTGGCGATGGCCTCCGGCTCCCCCGCGCCCAGGTTGGCCAGCTTGCGATCCCGCAGGGAGGCGGCCAGCTCCGGCTGGAGGAGGGAGTAGGTGCCCGCCGACCCGCAGCAGAGGTGGGGCTCGGCCACCGGCGTCAGCTCCAGCCCGAGCCGGCGCAGGACGTCCTCCACCACGCCGTTCAGGCCCTGGGCGTGCTGGAGGGTGCAGGGGGATTGGAAGGCGACCCGGGGTGGCCGCTCCGGACGGAGGGGGGCCAGGTCCTCCGCGGCCAGAACCTCGCCGAGGTCGCGGGTCAGGGCGCTGATGCGGGCGGCGCGCTCGGCGTAGTCCGGATCGTCGCGCAGGTGGTGGGCGTATTCCCGCACCAGGGCCCCGCAGCCGCTGGCGGTCATGACCACCGCCTCGGCCCCGGCCTCGATGTGGGGCCACCAGGCGTCGATGTTGGCGCGCATGCGCTCCGCCGCCGCCTCCGGCGCGCCCAGATGCTGGTCCACGGCCCCGCAGCAGCCCGCGCCCGGCGCCGTCACCAGGGAGATGCCCAGGCGGTCCAGGATCCGGGCGGCGTGGGCGTTGATCTGCGGCGACAGGGCGGGCTGGACGCAGCCCTCCAGCACCACCATGCGCCGGGGGTGGCGGGGCTCCGGCCAGGCGGGGACCGCCGGTTTCTCGGGAACCTTGGCCTTCAGGCCGGCGGGCAGCAGCGGCCGGGCCGCCCGGCCGGCGCCCAGCAAGGGCGCGAACCGGCCCGGCTCGGGCAGCACGCGGCGCAGCAGGCCGCGGAACAGGCGCTCGCGCCAGGGGCGCCGCACCCGCTCCTCCACCAGCTCGCGGCCGATGTCCACCAGCTTGCCGTACTCCACCCCGGATGGGCAGGTGGTCTCGCAGTTGCGGCAGGTGAGGCAGCGGTCGAGGTGGCGCTGGGTGTGCCGGCTCACCTCGCCGCCCTCGAGCATGTCCTTCATCAGGTAGATGCGGCCGCGCGGGCCGTCTAGCTCGTCGCCGAGGAGCTGGTAGGTAGGGCAGGTGGCGTTGCAGAAGCCGCAGTGCACGCAGTTGCGCAGGATGCGCTCCGCCTCCGCCCCTTCCGGGGTGGCCTGCAGCTCTTGGAGCAGGTTGGTCTGCATGGCTAGAGTGCCCCGTACATCCGGCCGGGATGGAAAAGCCCATGGGGGTCCAGGGCCCGTTTGAGGTTCCTGTGGACGCTCAGCAGGGCACCGGGCAGGGGATGGAACACCTCCCCGGTGCGGTCGCCGCCGCGGAACAGGGTGGCGTGGCCGCCCGCCTCCGCCGCGGCCGCCCGCACCGCCTCGGCCGGGGCGTCGCCGCGCAGCCAACGCTGGGCGCCGCCCCAGTCGATGAGCTGGGAGCCATCGTGGTCCAGGGGCGGCGCGGCGGGTGGCACGCTCAGCCGCCACAGGGGCGCCTCGCCGGCGAAGAACTCCAGGCGCTGCTCGCGCAGGTCCGCCCAGAATTCCGGACCGCCCGCCGGCTCCTCGCCGCCGAGGCGCTCGCCGGCCTCCGCCACCGCCGCCTCGTTGCCCGCCAGGCGGACATGGAGGCGGCCGTCCAGGTGGGCGGCCCCGGTGATGGGCAGGGGCTGCCGGCCCCACCGGGCCAGCCGCGCCAGAGCCGTGCCGGCGTCCACCTCCAGCACCCGGGTGCGCTCCGCGGCCGGCCGCGGCAGGACCTTGAGGGACACCTCCAGGAGCACGCCCAGGGTACCCAGGGAGCCGACCAGGAGGCGGGAGAGGTCGTAGCCGGCCACGTTCTTCATCACCTCCCCCCCAAAGGACAGCACCTCGCCGGCTCCGTTCAGAACCTTGGCGCCGAGCACGGCATCCCGCACCGCCCCGCCCCAGGGTCGGCGGGGCCCGGCCAGTCCCGCCGCCACCATGCCGCCCACCGTGGCCTCGGCCCCGAAATGGGGGGGCTCGCAGGCCAGCTGCTGCCCGTGCTCGGCCAGGAGGGCCTCCAGCTCCGCGAGGCGCGTCCCCGCCCGCGCCGTTACCACCAGCTCCGTGGGCTCGTAGCTCACCACCCCGGAGTGACCGCTCACATTCAGGGGCCGGCCGTCCACCTCCCGGCCGTAGAATTGCTTGGTGCCGCCGCCGCGGACGGCCAGGGGCTCGCCGTCGGCGAGGGCGGCACGCACCTCCGCCTGGAGCGCTTCGGTGCGGTCGTTCTCGGGGATCTCGGGCATTTCTCAGAACCGCGGCAGGTCGGGGAAGGGCAGCTCGCCGTGGTGGACGTGCATACCGCCGTACTCGGCGCAGCGCTTGAGCGTCGGCACCGCCTTGCCGGGATTGAGCAGGCCCTCCGGGTCGAAGGCCGCCTTCACGGCGTGGAACTGGGCGAGCTCCGGGCCGGCGAACTGGCTGCACATGGCGTCGAGCTTCTCCACGCCCACGCCGTGCTCGCCGGTGATGGTGCCGCCCTTCTCCACGCACAGCTCCAGGATGCGCAGACCCGCCGCCTCGGCGCGCTCCAGGTCGCCCTCCTTGTTGGCGTCGTACAGCACCAGGGGATGGAGGTTGCCGTCGCCGGCGTGGAAGACGTTGGCCGACTGCAGGCCATGCTCGGCGCAGATCTCGCCGATGCGGGCGAGCACCTCGCCCAGATGCTTGCGCGGGATGGTGCCGTCGATGCAGTAGTAGTCGGGGGCCAGGCGGCCGGTGGCGGGGAAGGCCGCCTTGCGCCCCGACCAGAAGGTGGCCGCCTCCTCCGCGGTCTCGGCGGTGCGCACCTCGGTGGCCCCGGCGCGGAGCAGCAGGTTCCGCACCCGGGCCAGCTCCTCGGAGACCTCGCGGTTGGTGCCGTCCAGCTCGCACAGCAGGATGGCGGCGGCGTCCGTGGGGTAGCCGGCGTGGACGTAGTCCTCGGCGGCGCGGATGGCCGGGTTGTCCATCATCTCTAGCCCCGCCGGGACCACCCCCTCGGCGATCACGTCCGCCACCGCCTGGCCCGCGGCCCCCAGGTCATCGAAGGCGGCCAGCAGCACCTGCTCCCGTTCCGGGACGGGGGTCAAGCGCACGGTGGCCTCCATCACCAGCCCCAGCATGCCCTCGGAACCGTTCATCAGCGCCAGCAGGTCGTAACCGGGCCCGTCGAGGCCCTTGCCGCCCAGCTCCAGCCACTCGCCGTCCATGGTCAGGACCTTGAGGCCGAGGACGTTGTGAACGGTCAGGCCGTATTTCAGGCAGTGGACACCGCCGGAGTTCTCCGCCACATTGCCGCCGATGGTGCAGGCGATCTGCGACGAGGGGTCGGGGGCGTAGAACAGGCCGTGGGGCCGGGCGGCCTGGGACACGGCCAGGTTGCGCACCCCCGGCTCCACCCGCGCGCAGCGGTTGTCGGGGTCCACCTCCAGGATGCGGTTGAACTTGGCCAGCGACAGCAGGACCCCGTGCTCCAGGGGCATGGCCCCGCCGGAGAGGCTGGTGCCGGCGCCGCGCGCCACCACCGGCACCCGGAGCTCGCTGCACACCGCCAGGACGCCGGCCACCTGCTCGTAGGTCTCGGGAATGACCACCACCATGGGCAGCTGGCGGTAGGCGGAGAGGCCGTCGCACTCGTAGGGCCGCAGCTCCTCCTCCCTGGTGATCACCGCCTCCTCCGGCAGGAAGCGCCGGAAGCGGCGGGCGAGGAGGTCGGCCTCGGCGGGTTCGGCGGTGTCTGCGGTTCGGTTCATTCGGGAGGCCCGTATTCCTCAGCGGGGCGGTCGAGTATAATCCGCCTCCGGCTCCGTGAACAGCCCGGCATTCGGCCCCTGATCCCGGGCCGGACCGGGAATAGGCGGGGCCGACGCGGCTGCTTGCCCCTCCAGATTGGGGCAATTTAAAATCATTCCCATTTTCCGACTATCGCGCACGACGACACAAGGGCATTCCCCATGACCGCCAATTCCTTCCACCCGCCGGAACGCACCCTCATGGGCCCCGGGCCTTCGGATGTGCACCCGCGCATCCTCGAGGCCCTGTCGCGCCCCACCATCGGCCACCTGGACCCCGTGTTCGTGGGCATGATGGAGGAGGTGAAGGGCCTGCTGCAGTACGCCTTCCAGACCGAAAACGCGCTCACCCTTCCGGTCTCCGCCCCCGGCTCCGCCGGCATGGAGATGTGCTTCGCCAACCTGGTGGAGCCCGGCGACACCGTGGTGGTGTGCAAGAACGGCGTGTTCGGCGAGCGCATGAAGGAGAACGTGGAGCGCTGCGGCGGCACTCCGGTAATGGTGGAGGAGGAGTGGGGCGCCCCCGTGGACCCCGCCCGCGCCGAGGAGGCCCTCAAGGCGCACCCCGAGGCCAAGATCCTGGCCTTCGTCCACGCCGAGACCTCCACCGGCGCCCAGTCCGACGCGGCCACCCTGGCCAAGCTGGCCCGCGACCACGACTGCCTGACCATCGTGGATACCGTGACCTCCCTGGGCGGCAGCCCGCTGAAGGTGGACGAGTGGGGCCTGGACGCGGTCTACAGCGGCACCCAGAAGTGCCTCTCCTGCGTCCCCGGCCTGTCGCCGGTGACCTTCAGCCAGCGCGCCGTGGACGCCATTCAGGCCCGCTCCACCAAGGTGCAGAGCTGGTTCCTCGACCTGAACCTAGTGATGGGCTACTGGGGCAGCGGCGGCGGCAAGCGCGCCTACCACCACACCGCCCCCATCAACCCGCTCTACGGCCTGCACGAGGCGCTGACCATCCTCCAGGAGGAGGGCCTGGAAAACACCTGGGACCGCCACCAGCGCATGCATGAGGCCCTGAAGGCGGGCATCGAGGCCATGGGTCTGTCCTTCTTTGTGGAGGAGCCCCACCGCCTGCCGCAGCTCAATTCGGTGACCATCCCCGCCGGCATCGACGACGAGGCCGCGGTGCGCACCCGCCTGCTGGAGCAGTACAACCTGGAGATCGGCGCCGGGCTCGGCTCCATGGCCGGCAAGATCTGGCGCATCGGCCTCATGGGCCACTCCGCCAACCCCACCAACATCCTGAACTGCCTGGGGGCGCTGGAGGGCGTGCTCTCCGACATGGGCGCCGACATCACCACCGGCAAGGCGATCTCCGCGGCCATGGCCAAGCTCGGCTAGCCTCCGCCTCCGCCTGCCCACGCACAAGGGCGGCCCCGAGGGGCCGCCCTTTTTGTTACCCCCCTTCGCTCTTCCGGGTTCTCGGCACCCAGCCTCGGGGCTGCTCGGGAGGGGCCTTAGCCCGGTAGGAGCCCGCTTTAGCGGGCTATCCGCGATGGGGCTCGGTGGCCGATTAACGCCATCGCCCGCTTAAGCGGGCTCCTGCGCCGGCATCTTGGGGGAGGCTACCGAAAGACCTAATGGGTGGTGTCGGAGCCGTCGGCGGGCGACATCCTGGCGAACAGCTGCTCGGCGTCCACGGCGTCGAATACGTAGGCCTTGCCGCAGAAGTCGCAGCTCACCCGCACCTCGCCCTCCTGGTCCAGGGTCTCCTGGACCTCCTGGCGGCCCAGGCCGCGCAGCATGCCGGCCACCTTCTCCCGCGAGCAGCTGCAGCGGAAGTTCACGTACTCGGGGTCGAAGACCCGGACCTCCTCCTCGTGGAACAGGCGGTAGAGGAGGTCGTTGGCGGGCAGGCCCAGGAGCTCGCGATTGGTCAGGGTGCTGGCGAGGTGGACGGTGCGGTCCCAGGCATCGGGGTCCTGGTTCTCCTGGTCCGGCATGCGCTGGAGGAGCAGGCCACCGGCGTGGCTGTCGTCGGCGGCCAGCCAAATGCGGGTGGGCAGTTGCTCGGAGCGGACGAAGTACTCCTCCAGGGCGGAGGCCACGCTGCCGCCCTCCAGGCCCACGATGCCCTGGTACGTCTGCCCCTCGTCGGCCGGCTCCAGGGTCAGCACCAGATAGCCGTTCTCCCCCATGCGCTCCTGGAGGTCGCCGTCGGCGGGCACCGGCCCGTGCCAGCGGGCCAGGCCGCGCACGGTCCGCTCGCTGGAGGCCTGCACCACCACCAGGGACAGGGGACCGTCGCCGCGCGCCTCCACCTTCAGCGTGCCCCGGAACTTCAGGGTGCCGATGAGGAGCACGGAGGCCGCCATAAGCTCGCCGAGCACATCCCGCACTGGGGCGGGGTAGTCGGTGTTCTCGAGGGCGGCCTTCCAGGTGGCGTCGAGGTCCACGTGGCGCCCGCGAACGTTGGTGTTGTCGAACAGGAAACGGTTCAGGGTATCGTGCATGGTGCCTTCTGGGATGGGCGGATGAACGGGAAGTTCCCATTTTCGCGCACGCGGCCCGCCCGGCCAATGCACCGGCGCGCCGGCTCAGGGGGAACGTTCGCCGATCCCCAAAACGGCCCGCACCTCGGCGGCGTCGGCGGCCCGACACACCGCCGCCGCTTGCTCCCCGGCCCGGGCCCCGCTGGTGGCCGCCACCTCCCCGGCCAGGCGGGGCAGCATGGCCGGTTCCACGGAGAAGGCCCGGAAGCCCAGGCCGAGCAGCACCGGTAGCAGGCCCGGCATCTGGGGCAGCAGGCCGCAGACGGTGACGCGGCCGATCCCCGCCCCCGCGGACTCGGCCACGCCCCGCAGGAAGCGGAAGGTCACCGGGGAGTAGGGATCGAGGAGACTGGCCACCTCGGGGAGGTCTCGGTCGGCGGCGAACAGTCCCTGCATCAGGTCGTTGCAGCCTATGGCCGCATGGTCCCCCTCCTTCAGGAAGGCGGCTATCTCCTGGGCGGCGGCGGGAGTCTCCAGCATGGCCCCCACCGGCAGGTCATCCGGGAGCTCGTCCGCCAGCTCCCGCCGTAGCCGGCGCAGCTCGGCCACCTCGGTGAGGAAGGGAACCAGCACAGCCAGGGGGAAATCCCGGGCCAGATCCCCCAGGGCCCGCGCCTCCGCCCGGCAGGCGCTGCGCACTGGCTCGTAGGCGTAGAGGCGGGCGCCGCGCAGGCCCAGGGGACCGCTCTGGGCGGCGGAGGGCCGCCACTGGACCGCCTTGTCCGGGGCCAGGTCGGGGAGACGCACTGTGACGGGCAGCGGCCGGGCCAACTCCAGCACGTCCCGCAGGGCCTCCCGATAGCGGATCGCATCGGGGGTACCGGCCTCCTCCGCGTGCAGGTACTCCGACCGCAGCAGTCCGATGGCCCCGGCGCCGTTCTCCCGCGCCCGCCGCGCCGCCCCGGGGCCGCCCACGCTAGCGCCCAGATCCACCGGGATCCCGTCGGCGGTCCGTACCGTCCCCTCGTGGGCGGGCGGCGTCGCCGGTCCCTCGGCCGGACCCGGCAGCCAACCCGGATCGGCCACGCGCCCCAGCGTCCCGTCCACCACCGCCTCCCTACCCTCCGGCAAAGCGGCAACCTGCGCCGCGTCGAGCAGGACGACGGGGACGCCGAAATCGAACAGCCGGATCAGGGGATGGGCCAGCGGGGCACCGTCGAGCATCACCAGGGCGGCGGGAAGGGCCTCCCGGCCCAGGCTCGCCAGGTCCTTCTGGCGCAGGACGAGGACGCGCCCGCTCGGGTCCTCGGGGGCCCGATACGAGATCCGCCCCCTGCCCCGGCCCGGGATGTACGGGGTGCCCACGAGGTCCATCGGCCGCCTCCGGCCCCTTCAAAAAAGGAAGCGCCCGGCGTAGGGAGCCGCCGGGCGCCGGGTCCTCACCGGATCGGGGAACGGGTCTATTCTACCTTGATCCGGCGCCGCTTGGCCTGCTCGCGCTTGGGCAGGGTCAGCTCCAGGATGCCGTCCTCGAATTGGGCCTTGGCGTTGTCGCCGTCCACGTCCCCGGGCAGGGCCACGGTGCGGGCGAAGGAGCCGCTGGAGATCTCGCGGCGGTAGTAGTCGCCTTCCTTCTCGCCCTCTTCCTTCTCCTGGCGGGTGGTGGCCTTGATGGTCACCGTGTTCTCGGAGAGGGAAACGTCGAGGTCGTCCTTCTTCACCCCCGGCAGCTCGGCGCGCACCAGGATGTCGCTTTCCCGATCTTGGACGTCCACCCGGGGCGTACGGCCCTCGAAGGGCGCCAGCTCGCTCATGCGCCCGGGGAAGCCGCCGGCGAAGGGCCGCATCCAGCCCCGCGGCATGAGCTCCTCGAACATCCGCTCCATCTCGTCGAAGGGGGTCATACCCCGGGACGGGGAACGCTGCACCTCCTGACCCTGTTTCTGCTCTTCCGCCATGGCAAACCCTCCTTTCGGCTGGCTGCTTGCAAAACCCTCTATTACCGAGGTAGGGACGGCCCCCCAACGAAACAACCCCCGGAGGGCCCCTAACAGGGCCGCCGCCGGGGGCGAGGGGAGAAGCGGAGGTGCGGCCTACTTCGCGCCCATCTCCTTGCCGCTGTTCACCTTCTCGGAGAGGCGCTGGTGCGGCGGGCGGAGGTGGCCGGTTTCCACCTCCCAGATCCAGCCGCTCACGGTGACGTGGTCGGGGATCAGGGGGTGGTTGCGGACGTACTCCACCTGCTCCGCGCAGATGTCGTCCACGGACTTGTTGTCGAACATGCGGATCCACTTGCCGAAGGAGCCCTGCTCCAGCTTCAGCTCCGGCGTGGCGGGGTCGACCTGGACATTGTCGGTGTCCACGCCCTTTTCCTGGAAGGCCTTCAGGAGGGTGTCCGTGTGGGCGGACATCATGCCGCACTCGGTGTGGTTGATGATGACGATCTCTTCGGTGCCGAAGAAGTTGCAGGTGAGCATGGCCGAGCGGATGGCGTCGTCGGTGATGATCCCACCGGCGTTGCGAAAGACGTGGGCGTCGCCATGGTCACCTCGGATCCCCAGGGCCTCGTCCACGGGCAGCCGTTCGTCCATGCAGGCGCAGACCCAAAGGCGGCGATTGTTGGGAATCCCCATCTGGCGGCGCAGGGACCAGTTGCTCTGCTGCTGGAAATCGCTTTCGAGCTGGTGCTTGAGGGTCATGGGACATCCTCCTGGTTGGCCTGACACGCAGCGGACAAAGACTGTCCCGCTGTCCTGAAGTCACCATAGTGGAGGAAGATCCGTACCTTCCCTATCAGGGAAATCCCTTAGGAAACCAAAGGTTGGACCTGGGTTAGTCGGGGGCATCCCCGAAGAGACGGGGGTTTTTGGCGGCGAGGCGGCGCAGCATGCGATCGGCTAGCAGGGAGTCTCCACCGCGGACGTAGCGGTAGCCGCTCCAGCCGGCCAGGGCGGCTCCGGCCGCGTTCACCATGAGGTCGGTCATGGTGTCGTCCAGCCCGGACTTCTGCATGTTGAAGCCGAAGCCCCAGTCCATGAGGAACTCGAAGATCTCCCACAAGGTGCCCAGGGTCACGGCGAAGCCGAAGGCGGTAAGGCCGAAGTACACCGGGGGCAGGACCACGCGCCGGGTGAAGTGGAAGGTGTAGACGAGCAGAAAGCCGGTGAGTCCCAGCACCACGGCGGACAGACCGTGCAGCATGTTGTCCCACCACCAGAAGCGGTAGTAGAAGTCCCGCACCTCGCCCAGACCGAAGGAGGCATACAGGAACAGGGCGGTGATCAGGGTCAGCTCCACGGGCAGCTGCACCTCCAGCCCCCGCTCCAAAACGGCGGGCAGGAAGGTCAGCACCAGAACCACGCCGGCGGTGAAGGCCACCAGCCAGCGCTGCTCCACCAGGGCCCCCACGAGGGCGCCGAGCAGGGCCAGCTGCAGCAGCACGGCGACCACGAACTGCAGGCGCTCGGGCCGGGTCCAGCCGGCCCAACGCGCCTTGAAACGGATGACGGCGCCATCCATGCCTGCCATACCTGTCTCGCCTCCCATTCACTGCCTCGACCGCAACGCCCCCCTTACGGGCCCGGTACGGATCGCTTGCACCTCCCCGACCCTGAAGGGCGGCGTAGGTGGGCACAACCCGTTACGGGCACGGCGATGCCGGGAGAGGCTGCGGGAATGCTCTCAGCCGGTGAGCAGCTCCGCGAGGGCGGCGCCGGGGTCGTCGGCGCGCATGAGGCCTTCGCCGACCAGGAAGGCGGGGATGCCGGCGGCCCGGAGGCTGTCGATGTCGGCGCGGCTGTGGATGCCGCTCTCCGCCACCAGGGTGACGCCTTCCGGGACCCGCTCGGCCAGGCCCAGGCTGGTCTCCAGGCGGGTTTCGAAGGTGTGGAGGTCGCGGTTGTTAATGCCTACCAGCTCGGCGTCCAGGGCCAGGGCGCGGTCCAGCTCGTCGGCGTCGTGGACCTCCACCAGGGCGGCGATGCCCTCCTCGGCGGCGCGGTCCAGGCAGGCGGCCAGGGTGTCGTCGTCCAGGGCGGCGACGATGAGCAGCACGCAGTCCGCGCCGAGCAGGCGGGCCTCGCTCACCTGGTAGGGGTCGATGGTGAAGTCCTTGCGCAGGACGGGCAGGCCGCTGGCCTCGCGGGCCTGCCGCAGGTAGGCGTCGCTGCCGCCGAAGAAGTCGTGGTCGGTGAGCACGGACAGGGCGGCGGCGCCGCTGCGGGCGTAGGCGGTGGCGATGGCGGCGGGGTCGAAGTCGCTGCGGATCACCCCCGCCGAGGGGCTGGCCCGCTTCACCTCGGCGATCACCGCCGGCAGGGCCTGGCGCTCCTTGGCCCGAAGGGCGCCGATAAAGTCCCGCGCCTCGGGCGCTTCTCCCGCGGCCAGGCGGGCCCGTAGGTCCGCCTCGGGCAAGGAAGCCCGGCGCTCGGCCAGCTCCTCCGCCTTGCGGGCCAGGATCCGCTCCAGGATGGTGGCGCGGCCGCGGTCCGTCATTGCGCCTTGCGCGCCTTCCGGGTGAAGGCGGCCAACTGCTCCAGCTTGCCCGCGGCGGCGCCGCTGTCGATGGAGCGGGCGGCGGCCTCCACGCCGTCCTCCAGGCTGGCGGCCACGCCGCCCACGTACAGGGCGGCGCCGGCGTTGAGCAGCACGATGTCGCGCTTCGGTCCCCCCTCGCCATGGAGGACCGCCCGCAGGATGGCGGCGTTCTCGTCGGCGTCCCCGGCCTGCAGGGCGGCGGCATCGGGCCGTTCGAAGCCGAACTGCTCGGGGTCGATGTCGTGGTGGAGGATGTCGCCGTCGAACAGCTCCGCCATGCGAGTGGGGCCGAGGATGGAGAGCTCGTCCATGCCGTCGTCGGCGTGCACCACCAGCACGTGGCGGCTGCCCAGCTCGCGCAGCACCTGTGCCAGGGGCTCCAGCCAATGGCTGTCGAACACGCCGAGCACCTGGTTGGGCGCCAGGGCCGGGTTGGCCAGGGGGCCGAGCAGGTTGAACAGGGTGCGGATGCCGAGCGCCTGGCGCGGGCCCACGGCGTGCTTCATGGCGCCGTGGTGGCGGGGGGCGAACAGGAAGCCGATGCCCACCTCGTCGATGGCCCGGCCCACCTCCTCGGCTTCGATGTCCAGGTCCACCCCCAGGGCGGTGAGCACGTCGGCGCTTCCGGACTTGGAGGAGACGCTGCGGTTGCCGTGCTTGGCCACGTTGGCGCCGGCCCCGGCGGCGACGAAGGCGCTGGCGGTGGAGATGTTGAAGGTGCCGCGCAGGTCGCCGCCGGTGCCGCAGGTGTCCACCAGGTTGGGGGCGTCCACCTCGATGCGGGTGGCGAACTCCCGCATCACCGCCACCGCGCCGGTGATCTCCTCCACCGTCTCGCCCTTCATGCGCAGGGCGGTGAGGAAGCCGGCGATCTCCTCCGGCGCCGACTGGCCGCGCATGATCTCGCGCATCACCTCCTCCATGTCGGCGCGGGGGAGGTCCTCGCGCTCCACCAGGCGGGCGATGGCGTTCTTGGTGCGGACGTTGAGGTCCATTTCGCCGGGCATGGGGCTCCTTTCCGCCGCGGGCTGCCTCAGGCTTCCACCGGCCGGGGCGCGCTGTGGCCGGTGCGGGCCAGGAAGTTGGCCAGCAGGTCCTTGCCGTAGCCGGTGAGGATGGATTCGGGATGGAACTGCACCCCCTCCACGTCCAGCTCGCGGTGGTGCAGGCCCATGATGGTGCCGTCCTCGGTCCAGGCGTGCACGACCAGCTCCGCCGGCAGGCTCGCCCGCTCCACGATCAGGCTGTGGTAGCGGGTGGCCTCGAAGGGGTTGGGCAGGCCGGCGAACACCCCCGTACTGTCGTGCAGGATCTCCGAGGTCTTGCCGTGCATGACCTCCGGGGCGCGCACGATCCGGCCACCGTAAGCCGCGGCGATGGACTGGTGGCCGAGGCAGACGCCGAGGATGGGGATGCGTCCGGCGTAGGACTTCACCGTCTCCACGGAGATGCCCGCCTGCTCGGGGGAGCACGGCCCCGGGGAGAGGACGATGCCGGCCGGATCCATGCCGGCAATGTCGGCCACCCCGATGGTGTCGTTGCGGCGGACGACCACCTCCGCCCCCAGCTCGCCCAGGTACTGGACGAGGTTGTAGGTGAAGGAGTCGTAGTTGTCGATCATCAGGATCATGGCGGCACCGACCTCGTGCGTTGCGCCGGAACGGCCGGCGGATCCCCTCTTGGGCGCGCGGGATCCGGGGAAATGGTATCACGCCGGTGGACGGCCCGGAGGCCCGGAAGTTCCGCTCGGGACCGGGCCCGAATGGGGTTTCCGGCGGGCCGCTAGACCCCCTCCCCGGGAGATTCGAGCCCCTGGGCGGCCATGGCGGCGGCGCGGAAAAGGGCCCGGCTCTTGCTCATGGTCTCCTCGTACTCGGCGGCCGGATCGGAGTCGGCGACGATCCCGGCGCCGCTCTGCACGTGGAACCAGCCATCCTTGATCACGGCCGTGCGGATTGCGATGGCCGTGTCCATCTGGTCACCAGCGTGGCTGATGTGGCCCACCGCCCCGCCGTAGACCCCTCGGCGCAGGGGCTCCAGCTCCTCGATGATCTCCATAGCGCGCACCTTGGGGGCCCCGGAGAGGGTGCCCGCCGGGAGGGCCGCCCGCAGCGCGTCGAAGGCGTCGAGGTCGGGGCGGATGTGGCCGTGGACGTTGGAGACCATGTGCATGACGTGGGAGTAGCGCTCGATGGCGAAGGGGCTGTCCACCGCCACGGTGCCGGTGACCGAGACCCGGCCGGCGTCGTTGCGGGCCAGGTCCAGGAGCATGAGGTGCTCGGCGCGCTCCTTGGGGTCGGCGAGCAGCTCCTGCTCCAGGTGGCGATCCTCCTCCTCCGAGCGGCCCCGGCGGCGGGTGCCGGCGATGGGGCGCACCGTGACCCGACCGCCCTCCAGCCGCGCCAGGATCTCCGGGGAGCTGCCCACCACCTGCGCCTCCCCGGTGTCGAGGAAGTACATGTAGGGGCTGGGGTTGAGGGTACGCAGGGCGCGGTAGACGTCGAAGGACGGCGCGGGGAAGGGCACCGACAGGCGCTGGGAGAGCACCACCTGCATGATGTCGCCGGCGCGGATGTACTCCTTGGCCCGCTCCACAGCGGCCTCGTAATCCGCCCGGCTGGTGTGGTGGTGGAAATCCTCTTCGCGGATGGCCACCGGCGCGGGCATGGAGCGCTCGGGCAGAGGGCGCCGCAGCGCGGCCACGCTGGCCTCGATCTGCTCACAGGCCCGCACGTAGGCGGCCTCCGGGTCGTCGCCGGGATCCGCCGGCTGGATCAGCTGGAGCGTGCCGCTGAGGTTGTCGAACACCAGCAGCTGCTCGGTGCGCACCAGGAAGGCGTCGGCCATCCCCAGCGGGTCCGGATTGGTCTCCGGAATGGCCTCGAAGTGGCGCACGGTGTCGTAGCTGAAGTAGCCCACCGCGCCCCCGGCGAAGCGCGGCAGCCCCTCCACGGGGGCCACCCGCACGTCCTGCACCCAGGCCCGCAGCCGGTCCATGCCGGCGCCTTCGACCTCTTCCACCACCCGGTCGTCGATGTGGCGGCGGAAGGTCCCCCCGCGCAGGGTCACCCATTCGCGGGCGGGAAGGCCGAGGATGGAGTAGCGCCCCCACTTCTCGCCGCCCTCCACCGACTCCAGAAGGAAAGACCGCGGCTTGCCGGCGAGCTTGAGAAAGGCCGACACCGGGGTCTCCAGGTCGGAGAGGATCTCGCGCACCACCGGGATGCGGTCGTAGCCCTGCTCGGCGTAGGCGCGGAACTGTTCCCGGGAAGGGCGGTACATGGCGGGGTCCGGGGGCTCCTAGGCGGTCTCGGCGGTGCGGCCGTCGGGCTGGATCAGCTCCAGGATGGTCCCGAACTCGTCCACCAGGCGCTGGGCGCCCAGGGTGGTAACGTCCTCGCCGCGGTTGTAGCCGTAGGTTACGCAGATCACCCGGCAGCCGGCCGCCAGCGCCGACTCCACGTCGTTGCGGGAGTCGCCCACCAGAACGGCCTCCTCGGCGGTGACGCCCAGGCGCTCCAGGGCCGCGTTGACCGGGGCCGGATCGGGCTTCTTCTTATCCACGCTGTCGCCGGAGATGACCACGTCCAGGCGGGATGCCAGCCCGGAGGCCTCCAGCAGGGGCTCGGTGAAGGCCGCGGCCTTGTTGGTCACCACGGCCAGCGGCAGGCCCGCCTCGCGCAGCCGGTCCATGGTCTCCACCACCCCGGGGAAGGGATGGCTGCGGTCGGCGAAGCATTTGCCGTAGTGGACCATGAACCGCTCGTGGGCCTGATCCAGCAGGGCCTCGTCGCAGCCGCCGGTGGCTTCCAGGGCGTAGCGCACCAGGGCGCGCACCCCGTCGCCGATCCAGGCGCGAACCTGGCCCTCCTCCACGGCCTCGCGGTGGAAGTCGGCCAGGGTCCGGTTGGTGGCGGTGGCCAGGTCCCCGGCGGTTTCCAGGATGGTGCCGTCCAGATCGAACAGGACCGCCTTCGCCGGCAGCGGCCCCTCCTGCCCAGCGTCCGTCATTACCGCTTCACTCCTGCCAGCGCCTCGCGGAACTCCTTCATCCGGGCGGCGTAGTCGTCGGCCTTGAAGACGCCGGAGCCGGAGACGAAGACATCGGCGCCGGCCTCGGCCACCCGGGCCACGTTGTCGGCCTTGATGCCGCCGTCCACCTCCAGCTCGATGGCCCGGCCGGAGTTATCGATGCGCTCGCGGATGGCGCGAATCTTGTCCATGGCCGACTCGATGAAGGCCTGGCCGCCGAAGCCCGGGTTCACCGACATCACCAGGATCAGGTCCACCTCGTCCATGAGGTAGTCGAGCATCTCCACCGGGGTACCCGGGTTGAGGGAGATCCCCGCCCGGCAGCCCTGGCTCTTGATGAGCTGGAGGGTGCGGTGGGGATGCCGGCTGGCCTCCGGGTGGAAGGTGATGATGTCGGCGCCGGCCTTGGCGAACTCGGGGACGATGTCGTCTACCGGCTCGATCATCAGGTGCACGTCCAACGGCATGTTGGTCACCGGGTTCAGGGCCTCGGCGACCATGGGGCCGATGGTGAGGTTGGGGACGTAGTGGTTGTCCATCACGTCGAAGTGGCAGTAGTCGGCCCCGGCCTTCTCCACCGCCTGGACCTCGGCGCCCAGATTGGCGAAGTCCGCCGACAGGATGCTCGGAGCAATCTTGAAATCCGCCATTTCCGTCCCCTCAGATACCGTAAATCAATAAGAGCCCCACCGTCCCGGAGGGGCGGGGTGTTCGCGTTCATCATGCGGAGCCGGAATTTTACCCGTAAGCGGGGGTGATTGCGAATATGGCAGGTGAGGGATCGGTCCCGTGCCTCCTTTGGGGGCTCATTCCCAAACGAGGCAAAAATTGGCAGCTACCAGATAATTCTAGATACATTGGTGCGACATAACGGCGGCAGATTCATATCCTAAGTGCAACCTGGCACCTGGCACCTGGCACCTGGCACCTGGCAGTAGACAGGATGGGTGTAGGTAGCAGGACGGTCATTGTATTTTCGAAACGGTGCTGATACCGGAGCTTTCAATGCCAGTTAACTGATCAGCTTCCTCCCCCCCAACCTCGCAAATTCATGAAACAGAAAAGATAATATATTTCGAAAAAACAAAAGAACTATAAATATCAAAGACAGACAGAAAAATAAAAATGAAGAAACCCATTTTCTCAAAGGTTCTTAAATTCAAAAAATAAGCAAAAATACTTTTAGGATTTATTCTGTAAATACTACTTTTCCCGTTGTATACAATTATTACAAACAAAACTCCCAATAAAAATAACAATAAAACCTTAAACATAACAACAGCCCATATACTTAGCAACATCCCCCAATAGTTACTGGTCAAATCCTCCAAAGAAAATGGATTCTCCTTTCCATACAAAATACTATACATCCCTACCCCGTGACTGACAGGGTGAATAATAGAATAAACAAAAATAGCCAATATATAAACCAAAAGTATATATTTTACTCTGTAATAAACATTCTTTTTTAAAAACATTGCTTGCTCTTTATAGCTTTATAAAACAATTCTAGGTTTTTATACCCCAGGGGCCGCTAATAAAACGGCGCACCCCGAAGCCAGAATTCCGGTTTTTAACTCACCACTCAGACTTTCATTTGATTCAGCATATTTTGAAGCAGCTTTCAGATGCGCTTTTAATAGCCTCCTCTTTATTTTTTCAAGCTCTCTATATTTCTCTACTGAGCAAGAAGCCATCCTTTTATCTATCCTCTCAATCTGCCTTCTGAGCAATTTGGTACTTTCAAATAGTTGGTCTGTCGAACTAACCAATTGCGTACCACCATATACTGCAGCCGCTAAACCACACCAGGCGACCGTCGGTATTTCTTCCCCCCTAGGGTCCCTCAAATTCACCGGGTTGTTCTTCACATACCCATAAAGGTTGGTTGACCCACCTTTCAACCCGATCGGGTCGGGTTGAATATACCCACCAATCCCAGACTCGTAGTCCCGGAAGTAATTGTAATGCTTCCCCGTCTCTTGATCGTAGTACTGACCCGGGAATCGCAGGTTGTAGGTGAACTCTTTTCCGTTTCCGTCGGGGTCCTCGTTTGCCTTGGCCCGCCCAAAGGGGTCGGAGGTCCAGCGCCAGACCGCCGCGCCGTTGGTAGGGTCGGTTACGGCCCGCGGCGTGCCCAGGTGGTCCGTGTGGACGTGGTAGACCTTGCCGTCGCGCACGGTGGCGATGGGGAGGTCCCCGAGCCAGACGGTTTCCTGGACGGCGGCGCCGTCCGCGTCGTAGGCGCCCAGCATGCGCCATTCGTCGTAGGCGTACAGCCGGGTCTCGGGCTCGGGCACCGGCAGGCAGCCGTGGGGGCCTTTGTCGTGCTCGGGGGTGTGGGCCCTTTCGGCCTTCCGGTTTCGGCCCTTGCCCCGCCCTTGGTTCTTGTCGGCGCCGATGCGGGTGGCGATGCAGGGGGTGTCCTGGCCGTTTACCTCACCGTCGCCGTTGAGGTCGGCGGAGACGGGGGCGTCGCCTTGGCGAATGTACTCCTGGAGGACGTGGAGGTCGGCTTCGGTGACTTCCCCGTCGCCGTTTAGGTCGGGGTCGGCGCCTTCTTCCAGCAGGGCCCGCTTGTAGACGCGCTGGCCGGCGGCATTGTAGCGGTAGCGGGCGGTGGCGCCGTCGTCCACGTCCACCAAGCGGTTGCGGGCGTTGTAGTGGTAGGTGTGGTCGCCGTCTTCGATGAGGTTGCCGTTGGCGTCGTGCTCGAAGGCGGTGTCGGCCACGGCCTGCAGGCGGTTGCTGTCGGGGGCGATGGTGTAGTCCGTGGTCTCCCCAGTCTGGTGGTCGGTGCGCTCGGTGCGGTTGCCGTTGGCGTCGTAGGCCCAGGCAAGGTTGAAGGTGTCCGCCCGGGCTTCGGTGAGCCGGTCGAGGGCGTCGTAGTCGTAACTCCGGCTGTCGGCGGGGTCGGTGATGCCGGTGATGTTGCCCACGGGGTCGTAGGCGAGATCCCGGCGGGCGCCGGCCAGGGTCTGCTCAACGAGGCGGCCGTCCTGGTCGTAGGTGCGCCGGTGGCGGGTCCCGTCGCTCCAGGTCCAGCCGGCCACGGGGCCGAAGGGGGCGTGCGCAACGTTGCGGACGACGGTTTCGCCGTTGACGGTAACCTTGCGGATCTTGCCGTTCTCGTAGGCGTAGCCCACGGTCATGCCGGAGGGGTAGGTGAGCTCGGCAAGCTGGCCGGCGCGGTTGTAGGCGTAGCGGGTGGTCAGCGCCTGGGTGCTCCCGTTTCCGGTGGCGATGGTCTGGGTGCGCCGGGTCCCCCGGCCGTGGGCGTCGTACTGGTATTCGGTGCGGCCGCTGGGGTCTTCGACTTCGGCCAGGCGGCCGATGCCGTTTTCGGCGGAATCGTAGGTGTAGACGATCTCGGACCCGTCGGCGAAGGCGGTCCGGGTGCGGCGGTTGAGGGCGTCGTAGGTGTGGGTGGTGGTCTGGCCCTTGGCGTCGGTCTCGGCCACGAGGTTGCCGGCCGCGTCGTATTCGTAGGTGGTGGTGCCGGTGTCGGGGCTGGTCCGTTCCACCCGGTCGCCGAAGGCGTTGTATTCGTAGGTGGTGGTGTTGCCGTTGGGGTCGGTGACGGCGGTGACCCGATCCTGGTCGTCGTGGTCGTACCGGGTTTCCCCGCCCAGGGGATCGGTCTGTTCGAGGAGGCGGTTCAGGGCGTCGTAGGCGTTGCGGTGCACGCGGCCGAGGGGGTCGGTGGTGCGGGTGCGGTTGCCGTTGGCGTCGTAGGCGTGGCGGGTAGTCTGGCCCCGGGCGCCGATGCTCTTGAGGGTCCGGCTCAAGGCGTCGAAGGCGCGCTTGTGGATGCGGGCCAGGCTGCCGGTATCGTCGTAGATCCGCTCCTCGGTGCGGTTTCCGGCGGCGTCGAGCGTGTATTCGATGCGGTTGCCTTCGCCGTCGCGGAGGGCGGTGACGCGGCCGGCGGCGTCGTAGGTGTATTCCAGGGTGGCGCCACCGGGCTCGGTGACCCGAACGAGGTTGCCGGCGTCGTCGTATTCCAGGGCGGTGGTCTCTCCCCCCACACTGCGCTCGACGAGGCGGCCGCGGCCGTCGTAGGCCATGGCCGTCTCCAGGCCATTGGGGTCGCGGATGAGCGTGGGGCGGCCGAGGCCGTCGCGCTCGACGATCTCGGTGGTGTGGCCGGCCGCGTTTGTGACCCGGCTCAGGCGGCCGGCGGCGTCGTAGCGGTAGGTGGTGACGTCGGCGACGTCGTCGCGGGGGCCGTCGACGGTTTTCAGGCGGCCGTCGGCGGTGTAGGTGTAGCGGGTGGTGCGGGTTGCGCCGGTGGTGAGGTCGGTCTCCGTGCGCGAGACGGTGCGGCCTTCGTCGTCGTAGGTGTAGCGGGTCTCGAGGTCGCCTTCGGTGACCACGCGGGGCTTGCGTAGGTCGGTGTCCCATTGGGTGGTGACGGTGCGCTCGGCGGGCTCCCCGAGGGCCTCGGTGCGGGACAGCTCCAGGCCGTTTTCGTCGCGGGTGTAGTAGGTGCTGTGCCCCTTGGCGTCGGTCTCGGCGATGAGGTAGCCGTTGGCGTCGTAGGCGTAGTCCCGGGTGGTGGCTTCGGTGTGGGCGGTGGCCCGGCTTTGCTCCTGGATGATCTTCTTGACGCCGTGGAGGGTCTCGAAGCGGTAGGTGGTGCGCTTGCCGAGGGCATTGGTGAGGGTGGTGGTGTCGTCCCCCTCGTAGCGCACTTCCACCCGCTCGGCCCCGCCGCCCCGCTCGCTGGCGATGGCGCGGCCCTGGTCGTCGTATTCCACGCGGCGGCTGCGGTCGCCGTTCTCGTCGAGGACGCCGGTGATCAGCCAGGGGCGTTCGGGGTCTTCGTACAGGTATTCGGTGGCGGTGCCGTCCGGGTGGTCCACCCGGGTGAGGATGAGGCCGTCTTTGTAGTGGTATTCGGTGGTGCGGCCCCGAGCATCGGTGATGCGCTCCGGGAGGGTGCCCGCGGGGTTCAGGGCGATCCGGAGCTCCTGGCCGTGGGGGTCGGTGACGGTGACCTGCGGGCCGCCGGCGGTCTCCGCGTAGGATAGGGTCTGCTCCTTCCCCTGGGGGTTTTGGAGGGCGGTGAGGCGGCCCTGGCCGTCGTAGCGTTCGCGGGTGTGGTCGGGGCGGATGTAGACCCAGCCGGGGCCGTGCTCGTCATCGGCGGTCAGGCGCCGCAGGCGGGCGGTGACGTCGGGGTCGGGGTGCCACCCGCCGTTGTCCCGCCGGAAGGCGAAGGTCCGGCCGTCGGGCCGGCGCGCGAGGACGGTGTCTTCGTCCTCCCGCTCGATACGCTGGGTGTAGGCGAAGCGCCAGCCGAGGTCGTAGCTGTTGTAAGTGCGGGTGAAGGTGATGGGAAAGGCGCCGCTGCCGCGGTAATCGCTTTCGATGAAGAACTTGTTGCCGGTTGCGAAGTTGATCGGGTTGTCGGTGCTGGTATCCGGTCCCCCGCCATTGATGGCGCAGGCGTACATCTTGTCCGAATCGCCGTCCGCCTCGGTGTCCTCGCAGGTGTCTCCGGTGTACTCCCCTTCCAGGGTGCGCACCCATTCGTTCTCCTTGGTGGGGTAGAGGTCGGTGACTTCGCAGCCCTTGTAGCAGCCGTCGTGCATTTCCTCGACGGTGGCGGTGACGCTTTCCCCGGCCGGGCACTCCCCGCAGCCCTGGGCCTCGAAGCCGCCGGTGAAGGTGTCGTTGAAGGGGGCCTCGCTGATCTCCCCCACGGGGTAGGGGCTGTCGGCGAAGTCCACGGTCACCAGCTGGCCGTCCAGGCTGTTGGTGACCGTGCCTTCGTAGTACTTGTGGACGAAGTAGAAGGCGGTTTGGCAGGAGGTGGCTAGGCCGCGGGTGTTGTAGGTGTCGATGGCGCCCCCCGCGCCCTCGGCGACCTGGTTGGGGGTCATGAGCACGCTGGTGTGAACGATGCGGCCGACCATCCCGCCTCGGCATTCCAGGGTGGCGAAATAGTATTCGATGGGGGTGTCCGGGCCCCGGGGTTCTTCCTTGGCCACCGCCTCGAAGCCGATGGTGGTGATCCAACCGCCCGGATCGCAGCTGTAGGCCGCCTGGGCCAGATTGGGGAGGAGGAGTAGGGCCAGGACGGCGGCGATGCGGGGCATGGTGCGTGCTCCGGGTCGGGTCGGGGTGAGGGGCCGGTCGGCGTTCTTAGAGACCAAACGTTTGGATTTCTTAATGGTAAAAATCGGAGCGCCCAGGGCTCTGCGAACGGCGGACAGAGCGCCGAAAAGGCGGAAGGGGAGCCGGGACGGGGGCGTGGTGGGGCGCCGAAGACAGCGCGGCGGGGCCGTCAGCAGACTCCGACCCCGACGCATCGGGGCCAGCTGGATACCGGCTGGCGTTTCCATGTTTTCCCCCTTTTCCGGCGCCCGGGCTTCCCCTACCCGGACACCAAGCCCCTTCAGAAACAGGGAGATAAATAGCAGGGCCCGGACAGGTTTGTCAACAACCATTTGGTCAATGAGGCTCTATGTCGGTATCTCAACGGGCTGATGAGGCTTTGGCGGCTCGGTCTGGGCACGCGGGCTGCGGGAAAGGAAGAAGAACGATGGATCCTTGGGAAGGGTTTGGAGGATTTTGATGCCCTGATTCCGGGCTCCTTTTCCGGAATGGTCCGGGGGAGGAACCGAAAAAAGCCCCGCTACATGGGCGGGGCTTTTTCGGGAAGGACCGGAGAGGTTTAGGCGGCTTGCTGCTCCAGGTCCTCGCTGTACTCGCCCTCGGAAGCCAGGCTGTTGAGCTTGGCGCGGAAGGCGAAGGCCCTCTGGGCCTGCTCGGTGTTGGCCATGTCGGAGCCCCAGGAGCCCAGCGCCGGGTTCTGCAGGGCCCGGGCGTAGGAGAAGGTGAGCCGCCACGGAACCCGGTTCTTGTACTTCTTGTTCATGGCGTCCAGGTGCTGGGTAGCCTCCACATCGCCCTGGCCGCCGGAGAGGAACACCACGCCGCCCAGGGCCGGCGGCACCACCCGCTCCAGGGTCTGCACGGTGCGTTCGGCCACCTCCTCCACGCCGGCGCGGCTGGGGGCGTCCAGGCCGGAGATCACCATGGAGGTCTTCAGCACCGTGCCCTCGGGCATGACGTTGTGGCGGTACAGCTCGTTGAAAACCATGCGCAGGTTTTCCTCGGTGACCGCCTCGCAGGTGTCGATGTCGTGGCTGCCGTTGATCAGCACTTCCGGCTCCACGATGGGTACCAGGCCGTTCTCCTGGCACAGTGCGGAGTACCGGGCAAGCGCGTGGGCGTTGGCCTCCATGCACTGGCGGGTGGGCATGCCGTCGCCGACCGTGATCACCGCCCGCCACTTGGAGAATCGGGCGCCCATCTCGTAATACTCGGCCAGGCGCTCCCGTAGGCCGTCGAGGCCTTCGGTGACCTTCTCGTCGGGGGAGCCGGCCAGGGGCTTGGCACCAGTGTCCACCTTGATGCCGGGGATGATGCCCCGGCCCTTTAACAGCTCGGGGAAGGGGGTGCCGCCGTCATCCTTCTGCCGGATAGTCTCTTCGAAAAGGATCACCCCGCTGATGTATTTGTCGATGTCCGGAGCGGTAAACAAGAGCTGGCGGTACTTGCGCCGGCTCTCCTCGGTGGACTCGATGCCCACCTCCTCCAGGCGCTTAGTCGCCGTCCGGTTGGACTCGTCCGCCGCCAGGATGCCCTTGTAATTGGCCACCATGGACTGGGCGGTCTGCTTCAGCTCCTCGGCGTGCTTCCAGGGGTAATGCGCCATGGTCCCGACCTCCCTTCGTGGGCTTGGTCTAACCGGTTGGATGTATCGGAGCCAATCGGATTGGACGCACACTGGGCCCCGGTTGTTCCCGGGAACCGGACAGCGGGTTCCTGTCCAGGGACACGGCTCCTCGGCCCCGGGAGGAAACCGCGCCGGCGCCCTGCAACCGATGGCTACGGACCTCTAAATCACGTTGGGATGCTTCGTCGGACCTTCAAGAAATATTCGGGGCGGGATCGGTCCTGGAATCCATCCCGGTCAAGAATTGGCCAAAAGGCCTTTTGGATGGGGAAAGGGTAAGGGGACCAATAAAAAAGGCCCGGCGTTCGCCGGGCCTTTCCTGGCTCGTCTGTTCCCGCAGGCGGGTTACTTCACCCGGGGATCCAGCTCGCCGGCCTCGTAGCGGGCGACCATGGCCTCCTCGCCGACGGCCTTGATCTTGGAAGCCTGACCGGCGGAGCCGAACTGCTGGTAGCGATCCATGCAGATCTGCTTGGCGGCCTTCCGGGCCTCGATCATGAACTTCCGCGGGTCGAAGTTGGCCTTGTTCTCGGCCAAGTGCTTCCGCGCGGCACCGGTCATGGCCAGACGGATGTCGGTGTCCACGTTGACCTTGCGCACGCCGCTCTTGATGCCGTTCTGGATCTCCTCCACCGGCACGCCGTAGGTCTCGGGAATCTCACCGCCGTGCTCGTTGATGATGTCCAGCCACTCCTGCGGCACCGAGCTGGAGCCGTGCATCACCAGGTGGGTGTCCGGGATGCGCTCGTGGATCTCCTTGATGCGGTCGATCCGCAGCACCTCGCCGGTGGGCTTGGAGGTGAACTTGTAGGCGCCGTGGCTGGTGCCGATGGCCACCGCGAGGGCGTCCACGTGGGTGTCCTTGACGAACTGGGCGGCCTCTTCCGGATCGGTGAGGAGCTGGTCCATGGAGAGCTCGCCCTCGGCGCCGTGGCCGTCTTCCTTCTCGCCGGCACCGCCCTCCAGGGAGCCCAGGCAGCCCAGCTCACCCTCGACGGTCACACCCACGGCGTGGGCGAATTTCACGACCTCGCCGGTCACGCGGGCGTTGTACTCGTAGGAGGCGGGGGTCTTGCCGTCGGCCTCCAGGGAGCCGTCCATCATCACGGAGGTGAAGCCGGAGCGGATGGAGCGCTGGCACACCGCCGGGCTGGCACCGTGGTCCTGGTGCATGACGATGGGGATCTCGGGATACTGCTCCACGGCCGCCTGGATGAGGTGGCGCAGGAACGGCTCACCGGCGTAATTGCGGGCACCCGCGGAGCCCTGCATGATCACCGGGGAATCCACCTCCTTGGCGGCTTCCATAATGGCCTGGACCTGCTCCAGGTTGTTCACGTTAAAGGCCGGAATGCCGTAGCCGTTCTCGGCGGCATGGTCCAGCAGCTGGCGCATCGATACCAAAGGCATGGGTTGCCTCCTATACGATCATGCAAAGGATTAGCGACGTAGAATTCCGTTCGGGCCCCGCCACCGGCTAGGCGGTCGTCTCGCCGACCCGCACCACCTTCACGGTGTTGGTGGAGCCTTCCTCGCCCAGCGGCTCGCCGAGGGTGAGGATCATCATATCGCCCTCGCGCACCGCGCCCTGGCGGCGCAGCTCGGCCTCGGCGGTGACGATGAGCTCGCGGGGGGTGTGCTTCTCCGGATCGATGGGGAAGCTGATCGGGTACACCCCGCGGTACATGGTCACCTGGCGCCGGGTGCGCTGGTTCGGCGACAGGGCGTAGATGGGCGCCCGCGTGCCGCCCCGCGACATCCACAGCGCGGTCCGGCCGCTGGTGGTGAAGGCGGCGATGGCGGAGATCTCCAGCTTGTTGGAGATGGCCAGGGCCGACTGGGCGATGGACTCGTCCACGCTCCGGGCCGTTTCGGTGCCGAAACCGGTCAGCGCGCTGGGGTCCTCCTCGAAGGCCGAGCGCTCCGTTTCCCGGCACACCCGATCCATGGCCCCGGCGGCCTCCACGGGGTAGTCGCCGGTAGCGGTCTCCCCGGAGAGCATCACCGCGTCGGTGCCGTCGAGCACCGCGTTGGCCACGTCCGAGACCTCCGCCCGGGTGGGGATGGGCGCGTGGGTCATGGACTCCATCATCTGCGTGGCGGTGATCACGGCCTTGTTGGCCATGCGCGCCCGCCGGATGATGCGCTTCTGCACCGGCGGCACGGCGGCGTCGCCGATCTCCAGGCCGAGGTCGCCGCGGGCCACCATGATGGCGTCGCTGGCGTCGATGATCTCGTCGATGGCGGCCACCGCCTCGGGACGCTCGATCTTGGCCAGGATCCGGGCATGGCCCCCGGCCTTCTCCAGCAGCTCGCGGGCCTTGTTGAGATCGTCCGCCGAACGCGGGAACGAGACCGCGAGGTAGTCGGCGCCGATCTCGGCTACCGTGTGGATGTCCCGGCGGTCCTTCTCCGTAAGGGCCTGGGCGGTGAGTCCGCCTCCCGCCCGGTTGAGCCCCTTGTTGTCGGACAGGGTGCCGCCCTTGACCACCCGGCCGATGATCTCCTGGCCGCGGACCTCCTCCACCCAGACGGCCACCAGGCCATCGTTGAGCAACAGGGTGGCGCCCCGCTCGACGTCGTCGGGGAGGCGCTTGTAAGTGACCCCCACGCGGTTCTCGTCGCCGAGCTCCGTGAAGGTGTCCAGGATGAACTGCTGGCCCTCCTCCAGCTCCACGGCGCCGTTCTCGAAGCGGCCGATGCGGAGCTTGGGGCCCTGGATGTCCGCCAGGACACCGATGGTCCGGCTGTGGGCCTGCGCCCGCGAACGGACCTCCTGGGCCCGCCGGACGTGGTCGGAGGACTCGCCGTGGGAGAAGTTGAGGCGGAACACATCCACCCCCGCCTCGATCATGCGATCGAGGGCTCCCGGCGCGTCGGTGGCCGGCCCGAGTGTCGCGACGATCTTAGTTCGCCTCATGCCTATTCGGCCGCCCTCTCCTCAAGAATGGCAATGGCCGGCAGCTTCTTGCCCTCCACCCATTCCAGGAAGGCACCACCACCGGTAGAGATGTAGGAGATCCGCTCGGTGATCCCCGTCATGGCGATGGCCGCCAGGGTGTCCCCGCCGCCGGCGGCGCTGAAGCCCTCGCTGTCGGCGATGGCGTGGGCCAGGGTCTTGGTGCCCTCGGCGCACTTGGGCAGCTCGAAGGCGCCCAGGGGACCGTTCCACAGGATGGTGCCGGCGCCCTTCACGATCTCCGCGAAGCGGGCCGCCGTGTCGGGGCCCACGTCCAGGATCATCTCGTCGTCCTGCACGTCCTCCACGGCGCAGGTGCGCACCGGGGCCTCCGCGGCGAACTCCTTGGCCACCACCACGTCGGTGGGCAGGGGCACATCGGCGCCCTTGTTCCGGCACGCCTCGATCACGCCCTTGGCCTCGTCCACCAGGTCCGGCTCGGCCAGGGAGCCGCCGATGTTGCGGCCCTCGGCGAGCAGGAAGGTGTTGGCGATGCCACCGCCGACGATGAGCTGGTCCACCTTGTCGGTGAGCGCCTTCAGCACCTCCAGCTTGCCGGAGACCTTGGCGCCGCCGACGATGGCCACCAGGGGCCGCTTGGGGTTCTCCAGGGCGGCGGTGAGGCTGTCGATCTCCTTGGCCAGCAGCGGGCCGGCGGCGGCCACCGGGGCGTGCTTGGCCACCCCGTGGGTGGAGGCCTGCGCCCGGTGGGCCGTGCCGAAGGCGTCGTTGACGTAGACGTCGCACAGCGCCGCCATCTGCTTGGAGAAGGCCTCGTCGTTCTCCGTGTCCCCCGGGTGGAAGCGGACGTTCTCCAGCAGGGCCACCTGACCCTCGCCCAGGTTCTCCACCTCCGCCGGGACCTGGTCGTACCAGTCCTCGATCAGGGGCACCTCGGTGCCCAGCAGCTCGCCCAGGCGCTTGGCCACGGGAGCGAGGGAGTACTTGGCGTTCCGCTCGCCCTTGGGCCGACCCAGGTGGGCCATCAGCAGGACCTTGCCGCCCATCTCCATGGCCTTCTGGATGGTGGGCAGGCTGGCCTCGATGCGGGTGGCATCGGTGATGCTCCCGTCATCGTCCTGGGGGACGTTGAGATCCTCCCGGATCAGGACCCGCTTGCCGCGCAGGTCCAGATCCGTCATCCGAATGATGCTCATGCGGACGCGCTCCCTTACTTGCCGCCCATCAGGGCCTGAGCGGTGTCGATCATCCGGTTGGAGAAGCCCCACTCGTTGTCGTACCAGGAGGTCACCTTGATGAAGTCGCCCTCGATCATGCGGGTCAGGGGCGCCTCGTAGATGGAGGAGCGGGGGTCATGGTTGAAGTCGTGGGAGACCAGGGGCTCGTCGTTGTAGCCCAGGATGCCCTTGAGCTGGCTCTCGGAGGCCGCCTTCAGGGTGTCGTTGATCTCGTCCACGGAGGTGCTGCGGTTGGCCTGGAAGGTCAGGTCCACGAAGGAGACGTTGGTGGTCGGCACGCGCACGGCGAAACCGTCCAGCTTGCCGTTCAGGTCCGGCAGCACCTTACCCACCGCGGCGGCGGCGCCGGTCTTGGTGGGGATCTGCGACTGGGTCGCGGAACGGGCCCGGCGCAGGTCGCTGTGGTAGACGTCGATCAGCACCTGGTCGTTGGTGTAGCTGTGGATGGTGGTCATCAGGCCGTGCTTCACGCCGATCTTCTCGTGCAGCGGCTTGACCAGCGGCGCCAGGCAGTTGGTGGTGCAGGAGGCGTTGGAGACCACCTGGTGCTTGTCCGGGTCGATCATGTCCTGGTTCACGCCGTACACCACGGTGAGGTCCTCGCCCTTGGCGGGGGCGGACACGAGCACCTTCTTGGCGCCGGCCTCGAGGTGCATGGCCGCCTTGTCGCGGTCGGTGAACAGGCCGGTGCACTCCATGACGACGTCCACGTCCATGTCGCCCCAGGGCAGCTTGGTGGGGTCGCGCTCGGCGAGCACGGAGATCTTGTCGCCGTTCACCACCAGGTTGTCGCCCTCCACCTCGACGGTGCCGGGGAACTTGCCGTGCACGGTGTCGTGGCGGGTCAGGTAGGCGTTGGTCTCGGCATCGCCGAGATCGTTGAGGGCCACCACCTGGACCTCGTTGTTCCGGCCGGCTTCGTAGATGGCGCGCAGGACGTTGCGGCCGATGCGGCCATAACCGTTAATGGCGACGCGGATGCTCATTGTCGTTCCTCCACAGACGTCGAAGTGTTGATACGTTGAATTCGGTTCCGGCCTTCGCGCTCAGCCCAGGTCGTTGTAGGCGCTCACCACGGTCGCGGGCACGAAGCCGAACTTCTCGAACAGGGTGTCGCCCGGGGCGGATTCGCCGAAGCGCTCCATGCCGATGGCCTTGCCGTCCCGGCCCACGTAGCGGTACCAGCTCATGGGCTGTCCGGCCTCCACGGCCACCCGCTTGGAAACGGAGTCGGGCAGCACGGACTGCTTGTACGCCTCGTCCTGGGCCTCGAACAGCTCCATGCAGGGCATGGACACCACCCGGACCTTCTTGCCCTGGCTGGCCAGCTCGGCCTGCGCCTTCAGGGCCAGGTCCACCTCGGAGCCGGAGGCCAGCAGGATGCCCTCGGGGCTGCCGCCCTCGGCCTCGGAGACAACGTAGCCGCCCTTGGCGATGTTGGCCACGGTCTCGTCGGTGTGGTCCAGGGCACCGGTCTTCTGCCGGGTGAGGACCAGGGCGTAGGGGTGGTCACCGCTGCCAAGGGCCAGCTTCCAGCCCACCGCAGTCTCCACGGCGTCGGCGGGGCGGAACACGTGCACGCCCGGGATGGCCCGCAGGCTGGAGACCTGCTCCACGGGCTGGTGGGTGGGGCCGTCCTCGCCCAGGCCGATGGAATCGTGGGTGAACACGTAGGTCACCGGCTGGTGCATGAGCGCCGACATGCGGATGCCGTTGCGCATGTAGTCGGAGAAGATCAGGAAGGTGCCGCCGTAGGGCCGGTAGCCGCGATGCAGGCTGATGCCGTTCATGATGGCGGCCATGCCGAACTCGCGCACACCGTAGTGGAGGTAGCGGCCGTGCACGCCCCGCTGCTCCTTGGCGGGCGTGATGATGGGCGCGTCCTTCCACTTGGTGTTGTTGGAGGGCGCCAGATCGGCGGAGCCCCCCAGCACCTCGGGGATCTTCGCGGCGATGGTGTTGAGCATGGCCCCGGAGTGCTTGCGGGTGGCGTCGGACTTCTGCCCCTCGCGGTACTCCTTGATGATGGCGTCCATGGTCGCCTCGAAGTCGCCGGGGACCTCCTGCTTCATGCGGCGCTCAAGCTCCGCGGCCTTCTCGGGGTAGTCCTTGCGGTAGGCCTCGAAGCGCTCCTGCCAATCGGCCTCGGCCTTCTTGCCGGTTTCGCGGGCGTCCCAACCGGCGTAGACGTCCTCCGGCACCTCGAAGGGGCCGTGCTCCCAGCCCAGGGCCTTGCGGGTAGCCGCCACCTCGTCCTCGCCCAGGGGCGCGCCGTGGGTGGCCTCGCTGCCGGCCAGGTTGGGGGAGCCGTAGCCGATGGTGGTCTTGCAGGCGATCAGGGTGGGCTTGTTGGGCTCGGCCTTGGCCTGCTCGATGGCCTTGGCGACGGCGTCGGGGTTGTGGCCGTCGATGGCCATGGTCTGCCACTCATAGCCCTCGAAGCGCTTGAGGGTATCGTCGGTGAACCAGTCCTCCACCTCGCCGTCGATGGAGATGCCGTTGTCGTCGTAGAAGACGATCAGCTTGCCCAGGCCCAGGGTGCCCGCCAGGGAGCAGGCCTCGTGGCTGACGCCCTCCATGAGGCAGCCGTCGCCGGCGAACGCGTAGGTGTAGTGGTCGATAACGTCATGGCCGTCGCGGTTGAACTCGTTGGCGAGCTCCTTCTCGGCGATGGCCATACCCACCGCGTTGGCCAAGCCCTGGCCGAGGGGGCCGGTGGTGGTCTCCACGCCGGGGGTCACGCCGTTCTCGGGGTGGCCCGGGGTCTTGGAGCCCCACTGCCGGAAGTTCTTGAGCTCCTCCAGGGGCAGGTCGTAGCCCGTGAGGTGGAGGAGGCTGTACACCAGCATGGAGCCATGGCCGTTGGAGAGAACGAAACGGTCGCGGTCCGCCCAATCCGGGTTGCCCGGGTTGTGCTTCATGTAATCGTTCCAGAGCACCTCGGCGATATCCGCCATGCCCATCGGGGCGCCGGGGTGACCGGAATTCGCCGCCTGCACCGCGTCCATGGAGAGAAAGCGGATGGCATTGGCCAACTGCTTGCGGGAAACTTCAGCCATGCGTGATTACTCCTTACGCCAGAATCTAGGAATTTGGGTGCGGATGGCGGACGGGACCGGAACCGGGCGCGGGGCCGTTGCCGCGGCCCGCGCCGGGTGGTGCCAGGCCGGCCGGAATCAGCCCTCCACCGGCTTTTCGGTACGGATCCGCTGGACCGTGCCCTGGGCGCCGGTAATGACCATGCTGTCGGTGGCCACGATGTCGCCGTAGTCCTGGACGCCGTCCAGGATGTCGCTGTTGGTCAGGCCGGTGGCCACGAACAGCACGTTGTCGCCCTTGATGAGGTCGTCCATGGTCAGCACCTGGCCCGGCTCGAGGCCGAACTCGCGGACCTGCTGCTCCTCGTCCTCCTTCTGCGGGGCCATGGCGCCGAACATGTCGCCGCCCACCGCCTTGGCGGCGCAGGCGGTGATCACGCCCTCGGGGGTGCCGCCGATGCCCATGAGGGCGTCCACGGACTCGCCGAGGGCGGCCATGACGCCGCCGCTCACGTCGCCGTCGGAGGCCAGCCGCACGCTGGCCCCGGCGGCGCGGATGTCGCGGATCATGTCTTGGTGGCGCGGCTTGTCGAGGACGAAGATGCGGAGGTCCTCCACCTTCTTGTCCAGGGCGCTGGCCAGGTCGCCGAGCTTGGAGGCGAGCGGCGCCTCGGGGTCGAGCTGGCCCTTGGCGGCCGGCGGCACCACCAGCTTGTCCATGTAGAAGCCGGGACCGGGCCGGAACATCTGGCCGTGAGGCGCGGCGGCCAGCACCACGATGGAGCCGGGCATGCCCTTGGCGAGGAAGTTGGTGCCCTCCACCGGGTCCACGGCGATGTCGATGCGGGGGCCGTCGCCGTCGCCCACCTGCTCGCCGTTGTAGAGCATGGGGGCCTCGTCCTTCTCGCCCTCGCCGATGACCACCTCGCCGGCCATGGGCACGGAGGTCATGGCCTGGCGCATGGCCTCGACGGCCGCGCCGTCGCCCTGCTCCTTCTCGCCACGGCCGATCCAGTCCACGGCGCCGCGGGCGGCCGCCTCGGTCGTCCGGACCAGGGGCATGGTCAGCTTTTCCATGGGCATAGCCTGTCCACCTGTTTACGTTGGGAAATTCAATGCGTATTCGGTTCGATCCGTGGCGGGGGCTTTGCGCTTTCCGCGCCGGTGGGGGACGGCACGCCGCCGGGCGCCGTACAGGCCCGGTTGCGCGTCGTCCCGGCTCGGGAAACGCGGCCAGCCCGCTATCTCTGGCCCGGATCCGGGTCGGGGCAGAGATAGGGAGCCAAATCCGCGCGCAGGCTGCGATCCGCCACGGCGAGGATCGAGCGACGCAGGATGTCGCCCGCGAAAAGGGGCTCGCCGTCCATGGTGGCCACGTCCGCCCCCGCCTCGGCGGCGATGAGGGACCCGGCCGAAAAATCCCATAGATTTTGCCCGCCATGCAGGTAAAAGTCCACCCGGCCGCAGGCGAGCCAGCACCACTCCAGGACGCTCGAGCCGAAATTGCGCTGGCTGTGGAAGGGTTGCGCCGCCGCCAGCTCCCGGGCCACGCCCCGAGGCAGGCGCTTGAAATCGATGCAGCCGACGCTTCGCTGCAGGGGGCGGGCCTCCCGCACCGTGATGGGCTCGCCGTTCAGGAAGGCCCCGCCGCCGCGCACGGCGGTGAACAGCTCGTCGCGCACCGGATCCAGGACCAGGCCCAGCACCGGCACGCCGCCCACCAGGAGGGCGACGGAGACGCCGAAGATGGGGATGCCCACGGCGAAGTTGCTGGTGCCGTCGAGGGGGTCGAGGCACCACAGCCCGGTCTCGGCCCCCTCCAGGGCGCGGCGATGCTCGGCCGGCTCCATCTCCTCGCCCAGGAAGCCCACCTCGGGGTAGGCCTCCGCCAGGGAGCGGGCGATGGCCTCCTGCATGGCGTGGTCCACATCGGTGACCAGCCCCCCGCATGCCTTGTGGGTCGCGGCGAAACCGCGGCCCGAGAAGCAGGGCAGCAGGTGCTCGGCGGCGGCGTCGCGGACCATGGCGGCCACGGCCTCCACCATGCCGGAATCCACCTGCGGGATACGGGTCATGGCCCTGCCTCGCGCGGGCGCCCGGCCGTCAGCCGGCGTCCTTCCATTTGATGGAGCAGCCCATGGAGGGGATCTGGCCCTCCGGGCCCTCGCCGGTCTCGGCCACCAGCTTCATGCCCTCGAACAGCTCCCGCTTGGCCTCGGGCACCGTCTCCTTGCGGCTCTCGTCGAGCCGTCCCCGGTACTGCAGGTAGCCGTCCGCGTTGAAGCCGAAGAAGTCGGGGGTGCACACGGCGCCGAAGCGCTTGGCCACCTCCTGGGTCTCGTCGAAGAGGTAGGGCATGGGGTAGGCCTTCTCCTCCCAACGCGCCCGCAGGTTCTCGAAGGAGTCCTCGGGGTAATCGGTGGGGTCGTTGGACATGATGGCCACCGAGCCGATGCCGTACTCCTTGAGGTCGCGCACGTCGCGCAGGATGCGGTCCTCCACCGCCTTCACGTAGGGGCAGTGGTTGCACATGAAGACCACCAGGAGGCCGTTGCGGCCCCGCACGTCCTCCAGGCGGTAGGTCTTGCCGTCCACCCCGGGCAGCTCGAACTCCGGGACCTGAAAGCTTGTATCCACCACCGGCGTTTCCGTCCGGACCATTTCCTCTCCCTTTTGGCGCTGCGCATGCATAAGCCCAACGTGAAGCTATATATTATGCCCTGCCACGATGCCGATCCCAAACCCGCCGGACGGAGAGGAAACCCATGCGCATTCCCCGGGTCTACTTGCCCGAGGCCGAGGCAAACGGCGGCGAACTGCCCCTGCCCGAGGAGGCGTCCCGCTACCTGGTGAAGGTCCTGCGCCTGGAGCCCGGCGACGCGGTGACGGTCTTCAACGGCGCCGGGGGCGAGATGCAGGCGGAGCTAGCCGGCGACGCCAAACGGCCCCGGGTGCGCCTCGGCGCCCTCCGGGCGGTGGAGCGCGAGTCCCCCCTCGGCATCGTGCTCTGGGCCGGGCTGTCCAAGGGGGAGAAGTTCGACTGGGTGGTGCAGAAGGCCACCGAGCTGGGCGCCGCCGAGATCCGCCCGGTGCAGACGGCGCGCAGCGTGCGGCGCCTGGAGGGCGCCAAGGCGGCCAAGAACCGCGAGCGCTGGCAGCGTATCGCCGCCTCCGCCTGCGAGCAGTGCGGGCGCAATCGGATTCCGGAGGTCGTCGAGCCGACCGCCCTGGAGAGGGCGCTGGCCTCCGGGGTGGACCATGGGCTGGTCCTGGACGAAACGGGCGACCCGCCCGCCGGCGGACCTCCCGGGAATGGCCGGCTGCACCTCCTGGTGGGCCCCGAGGGCGGGCTCAACGAAAACGAGCTAACCGCAGCGGTGGATGCCGGTTTCGTCCGCACCGCCCTGGGCCCCCGGACACTGCGCACCGAGACCGCGGCGGTGGCGGCCCTGGCCTGGGCCCAGACCGTCTGGGGGGACTTCCCCGCCGGCGGGGGGTGACCCGGACCGATGGAATCACCGCCGAGATCGCTGAGGGCGCGGAGGCCCCTCCTGCTTCGGACCTACGTGGCGAGGACCGAGGAAGGACCGCAAGACCTGTCCTCCTCCCGCCGCGAATTCCGTGACCTCCGCGGGTAACCCTTCGCCGGAAATCCCCTTCCGGGATGAGCCGGTGCCGCCAAGCGGTGCACAATAGACCTTTGATGACCACACCCAACGAAAGGCCCGATCCCATGCCTGCGACCCTGGGCGTCGTCATGGACCCCATCGGCGACATCCACATCGGCAAGGACACCACCTTCGCCATGCTCCTGGAGGCCCAGCGGCGCGGCTACGGGCTGCGCTACATGGAGCCCGGGCACCTCTTCGGCCGCGACGCGACCCCCTGGGCGCGCATGTACCCGCTGGAGGTGCGCCGCGAGCCCGGCAGCCACTACACCCTCGGTGACGAGGAGCGCCGCCCGCTCACCGACCTGGACTTGGTGCTCATGCGCAAGGACCCCCCCTTCGACATGGAGTACATCTACATGACGTACCTCCTGGAGCGGGCCCTGGGATCGACGCTGGTGAGCAACCACCCCGGAACCCTGCGCGACGCCAACGAGAAGATGTTCACGGCCTATTTCCCGGGCCTGGCGCCCCCCACCCTGGTGGCCCGGGACCCCAAGGAGTTCTACGCCTTCCTCCAGGAGCAAGAGACCATGGTCCTCAAGCCCCTGGAGGGACGGGGCGGGGAGGGCATCTTCCTGGTGCGCCTCGGTGACCCCAACTTCAACTCGGTGGTGGAGAGCCTGACCCACCGGGGCACCCGCTTCGCCATGGCCCAGGGCTACCTCCCCGAGGCCGCGGAGGGGGACAAGCGCATCATCCTGATCGACGGCGAGCCCATCCCCCACGGCCTGCTGCGGGTGCCCGGCGGCGGCGATTTCCGGGGCAACATCTCCGCCGGGGCCACCACCGAGCTGGCGGACCTCACCGAGCGCGACCGGGAGATCTGCGCCACCCTGGGCCCGGAGCTGCGCGCCCGGGGCCTGGCCTTCGTGGGCATCGACGTGATCGGCGGATACGTCACCGAGATCAACGTCACCAGCCCCACCGGAGTCCAGGAACTGGACTACTACGCGGGCATCAATATCTGTGGAGATCTGTTCGACGCCCTGGAACGGCGCCTCGCCCAGGGGCCGCCCTTCCATGCATTGGTTTAAAGGTCGCCCGGTGCACCGCGGCCTCGCTGCGCTCGTTTTGGCCGTCGCCGCCCTGGCCGCCTGCGACCGCGCCCCCGAGGTGCATCGGGAGCAGGCCTTCGTGCTCGGCACCCTGGTGGAGATCACCGCCGCCGGGGCAAGCAAGGAGGAGCTCGGCGAGGCCGCCGGCGCCGCCTTTCGCGAGATGCGGGCGATCCACAACGCCCTGACCCCCACGGCGGAGGGCAACCTCCTGGCCGATTTCAACGGCGCCGCGCCCGGGGAATGGACCGCCCTGGAGGGGCCCCTGACGGGGCTGATCCCGCGGGCCCTGGCGGTCCAGCGCGCCAGCGGCAACACCTTCAGCCCGCACCTGGGCCGGCTGGTGGGGTTGTGGGGCTTCCGGGAGCCGCCGTTCCCCGAGGAGCCGCCCGCCGAAGCGGCCGTGGAGGACCTGATGGACGGCGGTGCCGGGGGCGAGGCGCTGGAGCTGCGGCGGAGCGACGGCCTGGAGGCCCGGCTCACCCGCCCGGGGGCGGGCCTGGACCTGGGCGGTATCGCCAAGGGCTACGCGGTGGACCGCGCCGCGACCAAATTGAAGGAGCACGGCGTGGACAACGCCCTGATCAACGCCGGCGGGGACCTACGCGCCCTGGGCACGCGAGGGAACCGCCCCTGGCGCATCGGCATTCGTGACCCCCGCGACCGCGAGCGGGTGCTGGCGGTGGTGGCCCTGCGCGACGGCGAGGCCATTGTCACCTCCGGGGACTACGAGCGATCCTTCACCCACGACGGCCGGCGCTACCACCACCTGCTGGACCCGGCCACCGGCCGGCCGGCCCGACGGGCGCGACAGGCCACGGTGATGGGGCCCCGGGCCACGGAGACGGACGCCTGGAGCACGGCCTTGTTCGTGGCCGGCGCCCGGGGCCTGGAGCGCCTGGGGGCCCGGCAGCCCGGCCTGGTGATCGACGCCGAGGGCCGGGCCCACGCCAACGCGGCCATGGAGGAGCGCCTGGACTGGCGCGCCGAGGGTATGGCCGCACCATGAGGGCGGGGCTGCGTTTCGTGCGCCGCGCCACCACCCCCTGGGACCGGGCGGTGCTGGCCCTGGCGTGGTCCGGAGCCGTGGCCGGGATAGTGGCCGCCTTCGGCGGGGGCAGCCCCGGCGCGCGGGCGGAGATCATCGTCGGAGGCGAGGTGGTGGAAACGGTGGACCTGAGCCGGGAGCGCACGCTGGAGGTGGACGGGCCGCTGGGCACCTCGCACCTGGAGGTCGGGGACGGCGGGATCCGCTTCGTGCCCCCGTCCCCGGCCCCCCGCAAAATCGACCTCCGCGCCGGCTGGCAGCGCGAGGCCGGCGACTCGGCCGCCTGCGTGCCCAACGAGGTCATGGTGCGGGTCACGGGGGAGGAGCAGGAGGCCTGGGATGCCGTCAACTACTGAGGCCGTCCGGACCGAGCCCACCGCCCTGACCCGCCTGCGGCGGGACACCCATGTGGCCTGGATGGCCGCCTTCGCCGTGGGCCTGCATCTGCTGGAGGCGGCGCTGCCTCCCCTCCTGCCCGGACTCAAGCCCGGCCTGGCCAACGTGGTGACCGTTGCGGCGCTGTGCCTGTGGGGCTGGCGCACCGCCGCCCTGATCACCCTGCTGCGGGTGGTGGTGGGGGCCATCTTCCTGGGCACGCTGCTCGCCCCCGGATTCTGGCTGTCCCTGGGCGGGGCCCTGGCGGCCCTGGCGGCCCTGGCGCTGGGCACCCTCCTCCCCGGGCGTGGCCTGGGGCCGGTGGGCTTCAGCGTGCTGGCCGCCGTAGCGCACATCGCCGGGCAGCTGGGCGTGGCCTATGCCCTGTTCATTCAGCACGCCGCCATCCTCGCCCTGGTGCCCATCCTCGGCCTGGGGGCGGCGATAACCGGAACCATCAACGGGCTGGCGGCCTATACCCTGGTGCGGGAATGGGAGCCCCCAACGGATGCGACGCATGGCCTGGCCTCTTCCTGAGCATACCCTCGACCACCGCCTTCTGGTGGCCCTGCTGGGCTCCGCCCTGGCCCATGCCGCCATCCTGGGCCTGCTCGCCTTCTCGGATCCGGCGCCCAAGGACTCGCCCGGACCCGTGGAGCACATGGTGGAGTACCGGCCCATCCCCGCCGAGGAAGAGGTGGAGCCCGAGGAAGAGGCGCCGGCGGCCACCCGCAGCCAGGCGGCCGCCGGCGACGACGCGGAGAGCCGCGAGGCCACCAGCCCCCGGGCGGGCCCCGACGGGATCCCCGCGCCCACCATGCCGGAGCCGGAGGATACGAAGGAGGCTGAGCGCCCAAACCCGGACCCCGCCCCGGAACAGGCCGCGGACACCGAGCAGGAGCAGGCAGACGCCCCGGCGGAGACGGACCAGGCGAAGCCCGGGGCCGCCTCCGCGGACGAGGTCCTCACCCGCGAGCGCTCCCCCGACCGCATCCCGTCCGGGGAAAGCCCCGGGGGCCGCGCCGGCGGGTCCGAGGCGCAGGAACCGCAGGCCGTTCAGCCCTATCCGTCCAACCGCCAGATGGCCCGCTGGGACCGAGAGAGCCGCGAGCGCCGGAGCGCCGCCGACCGCAATGCCGAGCTGGCCCGGCAGGCCACGCGCGAGGACCGCGCGGCGGCCTACATCTCGGCCTGGATCGCCAAGGTGGAGCGGGTGGGGAACCTGAACTATCCGGAGGAGGCCCGGCGGCGGAACCTCACGGGCAAGGTGCGGGTGGAGGCCATGGTCCGTCCGGACGGCACCCTCGAGCACGTGCGCATCCTGGAGCCCTCGGGCAGCGACATCCTGGACGCCGCCGCCAAGCAGATCATCCGCCTGGGCGCCCCCTACAGCGCCTTCCCGGAGGAGCTCCAGCGCCGCTACGGGGACGGCCTGCCCATCCGGCACCATTTCAACTTCACCCGGGATTCCGACCTGACCTCCCGGTGACGGCAGAGGGAAGCGGCCGATGATTATCATCCTCAAGTCCGGAGTCGGCGAGAGTGACCCCGAATACCAGAGCCTGATCAGCTACCTGGAGGCCAAGCCGGGCATCGAGGTGCGCCGCCACCAGGAGCACGGCACCCAGGAGACCATCACCGAGCTCTACCTCATCGGCGACACGGCGGCCCTGGAGGCCGACGAGATCGCCGGGGAGCCCGCCGTGGAGCGGGTGGTGCGGGTCTCGGACCGCTACCGCATCCTGGGTCGCCACCGCGGCCAGGTGGAGCCCACCGGCTTCGACTACAACGGCGTCCACTTCGGCCAGGACACCTTCCACCTGTTCGCCGGCCTGTGCGCCGTGGACAATCCCGCCAACACCGAGCGCATGATGGCCGCCCTCCACGAGCAGGGGCTCCAGGCCACCCGCATGGGCGCCTACAAGCCGCGCACCAGCCCCTACGACTTCCAGGGCCACGGCGCCGAGTGCCTGCCCTACGTCTTCGAGCTGGCGGGCAAGTACGGCATCCGGGTGGTGGCCATGGAGGTGACCGAGGCCCGGCACATCGAGGAGATCCAAACCGAGCTGGACCGGGCCGGCAGCCCAACCGGGGTGATGCTGCAGGTGGGCACCCGCAACGCCCAGAACTTCGAGCTGCTCAAGGAGGTGGGCTCCCAGACCCGTTTCCCCGTGCTCTACAAGCGGGGCTTCGGCATCACCCTGGAGGAGTCCCTGAACGCCTGCGAGTACATCGCCGCCAGCGGCAACCGCAACGTCGTCTTCTGCCTGCGCGGGGTGAAATCGCACATGGGCGCGCCGCACCGCAACTTGGTGGACTTCGCCCACGTACCGGTGGTGAAGCGCCTTACCCGTATGCCGGTGTGCGTGGACCCCAGCCACTCCGTGGGCAACCGGGAGCGGTCCCCCGACGGCCTGCTGGAGGTCCAGCACGCCGCCGGCCAGGGGCTGATCGCCGGGGCCAACATGGTTCTGGCGGACTTCCATCCCGAGCCCGAGCGGGCCCTGGTGGACGGGCCCCAGGCCCTGCACCTGGAGGAGCTTCCCTATTTCCGGCAGGATCTAGCTATCATAGAGGAGGCGTACAAGCGGCGCGTCCAGCTGGCCGCGGACATGCCCCGCCCCCGACCCGGGACGGAGGGAGCGCCGCCGCGGGACACTTGACAGCCCTGCTAGCGTAAAACGTCCCCCCTCAGCCCCCTACGCACCCGTACCGGAGGAGCCCCCATGCCGCCCGCGCCGCGACTGCTGGCCCGTGTCCTCGCCTGCCTGGCCCTGGTCCCGGCCCTGGCGGCCGCGGCGCCGCTGGAAATCGTCACCTCCATTCCCCCCTACGCCATGGCCGCGCGCTCCGTGGCCGGCGGGGAAGGGGAGGTCCGCGTCCTGGTGGAGCGCGGGAAGGACCCCCACCACTTCGAGCCCTCCATCGCCGACATCGCCCACGTCCAGGAGGCGGATCTGGTAATCCGCAACGGCCTGGGGCTGCAGCAGGTGGAGGACCACCTCGGGCGCACCGCCCGCAGCGAGCAGCTCCTCACGGTGTCGGAGACGGTTCCCTACGAGCCCGTCCGCGACCAGCGGGGGGCCGTCAATGGGCACATCTGGCTAAACCCGGAGGTCATGGTGCGCGTGGCCCAGGCGCTGGCGGAGCGCCTGGGCGAGCTGCGCCCGGAACGCGCCGCCGCCTTCGCCGCCAACGCCGAGCAGTTCGTGGCGGACATCCGGGCCGCCGACGAGGAGGCGCGGGAGCTTTTGGCCGACCTGCCCACCCGGCGGGTGGTGACCTACCACCCGGCCTTCGAATACTTCTTCCGCCATTACGACATGGAGGTGGCGGGCACCTACCTGGACCTCGCGGGCAACGAGCCCTCACCCAAGCGGGTGCGGGAGCTGCTGGACACCATCCGCGAGGAGGATATCCCGGCCATCTTCCGCGAGCCCCAGCTACCCAAGGCCCCCGTGCAGGCCCTCGCCGACGAGGCGGGGATCGCGGTGGGGGTCCTCGACCCCCTGGGCTTCGAGGGCGACATCCAGGCCTATCCGGACCTGCTCCGCTACAACGCTCGCCAGGTCCGGGACGCCTATGACGGCTGATTCGACCGACCCCCTGCTGGAGGTGGAGGACCTCTCCGTGCGCTACGGGGAGGTGATCGCCCTGGACCGGGTCTCCTTCCGCGTCTCCCCCGGCGAGTTCCTCGCCGTGCTCGGCCCGAACGGCTCGGGCAAGACCACCCTGTTCCGCTGCATCCTCGGCCTGGAGTCCTACGCGGGCACCATCCGCAACCGAGCCCGCCGCGTGGGCTATGTCCCCCAGATCAAGAACTTCGACCGCTCCTTCCCGGGCCGGCCCAGGGAGGTGGTGATTTCCGGGATCACGGGGTCCTGGCCCGCGCGTCCCGCCCGGCGGCTCCGGGAGCAGGCGCGCCGGGCGCTGGAGCGTGTCGGGGCAGGGGACTACGAGGACCGCCCCCTGGCGGCCCTGTCCGGCGGGCAGCTGCAGCGGGTCTACCTGGCCCGGGCCCTGGTGGCCGATCCCGACCTGCTGCTCCTGGACGAGCCCGCCGCGGGGGTGGACCGCACCGGGGAGTACGACCTCTACCAGTACCTGGAGACCTACCAGGCCGAGCACCCCGGAGTGGCCATCGCCATGATCACCCACGATTGGGAGGTCGCCCGCCACCATGCCCACACCTCCCTGATCCTCAACCATCGGGTCATCGGCGTGGGCCCCTCCGCCGAGGTCCTGACCGAGGACTGCCTGCGGCGGGCCTTCGGCCACATGGGCCACGCCCATGTGCTGGGGCCGGACCATGCTTGAGATCCTGGCCTTCCCCTTCATGCAGCGGGCCCTGGCCGCGGCGGCGGTCACCGGCGTACTGGGCGGGCTCCTGGGGGTGTTCCTGGTCCAACGGCGGCTGAGCTTCCTGGCCTCCGGCATAAGCCACGGGGCCTTCTCCGGCATCGGCCTCGGGCTGTATCTGGGGGTGGCCCCGTTCCTGGTGGCCGTGCCGGTGGCGGTGGCCCTGGGGCTGCTGATCGCCTTCCTGCGTCGGCGCGGGGCCCTGGCCGAGGACACCGTGGTGGGGGTGTTCTTCGCCGCCGGCATGGCCGGCGGGGTGATCCTCCTGGCCCTGTCCAACGCCGACGCTTCCCTGTCCGCCTATCTGTTCGGCTCGATCCTCGCCATCCAGTCGGTGGACCTGGCCTGGATGGCGGCGGTGGCGGTGGTGGTGCTGGGCTTCGTGCTACCCGCCTGGGGCGGGCTGACCCTGCTCACCTTCGACCGCGAGCTGGCCCAGGCCTCGGGCCTGCCGGTGCGCTTTTTGGACTACACCTTTTTCGCCCTGAGCGCCCTGGCCATTGTCGCCGCGGTGAAGCTGGTGGGCATCGTGCTGGTGGCCAGCTTCTTCGTGGTGCCCGCCGCCTGCGCCCGTCTGTTGGGCACCACCTTCGCCCGGGTCTCCCTGCTGGCGGCGGGCATCGGCCTGGTCACCGCCGTGGGCGGGCTGCTGTTGAGCTATCCGCTCAACGCCCCCGTGGGGGCGCTGATCGTCCTGCTCCAGGTGCTGGTCTTCGCCCTGGCCCTCGTATTCCGGCGCCCCCACCGGTAGCGGGGCAACCGTCCGGCGGGAGGGCGGCACAACGGAGGCTGGGTGCGGAAGGAAGCGGGGGGTCAGCGTTCGGCGAAGCGGGGCATCATCTCGGCGAAGTTGCAGGGCCGGGTGCGGAGGTCCAGCTGGGGGAGGATGATGGCGTCCATGGCCAGGCGGCAGGCCCCCGAGCTGCCCGGGAGGTTGAAGATCAGGGTGGTATCGGCCAGACCCGCCTGGGCGCGGGACTGGATGGTGGAGGGGCCGATCTCCTCGTAGCTCAGCCAGCGGAACAGCTCGCCGAAGCCGGGGATCGGCTTGGTGAACACCGCGCTCGCGGCCTCCGGGGTGACGTCCCGGCCGGTGAGCCCCGTGCCCCCCGTGGAGACCACCACCTCCACCCCGGTGCCGGCGACCAGCTCCCGGAACGCATCCTCCAGCTCCGCCCGGTCGTCGCGGACGATGCGCCGATCCTCCAGCCGGTGTCCTGCATCCTCCAGACGTCCCGCCACCAGATCGCCGGACCGGTCCGTGGCGGGCGCGCGGGTGTCCGAGACCGTCACCACCGCGCAGCCCAGGGGCTGGAACTGGCGCTCACTCACTGCACGCTCCTCCATGTTCGGCTCCCGAACAAGCTGGGGGCCTTCCGCGCCGCGGAAGGCCCCCGCTCAAGCCCCGTACAGGGACGGGATCAATCCTCGGCCATTTGGCGCTCTTGGCGCTCCTGGGCCTCCTTGGCCTCGATGCTTAGGGTGGCCACGGGCCGGGCCTCCAAGCGCCGGACGCCGATCGGCTCGCCGGTGACCTCGCAGTAGCCGAACTCGCCGTTCTCGATGCGCCGCAGGGCGGCGTCGATCTTGCTGAGCAGGCGCTGCTCGCGCTCCACCGTGCGCAGCTCGGTGTAGCGCTCGGTCTCCTGGCTCGCCCGGTCCACCTCGTCGGCCTGGTTCTCCGACTCGTTCATGTTCTGACGCGTGTGGGTAGTGTCCTCCACGATCTGGTTGCGCCAGTCCAGCAGCTTGCGCCGGAAAAAGGCCAGCTGCTTGGGATTCATGTAGGGCTCGTCGGGGCTGGGCCGGTAATCCGGCTCCAGCTCGATTTCATCCAGATCGACCTTTTCGGTCATTGCATTCCTCCCAAATCCACGCCCTGTCCGAGGCTTGCCAAAGCCCAATCATGCCGCCCCCCTAAGGCCTTGGCAACCCTTGGGGGATCCCGCCAAATCAACTGGCAGCGAATGGCACAGGCTTTGGATCCCGGAAGGGCCTCCGGGTTCCCCGGGCCATCCCTAACGGCCCGGGGACAGGGGAGGACGCTACCGGGCGATGGCCTCGATCCCCTCGCACAGCTCGTCGGAATCCATCTCCGGCGGGACGATGAGCAGGGGACAGGGCAGGTCGGAGGTCAGCCGGTCACCGAGGTGGCGGGCCAGCGAGCCCGTCACCGCCGCGCGCCGGTGGCCCTGCTCACCGGAGGCCCCCACCACCACCATGCGGATGGCCCGGTCCTCCCGGGCCGTCTCCACGATCTTCTCCCGGGGCAGGCCCTCCAGGATGAAGAACTCCGGCATGATGCCGCAGGACTCCTCCACGCCCTTGGCCACCTCGGCCACCATGCCCTCGGCCTCCTCGCGGATCTCCCGCTTCATCTGGGCCTTGACGTTGGCCCAGTGGCTGAAGGTGGGAAGGTGCAGGACATGGAGGAGGCTCAGGTGGGCGCCGGTCAGGCGCGCCAGACGGGCGGCGAAGGCCGCCGCCACCTTGCTGTTCTCGGAGCCGTCCACGCAGGCCAGGATCTTGCGGTCCCGGGCCGGGACCGGACTGGAGGTATTGTCGTCTTGGGCCATCAGTGCTCTGCCTCCCCGCGGGTCACCATGCCAACGAACCAGCCGGCGAACAGGGCCACCAGCACCGCCATGACCCCATAGGTGGCGGGCTGCTCATGGGCCATATCGTACAGCCATCTCTCGATGCCGACCTTGGCCACCGAAAGCCGCTGCACGTCCCGGTGGGTCACTTCACCATCCTTGAGGGCGCGCGTCACGATCTCGTATTCGCCCACCGGGATCCGGGCGGGCAGGTCCACCGCGGCGCGGAACAGCCGCCCCTCCCGGACCTCGACGCTGCCCGGCAGCACCTGGAAGAGCTCCGCCCGCCGCATGTGGCCGAGCAGGCCCTGGAAGTACTCCTCGGCGGCCAGCTCCTGGCCGTCTCGCTGCCACCGGGCCTGCCGGAACAGGGCCTCGGGGCCCACGCCCAGCGCCGCGCGCCGCTGCTCGTCCATGCCCTTCTCCAGGGAATCGTCGCTCAGCAGGGCGTAGAAACCGGGCACCCCCTCGAACCGCTGGCTCTCCACGTTCATCCACAGCCCGGCCACCTTGCCCTTGCGCGAGACGTTCTGCGCCTCCTCGGGTCCCCGGACCTCGATGAGGACGCCCTCCGAGCCCTCCGGAAGACTGCCGAACAGCAGCAGCTCCTCGCCCTCGTACCGATAGGTGACGGAGACCCGGTCGTCGGAGACATCGGTCACCAGTTCCGCCCCGGCTCCGCCGGTGGCGGCGAACATCGTCAATCCCAGAATGGCGCCTAGCAACCGCATCAGTGCCCTCCTCCGGCGCCCACCACGAACAGATCCGCCGGCACCAGCACCAGGTCCATGAGCAGCTTGACCGCCGTGGCCAGCACGATCAGCGCCAGCAGGATGCGCAGCTGCTCGCCCTGCAGCTTGCTGCCGAGGTGGGTGCCCACCTGGGCGCCCACCACGGAGCCGATAAGCAGGAGCAGGGCCAAAACGATGTCCACGGTCTGGTTCTGCACCGACTGCCAGAAGGTGGTGTTGGCGGTGGTGAACAGGATCTGGAACAGGGAGGTGCCCACCACCACCTGGGTGGGCATGCCGATCAGGTAGATCATGGCCGGGACCATGATGAAGCCGCCTCCCACGCCCATGATGGCCGCCAGGACGCCCACGAAGGCTCCCACGCCCAACGGCACCAGGACGGAGGTCTCCAGGCCCGAGGTGGGGAAGTAGGTCCGCAGCGGCAGGCGCACCCGGGGCTCCTTGGCCGGCTTGGCCGCCGCCTGCTCGGCGGCCCCGCCACGCAGGGCCCGCAGTCCCTCCAGGAACATGAAGCTGCCGATGGTGCCGAGCATGACCACGAACAGGACCGTGATGACGAAATCGATCTGGCCCAGGGCCTTTAGCTGCTCCACGACCTCGACGCCCAGCTTGCTGCCCACCAGGCCACCCACCACCATGTAGGTGCCCATCTTGAAGTCCACGTTCATCCGGCGCATGTGGGCGATGGTCCCCGAGACCGAGGCCGCCACGATCTGGTTGGCGTCCGTGGCCGCCGCCACTGGGGCCGGCACCCCCATCATCATGAGCAGGGGGGTGAGCAGGAAGCCGCCCCCCACGCCGAACAGGCCCGACAGGATGCCCACCACCCCGCCGAGCCCCAGCAGCAGGAAGATGTTGACACTCATCTCTGCCACGGGCAGATAGAGATTCATTTAAGAATACCCCGATTTTCCGATTAGCAACTTTGCAACGCCAACGAGGCCGCGAATGGTCGGGGTTTTCGGAGAGGATGTCCAAGGTAGACTTTGTATATAATGATTCCATTTTGGAATGGTTAAGCTCGGAACGGCCCTCCCGTTCCGGCATCCCGCCGCCTGGAAGGAAGCGGGAACCGCGGTACGGTCCCGCCCGTTAGCGGTATGGGCCGGCACCCCCCGCCAGGCGGTGCCGTGCCGACCCACACCGCCCACAGAGACCCAGGGCGATTGCGGCGGGCTTGTCCGTTACAGAATAACGGCAGATACCCATACAGCGGCTTTGTCTCGATGCCAATTCGTTGTATCATCCGCCAAATTCCACGGACTCCCCCCTCCCGAACAACGCCAAAAAAAGGGTTCCTTAATGGAATGGCATCGTCGGGTTCCCCCGGTGCGCGGGCTGATGGCTCTGCGGGCCGTTTCCGAGGCCGGGACCTTCACCGGAGCGGCCCAGCAGCTCGGCTGGAACCAGCCCAACGTCAGCAAGCACCTGCAGGCCCTGGAGACGGCGCTGGACACCAGGCTGCTGCACCGGGAGCACGGCGGAAACCGTCTGACGGAGGCCGGGGAGCGGGTCCTGGAGCACGCCGTGGCCATCACCGACAGCTTCGCCGGCCTGCTTCGGGAGCTCGAGCGCATGCGCGCGGCGGAGAACGGCCACCTGCGGGTGGCCGCCAGCCTCACCATCGGCGACCATTGGCTGCCCCAGGTGCTGATGCGCTTTGACGTGGCCCACCCCCAGGTGACCGTGGAATCCCGGGTCCTATACGGGCGGGAAGGCCTGCGGCAGGCCGCGGGAGGATCCGTGGACGTGGCGCTGGTGGAGGGCGACCCCGGGGAGAGCGGCTTGCCGGCCCAGAAGGTGGGCGAGGACATGCTGGTGGTGGCCTGCGGCCAGAACCACCCCTGGGCCGCCAAGGGCAGCCTGACCCTGGAGGAATTCACCCGGGGGCGCTTCATCCTCCGGGAGCGGGGCTCGGGCACCCGGGACACCCTGGACCACTACCTGGAAGAGGCCAACCTGGCCCCGCTGGAGCCGGAGCTGGAGGTGGGCTCCAACCACGCCATCCTGCAGATGCTGAAAAGCGGGGAGCACCTGACCGTGCTGTCCTCCCTGACGGTTCGGGACGCCCAGTCCAGCGGCTTCCTGGTGCTGCTCCCCGTGCGCGGACTCAACCTCAAACGCACCTTCTGGGCCGTCCGGGCCCCGCAGGCGCGCAGCCTGCCCGCCGCCGACACCTTCATCGACTTCCTGCGCACCAGCCCTCCGGACCACGAGCCGCTGACCCCGGGTACGCCGCAGGAGGAGCGCTCCTCCGCCTGACCCGACCCGTTCGGGCCGGCCGCCCCCGGGACAGCCGTCGGACCGGGATCAGGCGTAGAATCGCTCCAGGGCCGCCCGCACCGCCGGTGCGGCCCCCGGGCCGAACCGGGTGTGCTCATCCAGCCAGTCCGTAAAGACGTACTCGAACTTCAGGTCCTGCAGCCCCAGCCCTCCCATCACGCGGTTCTCCCAGGACCAATCGTCGGCGTGGGCCACCAGGGTGGGCCAGCCGTCCTCCCCGGGCTCCAGGATCGGCCCCAGGAACAGGAACCCGGGCTTGTTCTTGCAGAACAAGGCGGTGCTGCCCGCCGTCCGCCCCGACATGGTGTAGAACACGACGGTCCGCGACAGGCGGATGGACCCGTCCAGGGGCCGGTCCACCGTCCCCTCGATCCCCTCCACCTCATCCTGCCCGGCGAGGGCCTCGGCCCCCAGGGCCTCCCGCCACCGATCCAGGTCTTGGGCGCCGTGGCGGCTGGGCAGGAACAGGAAGTGCACTCCGCCCCCCTCCCGGAGCCGTTCGGCCAAGGCCGGGTCGAAGGTCGGGGTGTTCACCAGGATGCCCCCCGCCTGGCGGTCCCGGATCAGGTAAACCGCCGGCTCCTCCTCGCCCCCGGCCACGTGCCAGACGCTGCGGTCGCGGGCTTCCGCCAAGCACTGCATATACTGGTCCTCCGGTAACGGGGCCCGGGACGGACAGCATTGACACCCCCGTCCCACGCGGCTACATTCCCCTGTCAAACAAAGGGGTATTCATCTCCCGCCGGCCGCCCCGGCAGGCGGCTGCGCGACCCCGCCGGGGAGGCCGGATCACGGCCCGAGGCGCTCGGGGAAGGCCTCCCCAAGGGTTTTCCAGCACCCTGCCACACGCATAGGAGAGACCATGCTCGAGATCCTGCTGAGCAGCCCCATCGGCATCCTGTCCCTGATCACCGTGGTGGGCGCGATCGCCATCGTGGTCGGCTGGGTGGTCATCTGGGCCTACTGGATGCGCAAGGAGCGCTAGGACCCGGGGTGGGCCGCCCTCAAAGGCCCAGCCGCGCCTTGATGAAAGGCACCGTGAGGCGCCGCCGCTCCGCCAGGGCCGCGGCGTCCAGCCGCTCCAGGGCCGCCACCAGGCTCGGCAGGCTGCGGCTGTAGTGCCGCAGCAGGAAGCGCCCCACCTCGGTTTTCAGCGCCAGCCCCCGGGCCTCGGCGTGCCGGCGCAAAGCCTCCAGCCGCTCCTCGTCCGAAAGCCGTCCCAGCGGATAGCTGCCCCCCCAGCTCAAGCGGGTCCGCAGCTCCTCGCGGCACAGACCGAGGGAGCCGGGATTCCCCCGCGCGGCCGCCAGCAGCCGGCCCCCTTCCTCGTTTACCTGATTGTAGAGGTGGAAGACCGCCCGCTCCCAGGCATCCTCCCCCGCCACGGCTTCCAGGCCGTCCACGGCCACCAGACCCGGCCCCAGCCCCGGATCCAGCACCTGCTCCGGGTCAAGCCCGGCGGCGGTCACCTCTTCGTGCATGGAGGCCAGATCCAGGTAGGTCCCCCTGGCCTCCCGCGCGGCACCCTCCAGCAGGTGGGTCTTGCCGCTGCCGGCCTCGCCCCACAGGAAGGCGAAGCGCTCCCGGCCCTCGATCACGGCCCAAACCCGGGACCATGCCTCGCGGCACTCCGTCCCGGGCTCGAAGAGCTCCAGGCGGTGGGCGTCGGGACGATCCAGGACCAGCGGCAGCTGACCGGCCACGGCGGCTACCCCTCCGCGGACTCGTGGGCCCAGGCCTTGCGGACCCAGACCAGGACGTACTGCAGCCCCGAGGCCACCGTGGTGGCCAGAACCGCCACCGCCAGCCAGCCCAGCCATTCGCCCAGCCCCAGGGCCAGGACCGCCTCCAGCAGCACCAGGGCCACCAGGGCCAGCTGGAGCGCCGTGTTGAACTTGGAAAGGACGGAGGGGGCCATCTCCAGGGCCCCGGTCAGATAGTGGTAGGCCAGGGCGCCGACCAGGATCACCAGGTCCCGGGTTACCACCGCGAGCACCAGCCAAAAGGGGATCAGACCCATCCAGCCCAGGGTCACGTAGGCGGTCACCACCAGGGCCTTGTCGGCGATGGGGTCCAGCACCTTGCCCAGGCGGGTCTCCTGCCCGAACCGCTTGGCGACGAAGCCGTCGGCGGCGTCGGTGAGGCCGGCCAGCACGAACAGCCCCAGGGCCGCGCCGTGGCGGCCGTCATGGAGCAGCAGGACCAGAAAGGGAACCGCGGCGAGCCGCAGCAGGGACAGGGCGTTGGGGAGGTTCATGGCCGGTAGGTGAAGTGAAGGAGGGCGCTGCCGTCCTCCTCCGCGTCCTGCCGATCCCCGGGCTCCGCTGCGCGGGAATCCCGCTCCTCGGGCTCCAAGATGTCGAGCAGGCTCACGATGTGCGCCGCCCGCTCCGGGTCGGCCCGGAACCGGAAGCGGAAGCGGGCCTCGCTGCCCACGGTCCGGGCGGGCATGACGGCATCGATGGCCGCCAGCCGCCCCAGGCCCCGCTCCACTTGCGCCAACTCTTCGAGGGTGCGAACCCCCTCAACAGCGGCCTCCATGGGCACACCCCGCCCCGGCTCCACCGCATAGTCGCGCGCCATGCCCGCCAGGAGGCGCTCCATGCCGCGCTGGAGGGCGCCCTCCAGGCCGTCGGCGCTGCTGGAGAAGGTGCGGTCCTCGCCGCCGCGCCGCAGCACCCAGTCCACGCGTGTTCCGCTGCGCTCCCCCTCGCCCACGCGCACCACGAGGATGGCATCGGGGTCGTAGCGCTCCGAGGCGGTCTTGATCCGCTCCCAGTCCTCGAACAGCAGGTCGCGCCCGGAGATGCGGTCGCGGTCCGTACCGTCCATGAGGGGCACCAGCAGGGGCAGGCCGTATTGCTCCGCCGCTGCCTCCAGGGCGTCGAACAGGGCCGGCTCCCTGTCCGGGGAGATGGGGTTCCGGCTGCCGGTTCCGCGCCGGGCGACCCATACCACCACTCCGGGCCGGTAGCGGCCCCACACCGGCCAGCCCTGCTCCCAGAGCCCCTCGCGCACGGCCTGCTCGCTGAACCGGACCCGCAGGCGGGTGCCGGAGGAGTCCCCGCGGAGGACCTGGTAGCGGCTGACGAAATCCTGCACGGGCTCCAGGAGCGCCGCGCGGACCTGGGAATCGGCGACCACCTCGGAGGTTCCGCTCAGGCGGATCAGGACCCGGGCCAGGGCGGCCCGCATCAGGGCCCGGCGCCCGCCGTCCCCGGCCAGGGACGATCCCTGGCCGCCATCGGTCTCCAGCAGATCCAGGTCTTCCTTGTCCACCACCGCCTGGTAGAGGTTCTCCACCTGGGCCGCGGGGACGGGGCCCGCCAGGGCGCCCAGAAGGAGCGCGAGAAGACCGAGCATGATGCGACGGGGGAAGGAGTGCATGCGCGGAAACCTAGGCCACCCCCCGCCGCGCGTCAACCGTTGCGAGCCCCGGGCGGCCTTTTGGCGCCCCCGCATTTGCTTTACCATTCCCAATCTACCGATTCCCCCCTGCAATCCCCGTGAGCGCGCAAGTGGCCGAGAACTCCGGCAAACCCCTCACCTACAAAGAAGCGGGCGTGGACGTGGCGGCCGGCGACGCCTTCGTCGACCGCATCAAGCCCTTGGTCAAGCGCACCAGCCGGCCGGAGGTACTCGGCGGCCTGGGCGGCTTCGGCGGCCTGTTCCGCCTCGCCTCCGACCGCTACCGGGACCCCGTGCTGGTGGCCGGCACCGATGGCGTGGGCACCAAGCTGCGCCTGGCCATCGAGCTGGACCGCCACGACAGCGTGGGCGTGGACCTGGTGGCCATGTGCGTCAACGACCTCATCGTCTGCGGCGCCGAGCCCCTGTTCTTCCTCGACTACCTGGCCACCGGCAAGCTCGACCCCGAGCGCGCCAGCGCCGTGGTGGCGGGCATCGTGCACGGCTGCGAGGCCGCGGGCTGCGCCCTGCTGGGCGGCGAGACCGCCGAGATGCCGGGCATGTACGCCGGCGCCGACTACGATCTTGCCGGCTTCGCCGTGGGCGTCGTGGAGCGGGACGGGCTCATTGACGGCAGCCGCGCGGACGCCGGGGACGTCCTGATCGGCCTGCCCTCCTCGGGCGTGCACAGCAACGGCTTCTCCCTGGTGCGCCGCCTCCTCCAGGATACCGGAACGGCCCTCGACGCGCCCTTCGGCGACACCACCCTCGGCGAGGCCCTGCTCACCCCCACGCGGATCTACGTCGCCGCCGTCCGGGCCCTGCTGGAGGCGGTGGACGTCCGGGCCCTGGCCCACATCACCGGCGGCGGCCTGCCTGGCAACCTGCCGCGCAGCCTGCCCGAGGGCCTGGGCGCCGAGCTCGAGCGCGGCGCCTGGCCGCGGCCGCCCATCCTGGACTGGATCCAGGAGCAGGGGGCAATTTCCGAGGCGGAGATGCTCGCCACCTTCAACGCCGGCCTGGGCATGGTGGCGGTGGTGCCCGAGGCGCAGGCCGAGGCGGCCCTGGACGCCCTGCATGCCGCCGGCGAGACGGGCTACCGCGTGGGCCGGCTGACCACGGACGCCGAGGAGCGGGTGCGGCTCCATGACTGACGGCTGCCGGTGCGTGGTCCTCGTCTCGGGCGGCGGCACCAACCTCCAGGCCCTGCTGGACCGGGCGGCGGAGGGCCAGCTGGGCGCCGAGATCGTCGGCGTGGTAAGCAACCGCCCACAGGCCTACGCCCTGGAGCGCGCCCGGGAGGCCGGCGTGCCGGCGCAGGTGGTGGACCACACGGAATACGCCGACCGCGCCGCCTTCGACGTCGCCCTGCGGGATGCCGTAGGCGCTTTCGAGCCCGACCTGTTGGTGCTCGCCGGCTTCATGCGCATCCTCACCCCCGAGTTCACCGCCCCCTTCAGCGGCCGGATGATCAATGTCCACCCCTCTCTGCTGCCCGCCTTCCGCGGCCTGGACACCCACCGCAAGGCCCTGGAGGCGGGGTGCCGTCTGCACGGCACCACCGTCCACCTAGTCACCGACGACCTGGACGCCGGCCCCATCATTGCGCAAGGTGCCGTGCGGGTGGACGACACGGACACCCCCGAGACCCTCGCCCGGCGCGTCCAGGCCGTGGAGCACCGCCTCCTCCCCCAGGCGGTGCGCTGGTTCGCCGAGGGCCGCCTGGAGGTGGCGGGGGACCGGGTGCGCGTGCGCGGCCACTCCGGGGAGCCCGGGGAGTTCCTGGCGCCCGCCCCGGAACCGTAACCCCTTTGCCGAATCCGGCCCCCGTTCCCCCCCGCGCGGCGGGAGGCCCGGAAGGGGACCGGAACGTGTACAATGGCGCCACCCACCGCGTTAGCCCGCGCGGGTAGGCTCTAAGGACACGCGATAGCCCATGCCGGAAACCATCCCGGAAGATTCCGTCGGCCTGGTGGAAGGGGCCGTGGAGCGTTTCGACGAGCCGCTGGAGCTGGAGAGCGGCGAGCGCCTGGAGCGCTTCGAGCTGGCCTACGAGACCTACGGCACGCTCAACGCCGACCACTCCAACGCCGTGCTCGTCTGCCACGCCCTGTCCGGGGACCAGCACGCCGCCGGCTACCAGTCCATGGAGGACCGCAAGCCGGGCTGGTGGGACAACATGATCGGCCCCGGCAAGCCCCTGGACACGCGGCGCTTTTTCGTGGTGTGCGTGAACGTCCTGGGAAGCTGCAAGGGCTCCACGGGCCCGGCGAGCACCAACCCCGGCACCGGCGAGCCCTACGCCCTCGATTTCCCCATCGTCACCGTCAAGGACTGGGTGGCCTCCCAGCGCCGGCTGATGGAGCGCATGGGGATCGCCAAGTGGGTGGCGGTGGTGGGCGGCTCGCTGGGCGGCATGCAGGCCCTGCAGTGGACCATCGATTACCCCGACTGCCTCGACGCCTGCCTGGCCATCGCCGCCGCCCCCAAGCTCTCCGCGCAGAACATCGCCTTCAACGAGGTGGCCCGCCAGGCCATCATGACGGACCCCGAGTTCCACGGCGGCCGCTACTACGAGCGCGACACCCCGCGGCGCGGCCTGGCCCTGGCCCGCATGATCGGCCACATCACGTACCTCTCCGAGGACGCCATGCGGGACAAGTTCGGCCGCGACCTGCGCAAGGGTCAGCCGCTGTCCTACGGCTTCGACGTGGACTTCGAGGTGGAGAGCTACCTGCGCTACCAGGGCCGGCGCTTCGTGGACCGCTTCGACGCCAACAGCTACCTCTACCTCACCAAGGTCCTGGACTACTTCGACCCCGCCGGGGCCCACGATGGCGACCTCTCCCAGGCCTTCGCCCGCTCGGACAACCGCTTTTTGGTGATCGCCTTCTCCAGCGACTGGCGGTTCTCCGCGGAGCGCTCGCGGGAGATCACCCACGCCCTGTACGCCAACAATCTGGACGTGACCTTCGCCGAGATCGAGGCCCCGCAGGGCCACGACGCCTTCCTGCTCAAGATCGGCCCCTACCACGACATGGTGCGGGCCTACATGGACCACCTGGCCCGGGAGTGGGGGCTATGAAGCACGCGTCCATGCGCTTCCGGGTCGATTTCGACGTCATCGAGGACTGGGTCAGCCCCGAGGCCCGGATCCTCGACCTGGGCTGCGGCGACGGCACCCTGCTGGCCCGCCTGCGGGACCACAAGCGGGTCTCCGGCTACGGCGTGGAGATCAACATCAACAACATCATCGCCTGCATCGAGAAGGGCGTGCCCGTGATCCAGACCGACCTGGACACGGGCCTGGAGGACTTCGAGGCGGACTCGGTGGACTTCGTCGTCCTCTCCCAGACCCTGCAGGCCATCCGCTACCCGCACTTCCTCCTGCGGGAGATGCTGCGGGTGGGCCGGGAGGCCATCGTCTCCTTCCCCAACATCGGCCACTGGCTGGCCCGCTACCAGCTGTGCGCCGGGGGACGCATGCCGCGCACGCCCAGCCTGCCCTACAACTGGTACAACACCCCCAACATCCACCTGCACACCCTGCGCGATTTCGAGTCCCTCTGCACCAAGGAGGACATCGAGATCCTGGAGCGGCGCGTCCTGGACCGGCGCGGGCACTCGGGGCTGCTTGCCCGGAAAGTCCCCAACCTGTTCGGCGCCACCGCCATGTACCGCATCCAGCGCGGCCCGGGGATGAGCACGTAACCGCCTCTTTCCCCTGGCATCCCGCAGAGGCCCGGCCTACACTGGAAGGACATCCGGCAGCTACCGGCAAGTCCGGTGAAAGGAGTGTCCTATGCGCCACGTGAGCCTGCTCCTGGGCCTCTGCCTCCTCCTGGCCGTCGCCCCGGCCTCCGTCAGCGCCCAGAAGCTGTTCGGCGATTACGTAATCCACCACGGCACCATGCTCACCTCCAACCTCACGCCGCAGGTCGCCCGGGAATACGGCATCACCCGCAGCGACCACCGGGGCCTGGTCACCGTGGCCGTCCGCAAAACGGGCAACGGCGGCGAGGAGAAGCCGGTCCGGGCCAAGGTCTGGGCGGTGGCCGTCAACCTCTCCTCTCAGCGCCGCGATCTGGAGATGCGGGAGGTGGACGAAGGGGAGGCCATCTACTACCTGTCCGATTTCCGCATCAACCCGCCCGAGAAGGTGCGCCTCGAAGTCCACGTCCAGCCCGAGGGCTCCGACGAGGAGCATGTCTTCGAGGTCTCCCGCCTGTTCGCCGCCGACTAGCTGCAGCCGCCGGAATGGGCCGGATACCCGGCCCTCCTGTCCGTCCTTTGACCCGGATTAAGTTTGCTTTCAGCGGGCCCTGCTAGACTGTCCCCACTCCGTTCCCCAGATGTCCGCCGCCCCCTTCCAGCGTCAACCCCAGGAGGAGCGACACCGATGACCCGCATTACCGCCCGCATCGGGACCGGGCTTGTGGCCCTGGCCGGCCTGCTGGCCCTGCTGCCCCAGCAGGCCTCGGCCATCCCGGCCTTCGCCCGGCAGACCGAGATGAGCTGCAACACCTGCCACGCCGCCGTGCCCAAGCTGAACAGCTTCGGCGAGGACTTCGCCGCCAACGGCTACCGGCTGCCCAACTGGAAGGACAAGCGGGAGAGCTACGGCGACGACCGGCTGCATCTGCCGGACTCCGTCCCCCTGGCGGTGCGCATCCAGGGCTTCGGCCAGCTCCGCTCCGCCGACCGGGCCGCCGAGGGCGAGGAGGCCGCCAACGTGGACCTGCAGAGCCCCTACTTCATCAAGCTGCTCGGCGGCGCGCCCCTCACCGACCACATCAACACCTACTTCTACGGCATCCTCGCCGAGAAGGGCGAGAACGGCACCGTCCTCATCGAGGACGCCTGGCTCCGCCACGACGACGTCTTCGGCACCGGGGTGGAGGCCATGCTGGGCCAGTTCCAGGTCTCCGACCTCATGTTCCCCCGCGAGGTGCGCCTGTCCTTCCAGGACTACATCCCCTACCGCATGGCGGGCATCACCTACGAGCGCGGCCTGCTGCTGGAGCGCGGTCTCGGCCCCGTGGACCTGGCCCTGGGCGTGGTCAACAGCAACGGCATCGACGAGAGCCGCACCCTGACCGCCAGCGGCTACAGCCGGCCCGACCACAGCTTCGACAACAACGACCAGAAGTCGGTATTCGGGCGCATCGCCACCGACGTGGCCGGCGTGGGGATCGGCGTGTTCGGCTTCGCCGGGCAGCAGCCCAACGGCTTCCAGCAGGAGGCCGGGAACATCGATGCACCTGACAGTTTGCCCGGCCACACCGCCGACAAGCGCATCGCCGGCCTCGACCTCTCCGGCCAGGTCGGCGGCGACGTCTACTGGTACCTGCAGGGGCTCTACAACGAGTGGGGCGACTTCCTGGAGGAGGGCGAGGACTACAGCTGGTGGGGCGGCTTCGCCGGGGTGGACTGGATCATGAGCCCCGAGTGGGCCTTCTCCCTGCTGTACAACTACGGCGACGCCGACGATCTCGACGAGGTGCAACTGTCCGACTTCGGGGTAACTGTCAACGACGACCTCGCCAACACCCGCTACGACGGCCTCAACCTCAACACCCTGACCTTCACCACCTCCTACTACTTCGCCAGCAATGTGCGCGGCGTGGTGGAGGCCAACTACGATTTCCAGGACACCAACGACTTCGCCCACCGGGAGCGCGAGCACTACCTGCTGATGGGCCTGGACGCCGCCTTCTGAGGCAGGCGCAGCGGGCCGGAAGCAAAAAGGCACCCCCGAGGGGGTGCCTTTTCTATTAATTGGCTATCCGGTTGGCTCAGGAAAGCGGTTTGTGGGAGCGCCTACCAGCCGCGACCTGCCGCAAGGGACGACTCGGTCGCGGCCGATGGCCGCTCCCACAGTAGCCGAGCTCTGGTTTTCAACTGCCTTCCTGACCGGTCCAGATAGCCAATTTTGGTTTTCTTGGCGTGCCTTGGCGTCCTTGGCGGTTTGGCGTTTTTTTCGGCGTTTTCCTGCCGTTCGCCTTTAGTCGTCGCCGTCGAGCACCCCCTGCCACTCCAGGGGCAGCTGGTACTTCTTCTCGGCGTTGCAGTCGGGGCAGGCGGGCACCACGTTGCCCTTGGTGGTCTCGCCGCCGCGGATGATGGGCACCACGTGGTCCATGGTGAGCTCGCGGGGCGGGAAGGACTCCCCGCAGTAGTGGCACACCCCCTTGGCGCGACGGCGCTTCCACCACTGGCTGCGCCGCAGCTCGCGGGCCTTGGCCTTCTCCCGGGCCACGTGCTCCTCGGAGGCGGGCAGGAAAAACAGCGAATCGTCCATGGGCAGGGTCTTCCCCAACGTTGCGTACGGCCGCGTACCTGACAGGGTATAGGGCAACCGGGGCGGGCCCCGGTTCCCGTCCGGTCAGCCGAGGTCCTTCCAGAAGACCTTGGAGCGGCGGTCCAGATTGTACAGGGCGCGGCGCTCCACCGGCAGGGCGTCGAGCCCCACCTCGGTGAAGCCCCGCTCGAGGAACCAGTGGGCGGCCCGGGTGGTGAGCACGAACAGCCCGCTCAGGCCCCGCTCCCGGGCGCTCGCCTCCGCCTCCTCCAGCAGGGCCTCGCCCCGGCCCTCGCCGCGGTAGTCCGAATGCACCGCCAGGCAGGCCAGCTCCGCCACCCCCTGGTCGGGGAAGGGATGGAGGGCGGCGGTGGCTACCACCGCCCCGTCGCGCTCCATGACCAGGTAGTCGCCGATCTCCGTCTCCAGGCGCTCCCGCCCGCGGCGCACCAGCACCCCCTCGGCCTCCAGCGGCTCGATCAGCTCCAGGATGCCGCCGATGTCGTCCTCGCCCGCCGGCCGGGTCTCCTCGTAGCGCTCGGCGGTGACCAGGGTGCCCACGCCGTCGCGGGTGAACAGCTCCTGGAGCAGGGCCCCGTCGCGGTGGCGGCTTACCAGGTGCACCCGCCGCACCCCGGCGGCGCAGGCGTCCACGGCGGTGTGCAGGTGCAAGGCGATCTCCTCCGGCAAGTCGGCGCGCGCCTCCAGGACCCGCGTCACCTCCTCCGGGGCCAGGTGGCCCTGCAGCCGACCGTCGATGTCCTCCAGCCCCTGTGCGTCCACGAGGAACAGCAGCTTGTCGGCCCGCAGCGCCCCGGCGGCGGCGGAGGCCACCTCCTCGGCGCGCAGGTTGAACAGCTCGCCGGTGGGGGAGGCGCCCACCGGGGACAGCAGGACCATCTCGTCGGCGTCCAGGCAGCGCCGGATGCCCTCCACGTCCACGCTGCGCACCTCCCCGGTGTATTCGTAGTCCACCCCGTCCCGCACCCCCACCGGCCGCGCCCGAAGGAAATTGCCGGACACCACCCGCAGAGCCGCCCCGGCCATGGGGGTATGGGCCATGCCCATGGACAGGGCCGCCTCGACCTCCAGGCGCAACCGGCCCACGCCCTCCTTCACCGCCCCCAGGGCGGCCGCGTCGGTGACCCGCCAGCCCCGTTCCACGCGCGGCGCGGCGCCGTGGGCGGCGATGCGGTCCTCGATCTGGGGCCGCGCGCCGTGCACCAGCACCAGCCGCACGCCGAGGCTGTTGAGCAGGGCCAGATCGTGGGCCAGAGCGGTGAACTGGCCCTCGGCCACCATCTCGCCGCCGAACACCACCACGAAGGTCCGCCCCCGGAAGGCGTGGACGTAGGGCGCAGCGTCGCGGAAGGAGCGGACGAAGGGGGGCGTGGACCGGTCGGTCATGGCGGCTGGCGATCCCTTGGGCTGGCGGGGTTTTCCGGACGGCGTACCGGAGGCTCGGGGGGATTATAGGACGTTCCTGAAACGGATGGGAAAACCCGCGCTCCGGCGGGCCCGTTTCGCGGGGTGCGGGGGCTGGTCCGGAACGCCCAAGTCTCTGCTAGGATGGGGCGAAATCCGCGTTTTTCCCCATCGTCCCGGGAGGGAGCCATGAGCCAATCCACCACCAGCCTGCTGGACAATCTCGCCCGCGAGATCGGCGGCGCCCTGGGCCGCCTGGGCCTGCCCCCGGAGCGCATGGAGCAGGCCGTCCGCGACGCGATCCGCCCCGTCCTGGAGCGCATGGACCTGATCACCCGGGAGGAGTTCGACCGCCAGCAGCAGGCCCTGGACGCCACCCTGAAGCGGGTGGAGGAGCTGGAGGCCCGCCTCGGCGTCGAGCGCCCCGAGGGGAGCGGCGAGACCCACTTCGACGCGGAGCCGCTGGCCGAGGATCCGGCGGATCCCTCCACCGACTGGGATCCCAACGAGCCGCGCAAGTAACGGGCCCCCTCCGGGGCACAGCGGGAAAGGGGGCGCATGGGCCACGCGGTGGTACGCAGCCGGGCCCTGGCGGGGGTGGATTCCCCCGCCGTGGAGGTGGAGGTGGACCTGGCCGGCGGCCTGCCGGCGCTGGCCATCGTGGGCCTGCCGGAGGCGGCGGTGCGGGAGGCCAAGGACCGCGTGCGCGCCGCGCTGGTGAACAGCGGCTTCGACTTCCCCACCGCGCGCGTCACCGTCAACCTGGCCCCCGCGGACCTGCCCAAGGAGGGCGGGCGCTTCGACCTGCCCATCGCCCTGGGGATCCTGGCCGCCTCCGGCCAGCTGCCGGCGGAGGCCCTGGCGGGCCGGGAGTTCCTTGGCGAGCTGACCCTGGACGGGCGCTTGCGCCCGGTGCACGGGGCCCTCGCCGCGGCTCTGGCCCTGGCCGGTTCCGGGGAGGCGCTCCTGGTGCCCGAGGCCAACGCCGCCGAGGCGGCCGTGGCGGGCACCGTTCCCGTCCACGGCGCCGCCTCCCTCACCGCCGTCACCGCCTTCCTGCGCGGCGAGTCCGACCTGGCGCCCGCCGCTCCCGGGGCGCCCCCGGACCACCACCCGCCCGACCTGGCCGACGTGCGGGGGCAGGCGCCCGCCAAGCGGGCCCTGGAGGTGGCCGCCGCCGGCGGGCACGGGCTGCTCATTTCGTAGCCTGTTTACAACCCTGCGACAACTCTTAGTTCTAACCGGTTTAGATCGGCCCTAACCGGTTAATACCGTAAACCGGTTAAACCCCACAGTTAGGTAGCACTGCCCCCAGTTAGCTTGATAGTCCAGGTAAAGGAATCTTCGAAGGAATCGTAGGCGTCGTAGTAGGAAACATTCCTTTCTCTTATCACTGTCTGGCCTAGCTTCGGGGAAAACCAAGAAGTAGAATTGGATTTTTTGTAGGATCCATCAGTGTCTGTAATAGTGGAGGAACCCTCAATCTTGTAGGTCTCATAGCTACCGGCAGGAGTTTCCACTTTGGCGGTCCCGACAACGTTTACAGTTGATTCGTGTCTGGCTCCGTTCTCGTAAGTGAAGCTGTGGCTCTTTGCGTACCCTGTGTAAATAGTTCCAGGCGTATTTAGGACGGGACCAGATTTAATCCATCCATCTTCTTGATCTCCATAATAATACATGTCTCCATTGCTATCCTGATAAACATAATTTTGGATATTAGAATTTATAGTGGACCCCTCGCTGATGGTTAGTTTTCCGCTTATGCTTTCCGTATCAACGGTCTGGGTGTCTGGAGCGGTTTTCGTTTTGGTAAAATAGGATATTTTGTAGCTTCCTGATAGGTTTTCCTTTGTAGACCCATCTTCGTGGGTTCCTTCTAACAAGTAGTCCCAGGTCTCCCCGTTTTGGTAAGTTCGGAGAGTGGAATCTGAGACTTCAATACCCTCTTCGAGAATGAAGGAAGAACTGGAGGAGCTACCACCTCCATCTCCACCTCCGCCACAGCCAGTAAGCACTATAGCCAGTACTAATAAAATACAGTTAGCTGGATTATTAATATTCATACAGTTGTCCTTTTATTTGTAGTAAGTTACGAGTGCTCCTTACTAGAGTAGGAGTGTTGTGTATTACCGTCCAGGGCACTACGTGGTCTAGTTGTGCTGTAACAAGAGGTTGTCCACAGTTACCCGATCACGCTGACCGGTGGCTGATCATTCAGGCTCCCATGCGGCCGTAGCCAGTTGTACTCCTTGAGCCACTCGGGAAGCCGCTGGCGGCGCTGCTCGGAGGAGCTGTACTCCGCCGCATAGGCCCATTCGTTGAGCGCTGTCTGGATGAAGCGCTCCGCCTTGCCGTTCGTCTGTGGCGAATAGGGACTGACCCCACACCTAGTCCGGGATCTCTAGTGGGATGCGGACCCCGCCAGCAGCCATAAGACGCAGTAAGACGCGCCGAAAGCGCGGTCAAGCGGGGGCAAATGCTGGCAGGGATGCTGGCACTGCTGGCAGGGGTCTTACGGGGTAAGACAAATGGTAAGACACGGTAAGACGGGCTCCTGGGGGCTTCTGCGCCGCAACGAAGCCCCCGTTTGTACAGCACCTAGGGTGCGTCGGGTGTGTTGACCTCCTCCTTTGGGATGTCGGAAACCGCCCGACGATGCCAGCGGCACAGGTGCGTCGGCTGTGTGCTCATCCTCGGTTGGGTTCTGCCTGCGCCGCTCCCCGGCTGGGATGCTCGCCTTCGGCTGCGCTTCCGAGCCGGGGCCCGAGCGGCGCTGCGGCCGTGGACCACTACCGGCCCCAAGGGACGAGAAAGGCCCGGCGCTGGACCGGGCCGTCGATCTCATCCCCCGAGGGGGGCGGCAGTGGTTCACTTGAGGCCAGCAAGCTCCCGGAGCTCCTGGGCCTCAGCCTGGGCCGCTTCGTTGTCGCGCTTACGGCGACTGAGGAGCTGCGCCCCGAGACCCCGCCAGAGGCCCGAGACTTCGCGCTTCAGAATCTGGGCGTGCTGGTCCTGGGCCTTGAGGCCCTTCATCAGTTCCTCAACCCTTCGGGCCAAGGCATCGTCCCGAGCTTTGGCGTCCTGGGCCTCCTGGGCCTGACGCTCGGCCTGACGCTCAATCAAGGCCTGCTGCTCCTCGACCACCCTCCGCAAGGCATCCACCTGGTCCTGGATGTTGCGGACGGATTCCTCGGCCCGGGCGCCCATCTCCACCCACCTGCGGAGGACCTCCGCTCGGCTATCTCCGGCCTGCTCCTGGGCCTGGGCCAGAAGGTCGTCCGAGATTCGCAAAGTAAGCTGAGTGCTCACGATTTTCCCCCTTTTCCGCGATTCGGCATTGGCTCTCCTTTTACTTGACGGAGACCGTCCAGGTTAAGCGAATCCTCGGCGAGGCCAGCAAGCCAGCATGGTAGGGGGGCCGGAGATCCCACGGGCATCCCGGCTAACCGGTTAACGGGCCCTCCTTCTCCTGGCGTTACATTCATTCCGGGCCCCGCCGGAATGAATGTAACGAGATCCCGGGGGAGACCCCGGAGTAGGGACGGGATGCCCGGGTCGAGAACGGGCTCCCTGGGGGGAACAAAGCAAGCTGCGGCCATGAGGAGCTCCGGGCGCTGGGGGTTATCGGTCCTCGGCGGGTACTACCCCCGCCGGAAGATCGTGGACCGCAAGTGGCCGCACTAGGGCGCCGGCCGCGGAGGAGGACTGGGCCGGAGGCCCGGCCCGCACGGAGCAGGCGCAAACAGCCAGATTCCGCCAAGTGGGGGCTCGGGAAGTCACCGGCCAGTAGGGGGAACCTTAAAATGTCTCCTCCCCCTCCCCCCTCAACAGCCTGCTGTTTCAAATAGGTTTATAGTAATTTAATTTCTCTTTTTTTAGGGGTACAATCCTTCATACCCTAGAAGCCAAACATCTTTGTAATTGGAAACTCTATGGAAGTAATTTTTTGGATTGGTTTTATTATTCTTTTTGTTACTGCTTTAGGGCGCTATACGGGCATACAAATTGAAGATATGCTATCTATCGGGTTTTTATTTTCTCTTGTTCTAATTGTTTTAGGGGCATACCACATGCTTACATCACCAGTAAAACTGGATTCTTGGGAAAGCGGGACAATTAAAGAAATTAAAAAAGCTGCGAAAGAAAATTTTAAAGTCCCAAAAAACAGTAAGGCAGCATTTAAAAATATGCATGTAGCAACGGAACCCCACTTTTTCTTTGAAGACAAAAAAAGAGAAGTCTGCGGAGTTGTTCAGTTTGATAAAAATGGAGCCCCTAAAACAACAAAATTCCATGCTACAGAGGTTAGGCCAAATTCCTGGAAAATAAGAAATGTTTCCATATCCAAAGAAACAGGATGCGAATAGAATGCCTTACCTTTAAGCCAAAATTGCTAACAAGGCACATCCCGCCCTTCCCCTTTGCTTTTATTCGTAGTCGAAGGGAATGTCGTCGTCCTCGGCAACGCTATCAAAGACCGCGAGGTCTCGTGGCGGGGGGTCAGTCCCCCGGAAGGCCGCCATTTTGGGCCCTGTTCCCGTAGGTTCGGTCGCCCCCCTTGGCCCTCTATCAACAATTGCAACGCCCGGTGAGACGGGTTTTTCGTAACAGGCAGGGTCTTCTTCCGGGGGTTTTGGCTCAATAGACCAAGTCAAAGGGCGGGTTTCGAGGTAAGCGCCTCCAACCCGGAGGTCGACTCCACGGGGGGCACCTCTCACCTCCTCCCCGTAGGCGTTGACCTTAACTTCGTAGACGACCCTGGAAGGGGCCTGGGACCAAGAGTCCATGAACCCCGCCCAATCCGCTCCCTGGGCTGCTTGCCATTGGGGGAATAGAGGGTGAGTAGGATCCATCATGGGGACCCTACGAAGTTCATCCCATACTCCAACGGGCGGAGCCTGTTGGTGCGTGGCCGCGAAGTCAAATCCCCGTATTCCCCATTGTCCCCGCCATGCTCGGACGGCGACAGTATTGTCCTCGTGGCGAAACTCGGGCTCTGTTTTAGGGGCCGTCTCCTGGGTGAGGGCCTCCGGGGTGGCGTATTTGGTCGCGTACTTAAGCGCGTAAACCACGGCCCCACCTTGGCTCCGGGCCGCCTCTACTTGGACACGACGTTCATCGGCCCCCGGTTCTTCGGGGTCAGAGGCATAAAGGAAGTATTCACGCAGCCCCTCCCTTAGCCGGTCCCCTTCGTCGGTCCAAACGACCGCATGGAGATGTGGGGCTCCGTCTTTATGAGGCTCGACCACGGACAGCATATAGGCGTGCAACGGTTCCCGGCTCTGGGTCATGCGGCCTTCGCGGTTGTACCACAACCGCCACTGCTCCCTAAGCCATTCGGCGGCTTCGTCCGGCATAGTGCCGTCCCACTTATGGGAACCGGGATGCATGCGGGAAGGGCAGGTGAGGGTGACGAGATACCCAGTAAGACCTTCCGCCTGAGCACGGGCAGCATATCCAAACGCCTGGGCTTTTAGGCGAGCAGCTCGCCCACGGCGGCCCGCATCGGCAACCTGGGCAACATTCACGCGGTCACCCTCATTGCTCACGGCATCCAGCCGCTCAAGAGTCTCCCGAGACCTCGTTTCTTGTTCCCGACGATTTTGGGCGGCGAAGGGGGAAACGTACTTTTCGACCAGGCCGAGCAGGGTATCGATTCGCCCCCGACCTGTTCTAAGTGTGTCCCGTAGGCGCCGCCTCCACCACATCTCATTCTTTGCACGTTTGGCGGCTGCCTTCGGGGTTCCTGGAGGGGGTGCCACTTGGGCCACGTCGAGTTGGGCGGCGGCCAGGGGCCATGCATCCGACTCAAAGACACGGAGCCAGTCCTTGTAGGACCATACGGAGGCTAGCTGCTTGGCCCTTTTGCGGATGTCGGGATCCTCAGACCTAGAGTCCAAACCAGCCGGATGGGCATGCTCAAGAAGCCGGCCGATAAAGACCTCGACGTCGACCCTGGCATGGCGGCCAGCCTCTTCAACCAGTTTGTCGATGTGAGGATGGTCAGCGTAGCGGCCGGCGCCATTGATCCTTGCGGTTCGGGCCTCTTGCTTGGCCCATTCCTTTTTGGCCGTAGCGATCCAGGTGGTGTAGGAATGCTGAGAGGGTTCACCCGGAGGGGTGGGGAGAATAGGCTGGGACATAGATCTGACCTGGGTGAAGCCCGGTGGGTGGCCGCCAAACCAACCCCGCCGGGCTCTTTTTTTGGGTTCAGGTCAGAGTCTGAGCTGCGAGAAACTTCCGAGTTAAGCAACCGAGATCCACACCTAGGGCGGAATTCCACCGCCGCCATAGCCTCGGGGGGCAAGAATGATGTGCTACACAGACAAGCCGACCGCCGAACTTCATCGGAGGGCCAACCAACTTAAGGCGGAACGGGAGAACGCCTTCCGAATGGAAGAGATTGCTGAGGATGGAGCCCCAACCGACCTGGAAGAATTAGGCTTTGATGCCAACATCAGTGCCCAACTGACCGAAGGGGAACTGGAGGAGATTGAGGCGGAACTACAAGCTAGGGGCGAGCCTTAGGGTGGAGAAGCCCACCCCGCCAAGAAACCTCGGAGGTTCGCACCGCAAAAAGAGGTTATTAGTCTATTTTGTAAAGCCTCTTGCTTCCGCCCCCCGAGGTTGACCTCTAAAGGTATTTTGTCCACTTTAGTTGCGGCATCGTTGTGACTGTCCACGCCTATTTCAACTTGAGGGCAAGGAAGAGAACTATGGAGCAATCCCGCTTTTGGCTCGGGGCAGCAACCCTATGGGCGCTAACCTCTTTGGGATATATGGTCCTGAAAGCACTTCCCCTGGAAAGTGCTCTGGGACAAGGCCTTGGCTCAGTAATGGGGTCTTTTGCTCTCGGCGGTATCTTGGTGTACAGCCCGCAGTTTTTATTGAAAAATTTTGATCACTATAAGGCCCGTTTCCGTTTGCTCGTGGGGGCCGCGGTCCTAATTGCCCTAATGTTTCTAGCCCTCGGGCTTGAACCTCCTGCCTAGATACCAATGAATAACAAAGATCTCGGTCTTGCTGCTCTCTTTATTAGCTTAATAGGGGGCATGTTTTGGATAAACAGCGAAGAAAATGTCCCATTAAAGAACCTCTACATGGGGCTAAAGATGGGCGCATTTTCTTTGCTGCTTCCCTCCCTTGTTGCCTTTTTCCTTAGTATCGGTAACCCAGAACAACTTGAAGACGATATTGCAGATACCTCCCGAGTCAAGATATTCATCGTTTTCCTTATTCTTATGTCGTTACCTTTGTTTTTAAAATAAGCGGGATACACCTGTGCCCACGCTTTCCTGGAAAAGAATAAGGAGACCTGCGAGAAGGACTGAGGAGGTTACTGAGAGCCAACCACAACGGGCTCCCAATTACATCGTTGGTTTTCTTCTGATTGTCGGCTGCCTATTGACAGGTTCGGCCTCTGCGGATTTTGAGGCTGAAGTTACCCACGTCCGGGATGGTGACACCATCGAGCTTGGCGAGAGGGTAGTGCGCCTGGGAGGAATCGACACCCCGGAATCCGGACAGCCTCACGGCGATGAAGCCGGCCAAGCAGTCCGTCGGCTGGTCCTAGGTGAGACAGTCCGGATCGAGACGGACGGTAGGGGTAGTCACGGTCGGCTTATCGGGAGGGTGTACCACCAGGGTCGGGACATTAACGCATGGCTGGTGCAGCAAGGCCACGCGTGGGCCTATGACCATTACCTAGAACCCGGCTCCAGGCTCCCTGACTTGGAAGCGGAAGCCCGGGAGGAGGGGCGGGGCCTATGGGCCGCCTCAAACCCTGTCCCACCCTGGCAATGGCGGAATGGTGCAAGTCGGGGGAGTTCGTCGGGGAGCCGGGACCGGGACTGCTCGGACTTCGACACCCAACGGGCCGCGCAGGAGTTCTATGAGAGCCATAAGCCCGGCGACCCCCACCGTTTGGACGGTGACGGGGACGGAGTGGTTTGCGAAGGTTTACCGTAACCGAAAATCAGCAAACGACTAGGGATAGGTCATGGGATTATCGGAATTTTCGCCACTTTTTTGGGTTGTGATAGGGGTCGGGATACTCGTTTTAATTGTGATCATCCAGCTTTCCGCAACCAACACGTTTCTAGCTAAGTTAACAGTGGATACACAAAGGCAAGAGGCGGAGGTCGACGACCTCACCGACCAAGTTGCCGACGTCCGAGAAGAAGTTCACAACTGGAAGCGCGCCTGGGAAGAAAAACACCTACCTAGAACCGATATTGATGACCCTAACGGATAAAGCTGAGAGGGCATATGGGAGCCTGGGAATGGGCTAGAGACTGGTGTCGTCACCGCTGGGGCAAGGACAAGCACAAAGGGGACAACTGGCTGGGTGGCTCCCGAAGCTTTGCTCAGTACGCTTACCGGATTCGGATCGTACCCTTGGGGGACCTGTACGCTCGTCTGGACACCAACAAGGAAAGCGACCCGGTTCGACGGTCCTATGCTCAAGCGGAAATTGAGCGCCGCCGGAACCGGCGGATGATCGCGGGGACCATTATCGGGTTCATCGTAGGCGGGGTAGTCAGCGCCTACGCTAAGTTCTTGCTTGGCATTTAGCGGCAAATTTGGGGAGGAGCCAATGCGAGGAATTCTACTAGCTGGCGCAACAGCGCTTATCCTGGCTGGATGCGCCACGGCCTACCAAGAGAAAGGCTTTACGGGCGGCTACTCAACCACGCAGCTCAAAGACAACATGTTCCGAGTTCACTTCAACGGGAACGGCTATACGTCCCGCCAACGAGCTCAGGACTTTACTCTGCTGAGGTCGGCCGAGCTGACCTTGGAAAAGGGCTTCAACTACTTCGCAATTGCCCGCTCCGACAAGACCACCACCCGGGGCACCATAACCACCCCGCAAACGAGCACCACCAACTTTAACGCCCAGCAAACCGGGAATACGGTTTATGGGAACGCCACCACTACGACCCAAGGCGGCAATACGATCCCGGTAACCAAACCGGGTACTGAGCAGATCATCGTCTGCTTTCAGGAAAAACCCGAGGATGTGTTCACCTACGACGCCAAGAAGTTAAGGGCTAGGCTCAAGGAAAAGTACGGCATCGAGTAAAAAGCCCCGCCGAATCCGGCGGGGCCGTGGGTTACGGGGGCGACCGACGTTAACGAGCCAACATAGGCCCCTTCTGTTGGTCGGTGTCAGCTATTACCCGCATTGCCCGTGCCGGCCTTGGGTGGCCTCTCCGGGCCTTGCTGGGGGGCCATTCAGCCCGGTTTCTAGACCAGCAACTAACCGGCTCGGCGCCCCCCGTCCAAAATATTGCCCAAGGCAACCTCCTTTGAGGGACGGGGGTCGACAATCCCCAAATTACCGGAAAAACGCCTATTTGGGAGGGGGGGGTATAGTCCTTGGGCTACCGGGTAATTGCTACCCATATACGAACCCAAAATTGGGTTTTAAGTCCGGCCCTTCTCGAAGTCAAAAACTTGGTAGCTCTCCGCTTTAAGGCTTTCGAGCTTCCAGGCTTGATCGTTCACCAATCCAGCTTCGCCTTCTGAGAGGTTATGGACACCCTCCGCCGCGACCAACCAGGAGACGGCGTAGAAAACGGACATGTTGGTTCCAAGAGTCTCCTCGCCAACGTTTTCGCCGGAAGCGAGGGAGCCATCCGCCCGGTACAGGTGGCCTGTGGAATGATCGGAAAACGATCCATGGGAGGCATGATCATTCAGATACTCCCGCAAGCCCTTCCATCGGCCTTCAATTTCCTGAGCCACCTTCCCCGCAGAAGGCTGCCGGTTGTCGATCACCTCCTGGGCGCGATGGGGGAACATGCGGACAAAGGTCAGAAGCTCGTAGTACTCGATGAGCGGCCTGAGGAGGGCGCCGCCCTCCTGGCCAAGGCCGTCCAACATCAAGGAGTAAGACCCTAAAGCGAACCGGCGGGCCTTGGTCAAAGCCAGACCCGTCGCCAGAAAATACGCTTGGTCCCGGCGGTGGCTGCACAGGTCGATGCACTCGGCGATAACCTCGAAGCATTCCTGGATAAGCCTGTCGTATTCGGAAAAGGGGCCCGACAGCAGTTCAGCGGACCGGGCCCTGACTTCCCATAAAGCCATAACCTACTCCTGAGGCAGAAACTAAAAAGCCCCGCCCGAAGGCGGGGCCCGGCGGCGAAACAAAGGGGATTCAAGGTCGCCGCCGAAACTGGTGCAGAGGAATTCGAGCTTATCCTATTCCCTCACCTCTGCGAAGCCGGTACAGGTTACCGAGCCCGTGCCGTTTCATGGCCCTGTGCATGGCGCTGGTCGAAAGCTCCTTGTTGAACCGGCGCCGGGCCTCGTCCTGGAGTTCATTGAGAGGCAGAAATTGCTCTCGCCGGAGCTGCGCGAGCTCCTCCTCCTCGGCCTGGGTCAGGATCTTGTTGTGCGGCCCGAGCGGCTTGCGGATCTCGCCCAACTCGGAGGGAATGCCATGGTGAAAGTGGATGGATATAGTCCCCTCCAAAAAGACCACTTTCCTGACCACTTCGCGCACGCGCTGCGCCATGCGGTTATCCGGGCCAGCTTGTGCGGGTCCTGATTTCGGCTCTCGCCCCTCCTCCACCTCCTCAATCAGATCGTTAGCCCGCAGTCCTTTAGCGTGTTCCTTAGCCCGCTGATGCTGATTCCGAAGATCGTCCAACTCAGTGGATAGGACTTTAACGCGGTCCTGGATCTCCCTGGTTGGTTCCTCGTCACCGAACATCTCAAGGAGGCGGTCAAGGGCCCGACTCTTGCGGGTTATCTCTTCCGATAACCGGTCTGCTTCGGCTTCCGACCGCTCCGCCTCGGCTCTTCGTTCATCTTCGAACATGGCCCTGCTGGCTTGTTCGGAAAACGAGACCTCCTGGATAACGGGGTCGTAGGGGTATGTGTAGGAGTGGTCACATCCAGAACCTCGCAAGTACCCGCCACACTGATAGATCGCCCGGTCTATCTCACTGTCACCTTTCCAAAGGTAATGCATCGATTCCCCGCAACGACCGCAGGCGACGAGGCCCCGGAGAATGTTTGTGACCTCTTTGTTGGGTCGGCCCCCGGCCCGGGCAACTTTACGGCGTTCCCGTGCAACTTTGGCCGCGTAGAAAGTGGCTTCATCGACTACGGCGGGGTAGTAACCGTCGATGGGATCGCCGTCCGGCTGGGGCTTCCCCCTGCCTCCTGGGCTTGTGCAGGGCTGGTAGCGGCCAAACACGGCCTCAGACTGGAGGATCTTTTGAATGTAGGAGGGTTGCCAGCCGTTCTTTGATCGGAAGGCAGGGACCCCTTCCTCGTTGAGAATTTTCGCGATCCTTTTGTTTCCCTCTCCATCACTGGATAACTGGAAAATGCGGCGCACGACCTCGGCTCGGTCCTCTATTACCTCAAAGGCCTTCCGGTCTTCGGAAAGGCGTAGCCAAGCCGGGCACTGGGCTGTCGCCTTTTCCTCCCCCTCACGGGCTTTTCGGCGCTTTTCTTCCCAAGAGGCTGCCAACCGCTGGGCTTTGGTTGCCGACTCCTCGTAAGCCCGGGCCATAACCACAAGGGAAGTCATGAGGTCGGCCAGATCGTTCAAGCTCTGGGTGGTGTAGTGCTTATTGTCAGTCAGGGTGACGATCTCGATCCCCCGGGCGAGAAGGTCCATGAACCGGCTTAGGGTCGCGTGGATCTGCTCCCGACTGATGCGGTCGAGGCTCTCGACGACGAGGACAGAACCCGGGGGGATATGGCCGTCCTGTACGGCCTGAATGAATGCCCCGAGCGACCCCTCGGTTAGGTTGTCTCCGTGGTAGGCGCTGACCCCGTGGTCCGCTAGGGTATTGCTTTCATCGAATTCGTAGCCGTTGCGTTCGGCCCACTGGCGGGCCGCTTCCACTTGGCGGCGCTGGGAGTCGCCACGTGCTTGGTCTGGGTGCGAAAAGCGGACGTAGGAGTAGGCTTTGGGCATAGGGCCTCCCGGTTACAAGGGAAGTTGTCAGAGTAACTTAAAAGGGACACATTATCTTGCTGTCCGGTCCGCCCGGGGCCGGTAAGACCTTGCTGGCCCGCTGCCTGCCCGGCATCCTGCCGCCCCTCGACCGGGACGCCCAGGTGGAGGTGGCCCGGATCCGGTCCGTGCGCGGCGAGCGCGTGGCCGCCCTGGATCCCCATCCCCCCTTCCAGGATCCGCACCATTCCGCCTCCCTGCCGGCGCTGGTGGGCGGCGGCAGCCCGCCCCGGCCCGGGGAGATCACCCGCGCCCACCGGGGGGTGCTGTTCCTCGACGAGCTTCCCGAATTCGACCGTCGCACCCTGGAGGCCCTGCGCGAGCCCCTGGAGACGGGGGAGGTGACCATCGCCCGGGCGCGCGCCACCACCCGCTTCCCGGCGCGTTTCCAACTGCTCGCCGCCATGAACCCGTGCCCGTGCGGCCACCTCGGCGATTCCCGCCAGGCCTGCGCCTGCACCCCGGCCCAGATCCAGCGCTACCGGGGCAAGCTGTCCGGGCCCCTGCTGGACCGCATCGACCTGCAGCTGGAGGTGCCGGCCCTGCCGGTGGAGGAGCTGCGACCCGGGCAGGGGAATGGCGGCGAGGAGCCCAGCGCCGCGGTACGGGCCCGGGTGGAGGCCACCCGGGAGCGCCAGCTGCAACTGCTGGGGGTTCCGGCGGCGGCGCTCACCGCCCGGGGGGTGGAGGAGCACTGCCAGCCGGACGCGGACGGTCTGGCCTTCCTGGAAACCGCCAGCAAGCGCCTGGGCCTGTCGGCCCGCGCCTACCACCGCATCCTCAAGCTGGCCCGCACCATCGCCGACCTAACCGGCACCGACCGCATCGCCCGGGCCCACATCGCCGAAGCGGTGCAGTACCGCCGGCTCGATGCGGGGGATTCCGCCTCCTGACGCCGATCCTCGGCTGCGCTAGAATCCCGCCTGCGACCGCCGGCGAGAGCCCTCGATCATGGACGATCCCTTTCCCACCGCAGACGACCTCTTCCCCGCCCGGGAACCCTGGCGGGATCCCGCGGTGCTGGGGGGGCCGTGGGCGCCGGACCCCGGCCTGGCGGCCTGGCTGGCCTGCGGCGGTTCGCTGACGGGGGCCCTGCGGGCGGCCTGCCCGCAGGAATTCGGACTGCGCATCCACCGGCGGGTCACCGTCTCCCTTCCACCGGCCGGTGCGGATCTGCTCCGCCTGTCCGCGGGCAGCCCCGTGCTGCAGCGCGAGGTCTGGTTGCTGTGCGGCGGCCGAGAGGTGGTGTTCGCCCGCAGCTGGATCCCCGGCCAGGCCCTGCCCGACCCGGGGGAGCAGCCCCTGGGCGACCAATTGTTCGAGCCCGGGAGCGACGCCGAGCGCCTGTCCCTGGAGGCCGCGCCGGTGTCCGACGCCGACGGGGCCACCCTGTGGGCGCGCCGCTCCCTGCACCGGGTGGGCGCCGAGCGTCTGCTGGTGGGGGAGGTCTTCCTTCCGGCCATGGAGGCGTTATGCCCGCCGCAGCCCTGACCACCAAGCTGGGGGCCTACGCCCGCCTGATGCGGCTGCACCGGCCCATCGGCACCCTGCTGCTGCTGTGGCCCACCCTGTGGGCGCTGTGGATCGCGGGGGAGGGCAGCCCGCCGGCCTGGATCGTCGTCGTCTTCGTGGTCGGCACGCTGCTCATGCGCTCGGCGGGCTGCGTGATCAACGACTACGCCGACCGCGACTTCGACCCCCACGTGCAGCGCACCGCGGAGCGGCCCCTGGCCAGCGGTGAGGTGCGTCCGGGGGAGGCCATCGCTCTGTTCGTGGCGCTGTGCCTAGTGGCCTTCGGGCTGGTGCTGCTCCTCAACCGCCTGACCCTGTACCTGGCCCTGGTGGCGGTGGTTCTGGCGGCCACCTATCCCTTCTTCAAGCGTTTCACCCACATGCCCCAGGCCTACCTGGGCGTGGCCTTCGGCTGGGGCATCCCCATGAGCTTCGCCGCCGTATCGGGGCAGGTTCCGGCGGTGGCCTGGATCCTGCTGGCGGCCAACATCTTCTGGACGGTGGCCTACGACACCATGTACGCCATGGAGGATCGGCCCGACGATCTGGCCATCGGCGTGCGCTCCACGGCCATCCTGTTCGGGCGGTGGGACCGGGTGGCGGTGGGGGTGAACCAGTTGATCGCCCTCGCCCTGATGGGGGTTGTGGGCTATTTGGCGGGCTTCGGCGTCTGGTACGCCCTGGGCCTGCTGGGCGCCGTGGGCTTCGGGCTTTACCAGCACTGGCTGATCCGGGATCGCGCGCGCGGCCCGTGCCTGCGGGCGTTCCTGAACAACCAGTGGCTCGGGGGGGCGGTGTTCGCCGGCATCGTGCTGGAGTACCTCACCGCCTGATACCTTTTACACCGCAAAACAGAAATAACTAACCGCCAAGGACGCCAAGAGCCCCAAGTAAAGACAAAACCCGAAAATTCGTTAACCAAAACTTTCTCCGGTCCCAACGATTTTTTTCGGCCTTTTCCGTTCGTCTTTTTTCTTGGCGATCTTGGCGTCCTTGGCGGTTTATCTTTTGGAAAAGGCTCCATGAAAGACCTCCGCGCCTTCATTGCCGATCTAGAGCAGCGGGGCGAGCTCAAGCGCATCGCCCACCCGGTGGATTCCCACCTGGAGATGACCGAGATCAGTGACCGGGTGCTGCGCCGGGGCGGGCCCGCCCTGCTGTTCGAGCAGCCCACCGGCGGTTCCATGCCGGCACTGGCCAACCTGTTCGGCACCGCCAACCGGGTGGCCATGGGCATGGGCCGCTCCTCCACCACGGAGCTGCGCGAGGTGGGGCAGCTGCTGGCCTACCTCAAGGAGCCCGAGCCGCCGGGGGGCTTCCGCGAGCTGTGGGACACCGTGCCGATCCTGCGCAAGGCCCTGAACATGCGCCCCAAGGAGCGCCGGAGCCCGCCCTGCCAGGAGGTGGTGGTGGAGGGGGAGGACGTGGACCTTTCCACCCTGCCGGTGCAGACCTGCTGGCCGGAGGACGCCGGGCCGCTCATCACCTGGGGCATCACCCTGACCCGCGGGCCGGACCGCGACCGGCAGAACATGGGCATCTACCGCCAGCAGGTCATCGGCCCCAACCGCGTGATCATGCGCTGGCTGGCGCACCGCGGCGGGGCGCTGGACTACCAGCGCTGGCGAGAAGTCCATGGGGATAAGCCGTTTCCGGTGGCGGTGGCGCTGGGGCCCGATCCGGCCACCATCCTGGCCGCCGTTACCCCCATCCCGGATACCCTCTCCGAGCACCAGTTCGCCGGCCTGCTGCGCGACGCGCGCACGGAGCTGGCCACCGGCATCGGCGTGGACCTGCAGATCCCGGCGCACACGGAGATCGTGCTGGAGGGCCACATCTATCCGGACGACCTGGCGGTGGAGGGGCCCTTCGGCGACCACACCGGCTACTACAACGAGCAGGAGCGCTTCCCGGTGCTCACCGTGGAGCGCATCACCCACCGCCGCGACCCCATCTACCACACCACCTACACCGGGCGGCCGCCGGACGAGCCCGCCGTGCTCGGCCTGGCCATGAACGAGCTGTTCATCCCGCTGCTGCAGAAGCAGTTCCCGGAGATCACCGACTTCTACCTGCCCATGGAAGGCTGCTCCTACCGCATGGCGGTGGTGTCCATGAAGAAGCAGTACCCCGGCCACGCCAAGCGGGTGATGATGGGGGTGTGGTCCTTTCTGCGCCAGTTCATGTACACCAAGTTCGTGGTGGTGGTGGACGACGATATCAATACCCGCGACTGGCAGGACGTCATCTGGGCCCTGACCACCCGCGTGGATCCGGTGCGCGATGCCCACCTGGTAGACAACAGCCCCATCGACTACCTGGATTTCGCCTCGCCGGTGTCAGGGCTGGGCTCCAAGATGGGCATCGACGCCACCAACAAGTGGCCGGGCGAGACGCAGCGCGAGTGGGGCCACCCAGTGCGCATGGACGCCGCCACCCGGGAGCGGGTGGACGGGTTCTGGGAGGAGCTGGGGCTGGATTGAGGGCGGGGAGATCGGGCCCGGGTAAGCCCGCGCCCCAAATACTGCAAGGGCGGGAGAGGGAATGGTAGGAGCGGCCGTCCCGGCCGCGATTTGTCTCCGAGGCGCATTGGTCGCAGCGAGGGCTGCCGCTCCGGTCCGAAGATTCAGGTTTGAAGCTTGGTTGCGGGTTGTCGCGGCCGGGACGGCCGCTCCTACACCAGCCTCCCGCGTCGCCGCGCCAGGAGGACGAACAGCCCCAGACCGGCGAGCACCCCGCCCAGCAGCCAGCCCCGGCTCAGCCACTGGTAGGGGGTGGCGCCGATGCGCGGCTGGACGGTCGCCCGGGCCACGCCGGGCTCGTCGCGGGGGATGCGCTCCAGCACCCGGCCCCGATGGTCGGCGGCGTAGGTGATGCCGGTGTTGGCCACCCGCAGCAGCGGCCGCCCCATCTCCATGGCCCGGACGCGGGCCAGCTGGGCGTGCTGGTCCGGGCCGATGGAGCCGCCGAACCAAGCGTCGTTGGTGACGTTCACCAACAGGTCCGCCCCCTCCCGCACCGTGGCGGCTACCTCCCGGGGGAAGGCGTCCTCGTAACAGATGGACATCCCCGCCCGGTGCCCGTCCACCTCCAGCGGCGCGGCGCTCTCCCCGGCGGCGAAGACCCCCTCCCCGGGCACGAAGCGCTCGGCGAAGAACAGCAGCGACGGCAGCGGCACGTACTCGCCGAAGGGCACCAGGTGCCGCTTGCGATAGGGCTGCTGGTCCCCGGCCCCCAGGGCCATGGCGGCGTTGTAGTTGCGCCGCTCGCCGTCCTCCCAGTCGCGCTCCGGGACCCCCAGCAGCAGGGTGCCCCCCCGCGCCGCCACCGTCCGCTCCAGGGCGTCCAGATAGTCCCCCACCCGGTCGGCGAACAGGGGCACGGCGGTTTCCGGCCACACCACCAGATCGGCGTCCAGATTCGCCAGGGTTAGCCGGCGGTAGCGCTCCAGGATGGCCGCCCGCCGCTCCGCGCTCCACTTCATCTCCTGCGGCACCGCCCCCTGCACCAGGGCCGCGCGCAGGGGGCTTCCCGACGGGCTGGTCCAGGTGGGGGTGGCGGCCAGGAGCCCCGCCCCCACCACCGCAGCCGCACCGCCGAGCCAGGCCAGGGGCAGGAGGATGCCCCGGTCCCGGGCCAGGTAGGCGAGCAGCAGGGCGCCGTTGACGCAGGCCACCGCCAGCCCTGCGCCCAGACTGCCCACCACCGGGAACAAGCCGGCCAGGGGTCCCTGGGTCTGGGTCACCCCCAGGGTCAGCCACGGGAAGCCGGTGAAGGCCAGGCCGCGGAGCCCCTCCAGGGCTACCCACAGCAGGGGCAGGCCCAGCGCCATGCGCCAAGGGCGGGGCCCGCCCAGCCAGCCCCCGCCCAGCCAGCCCCCGGCCAGGGCGAAGAGGGCGGGGTAGAGGGCGCAATAGGCCACCAGCAGGGCCCAGGTGGGCACCGCCAGGGCGAGGGGCATGTGGCCGAAGGTGTGGATGGTGGGCAGCAGCCAGTGCAGGCCGGCGCCGAACATGCCCAGGCCGAAAGCCAGGCCGCGGCGGAAACGCACCCCCGAGGCGGGGATCTCCGTGGCGAGGAAGAGGGGGATCAGGAGCACCCAGGCCAGGGCGTACCAGTCCCATGGTGCGAAGGCCAGGGGGGCCAGCATGCCGGCGGCCAGATAGGCGAGGTCCACCGCCAGGGTGCGAGCGCGGCCGGTCACGGGCGGGTCTTCCGCCAAGGCGCGGGTCTCCATGGGATGGTTCAGCCCGCTCCGCCCTGGGCTCCGGCCTCCGCCTCGCCCACCTCCACCACCCGGATGCTGCGGATCCGGCGGCGGTCGGCGCGGATCACCTCCAGGAGCAGGCCGTCCACCCGCAGGGACTCGCCCACCTCCGGGAGGTGGCCCATCTCCCGCACCATCCAGCCGCCCAGGGTATCCACGCCCTCAGCCTCCAGACGGGCGCCGAAGCGGGCCGCGAAGGTCTCCAGCGGGATCTGGGCGTCCACCTGGAAGCGGCCGCGGCCGCGCTGCTCCACCATGACCGCCTCGATGTCGAACTCGTCCTCGATCTCGCCGACGATCTCCTCGAGGACGTCCTCGATGGTCACCAGCCCGGCGGTGCCGCCGAACTCGTTGACCACGATGGCCATGTGGTTGCGGCTGGCGCGGAACTCGTGGAGGAGGCTGTCGATGTGCTTGCTCTCGGGGACAAACACCGGCTGGCGGATGACGGAGAGAAGGTCGAACTGGTCACGCTGCTCGGCGGCCCAGTAGCGCAGCAGATCCTTGGCGTACAGGATGCCGCGGACGTCGTCGCGGTCCTCGCCCACCACCGGCAGGCGGCTGTAGCCCACCTCGACGATGCGGGGAATGAAATCCTCCGGCGCCTCGTCGGTGCGAACCACCTCCATCTGGCCCCGGGGAACCATGACGTCCCGCACCCGGGTGCCAGAGATCTTGAAGATCCCCTCGATCATGTGCAGGTCTTCAGGATCGAGGAGGCCCTGGTACTCGGCCTCCCGCAGGATCTCCAGGAGGTCCTCCCGGGACTCGGGGGCCGCTCCGAGCCCCCGCGTCAAACGCTCAATCCAACTTCGTCGTCTGGGGCCTTCTTCCGCCACCGCTCTACTCCTCCGCATAGGGGTCCCGGAATCCTAACTGCGCCATTATCTCCCGCTCCAGCGCCTCCATCTCCTCCGCCTCATCGGGCGCCATATGGTCGTAGCCAAGCAGGTGCAGAGTGCCGTGCACCACCATGTGGGCCCAATGGGCCTGCAGAGGTTTTCCTTGCTCGGCCGCTTCCCGGGCCACCACCTCCGGACAGATCACCAGGTCCCCGAGCATCGACTCCCAGGGCCCCGGCGGCAGGTCGGCGGGGAAGGAAAGCACATTGGTGGGCCCTGCCTTGCCCCGGAAGCTGGCGTTCAGCTCGGCCATGGCCTCCCCGTCCTCAGCGCGCACCACCACCTCCCCGGCCTGGGCCTCCTCGGGGACCCCGGCCAGGGCGGCGTGGACCCACTCCCGGATCCGGGCGGGGTCGGGGAGGTCCGAAGCCTCCGGCGGGAGCTGCACCACCACCGGGTGGACCTCCTCGACGCCATCAGGGGCGGGGACGGAATCGTTCACAGGCAGTACCTCACCTCCCCGATACCGGGGGGATTTGCGATCAGCATGGCGCCGGGGCGCCGCCCCGGCAAGCGATGGAATACGGTATGGATGGCTCTGGGATCCGATCACGCGCGACGGGTTCCCCGTTGGCCACGGGAGGCCGGGACCACCCGGACCTCAGACCGCCCGCTCCACGGCGGCCTCCCGACTCAGCCGGCCGCGGAGGGAGTTGGGCAGGGCCTCGGTGACGGTCACCCGCACCAGGCTGCCCACGGTCTCCTCCGGCGCGGGGAAGTTCACGATGCGGTTGCAGGGGGTGCGCCCCATGACCTCGTTGGGGTCCTTGCGGCTGGGCCCCTCCACCAGCACCTCCACCTCCCGCCCCACCAGGGCACGGCTCTTCTCCATGGTCTGCTGGCCGAGGCGGTTCTGGAGGATGGTGAGGCGCTCCTGCTTGACCGCCTCGGGGACGTCGTCGGGCACCTCGGCCGCCAGGGTCCCGGGGCGCGGGCTGTACTTGAAGGAGAAGGAATGGTCCAGGTCGGCCTCGGCCACGAGGTCCAGGGTGTCCTGGAAGTCCTCGTCGGTCTCCCCTGGGAAGCCGACGATGAAGTCGCTGCCGATGGACATGTCGGGGCGCACCGTGCGCAGCCGCTCCACCTTGTCCAGGAACTCCGCCCGGGTGTGGTTGCGGTGCATGCGGGCCAGGAGCCGGTCGGAGCCGGTCTGCACCGGCAGGTGCAGGTGGGAGACCAGCTCGGGCAGCTCGGCGAAGGCCTCGATCAGCCCCTCGCCGAACTCGTTGGGATGGGAGGTGGTGAAGCGCAGCCGGTCGAGGCCCTCGATGCCCGCCAGATAGTAGAGCAGCAGGCCCAGATCCGCCTCGGTGCCGTCCTCCATGGCCCCGCGGTAGCCGTTGACGTTCTGGCCGAGCAGGGTGACCTCGCGCACCCCCTGCTGGGCCAGCTCGTAGCATTCGGCGAGCACGTCGTCGAAGGGCCGGGAGAGCTCCCGCCCCCGCGTGTAGGGCACCACGCAGAAGGTACAAAACTTGTCGCAGCCTTCCATGATGGTGACGAAGGCGCGGGCCTTCTCCACCCGGGGTGCCGGCAGGTGGTCGAACTTCTCGATCTCCGGGAAATCCACGTCCACCACGCCGGAGCGCTCCCGCTCGGCGGCCGCGATCATCTCCGGCAGGCGGTGGATGGTCTGCGGCCCGAAGACGAGGTCCACGTAGGGGGCGCGCCGACGGATGCGCTCCCCCTCCTGCTGGGCCACGCAGCCCCCCACCCCGATCAGGGTCCCCGGCCGGGCCTCCTTGAAGGGCCGCCAGCGCCCCAGCTCGGAGAAGACCTTTTCCTGGGGCTTCTCGCGCACGGAACAGGTATTGAGCAGCAGGATGTCGGCCTCGGCGGGATCCTCGGTGCACTCCACCCCCAGGGCGGAGTCGAGCAGGTCCACCATGCGGGTGGAATCGTGCTCGTTCATCTGGCAGCCGAAGGTGCGGATATGGAGCTTGCGGGGCATGGGCGGGCTTCGGGAAGTGGGTTTCCGTCAAAACCGCATTATAGGGCTTGGGCAGATAGGGGCCAAGGGTCCGGACTCCCCAACCCTTGGACGATCGTCCGGTATAGCCCCTTCCCTTTGCTGTTCAATGGGTTAGTCTGGGAGAGGCGCAGGAAACGAGCCAAAAAGGGGGGCTCCGTGCCATCTTGCCCAACAGCCAGCGGCCCGCTGGTTCTTCTCTTACGCTCTTGGTGCATCCTCTCGCCGTCCCTTCCCGAGGCCCCCACCGGCCCGGTCCCCCAGGCAGGCTACCAGTTTCCACCGCCCCGCCGGTTCCCGACGGGGCGGCTACCTCCCCGGTCGTCTGCTGGGCGGCCCCACAACCTCCAAGAAGGAGCGCACCATGAGCAATCTGTTCCAATTCCCCGAAGCCAGCCACGTGTATCAGCAGTCGGAGGTCGAGCTTGACCGCGAGCTGGGGGTGGCAACTTTGAACATGGCCCCGCAACCCCGTCCTGCCTTCACCCCCGAACTGCTCGCAGATATCGAGGCCTTCCAGAAAGAGGTTGCGCACCGGGTGCGGCAGCAGCCGCAGAGGCGCTCCCCGGACATCCGCTACATGGTGCTGGCCTCCAATCTGGACGGAATCTACAACTTCGGGGGTGATCTGTCCCGCTTCCTCTCCCTGATCCGGGCCGGAGACCGAGAGGGCCTGCTGGGTTACGCCTTGGCCTGCGTTCGGGCCGGGCACCGGTTCTCGGTGGGAATGGACCTACCCCTTACCAGTCTGGCGCTGGTGGAAGGGCGGGCCCAGGGTGGCGGCTTGGAGGCGGCCCTTTCCTGCAACGTGGTAATCGCGGAGAAGGGAACCCAAATGGGCTTCCCCGAGGTGCTGTTCAACCTGTTTCCGGGCATGGGAGCCTACAGCTACCTTTCCAGGCGGATTGCGCCCTCCCTGGCCGAGCGCATGATCCTGTCGGGCCGGCTTTATGAAGCCGAGGAGCTTTACGAGATGGGGGTGGTGGATGTACTCGCCGAGCCCGGGCAGGGGCGCGAGAAGCTCGTCGAGTACATTGCCGAGGCGGAAAAGCACAGTTCCGTGCACGGGCTCCTGCGGCGCATCCACTCCTCCCACAACCGGGTACCCTTCGAGGAGCTGCGGGACATCACCGAACTCTGGGTCGACTCGGCTTTGGGGCTGGGGGAACGCGAGCTCCGGACCATGGAGCGCTTGGTGCGGGCTCAGGATCGGCGGACGGGTCAGAAGCTCTCCCGGGCCGAGTGAGGAAGTAGCGGCATGCCGGTGGTCAATGCTGGAGCTGACCGCTGGCATGCAGCAGAAGGGCAGGGCGGGCCCGCGCCAGCAGGTCCCGCAGCCCTTCCAGCTCGTGGGCAATGCCCCCTGCGGCCAGGTCCGTGGCGCTAGCCCGTTGCAGGCGCTCGCACACATTGGCGACCGCCTCCACCCCCAGGTTGCCCGCGCTCCCCTTCAGGGAATGGGCACATCCCTGCAGCTCCTCCAGCCGACACTCCTCCGCCGCCTTCTCCATCCGCTCCAGCAGGTCCTCGGAATCCCGCAGAAAGCCCTGAATCAGGTCGGCAAGCAGGGAGGGGTCCCGACTCATGCCCGCCAACTCCTTCATGGTGCGGGACGAAACCAAGGCGCCTTCCTCGGTCTCGGCGGCTTCCCCGGATGGTGTGCCGGCCCCCGCCGGAGCCGCCCCCCGGTCCAGGGCCTGCTCCAGGGTCTCCAGCAGTCGCTGGGCCTCCACCGGCTTGGTCAGGAAGGCGGCCACCCCCGCTTCCTCTGCCTCCCGCGCCGCCTCGCTCGTTACATTGGCGGTGAGGAGCACGAAGGGCATGGGCCGATCGCCGGTATCCATGAACCGGTGCAGCTTGACCACCTCCGGCCCGCTGCGCTCCGGCATATGCATATCCAGAATGGCGAGATCGAAGGCCTCCTCCTCCAGGGCCTGCAAGGCCTCCTCGCCGTCGGCGACCGTTCGGGCCGCGTAGCCCCCCTTCTCCAGGATCAGCCCGATCACCTCCTGGTTGGTCGGATTATCCTCCGCCACCAGGATGTAGCGGGGCCGTTCCCGGCCTTGCCGTTTTGCCCGCCGCCGGGCCAGGTCCACCACCCGCTCGTCCCGCGGCAGCTCGGCCTGAAGGGCATACAGCGCATTGAAAAGTAACGGCTTGTCGGGAGGCAGGTCGAGGACGGAATCGAAGCGCCCCTCCAGGCCCTGGAGCCGCCGGCTGTCTGGATCCCGCCGCAGCAGCACCAGGCCCGGATCGGACGGATTTCCCGGAGCGCGGCAGCAGGCGAGGAAGGCCGAGGGATCCAGGAGCTCCCCCTCGTCGATGACCACGCCCCGGAAACGGGCTCCCGGCCGCCCGGTCCGGGCCAGCACCTCGTCCTGGCTCCCCACCACCTCCGCTTGGAGGCCCCAGAGGGCGAACCATTCCATCAACCTGTCGCGCAGCACCGGATCGCGGGTCAGGAGCAGCACGCCGCCACCCGGCCCCATGACCTCTGCCCCCGCCTCCTGCTCCGGGGGCTGCCAGGGGAGGGAGACCTGAAAGAGGGTCCCGATCCCCGGGTGGCTCTCCACCTGAATGGTGCCCCCGAGGAGATTTACCAGCTGCTTGGAGATGGCCGTTCCCAGACCCGTGCCGCCGTAACGCCGGGTGATGGACCCATCCGCCTGCGTGAACACCTCGAAGATGTGCTCCTGGACATCCTCGGCGATGCCGATGCCCGTATCCACCACCTCGAAGCAGACCCTGAGGCTACCCTCCGGCTCCGGGGAGGGGCATATCCGCACCTCCACATGGCCCCTCTCGGTGAACTTGATGGCGTTGTTGATCAGGTTGATCAGGATCTGGCGCAGGCGTACCTCGTCCCCCCGCACCCGGCAAGGGGTGTGCGGATCGATGTGCAGGTCCAGCCGGAGGCCTTTCTGCTCGGCCTGATGGGCCAGCATGTCCACCGTTCCGCGTACGGTGGCGTACAGGTCGAAGTCCTCCTCCTGGAGGGTGAGCTTCCCGGCCTCAATCTTGGACAGGTCGAGCACGTTCTCCAGGAGCTCCAGGAGGGCCCGGGCGGAACGCTGGGCCGTCTGGGTGAAATGCCGCTGCATGGGGGTCAGGGAGGTGTCCCCCAGGAGATCGATCATGCCGATGACCCCGTTCATGGGGGTCCGGATCTCGTGGCTCATGTTGGCCAGGAACTGGCTCTTCGCCCGGTTGGCCGCCTCGGCCTCCGCCCGGGCCCGGATCAGCTTGGCAAGCAGGGCGGAGAAATAGAGGGGCAGTACCACCAAGCCTGTCCATAGACCCCAGGCGAGGGTGGGGTTCTCCTGCCAGAAGGGATGGGACAGGATCACGCCAAGGAAACCGGCCAGGGCCAGGCCCATGGATAGGTAAAGGTATCCCTGGCCGAAGCGGAGGCCGTTGCCTACCACCACCCACAGGTAAACGATATACAGGGGCGCCACCGCCTCCCCGTACAGGGCCAGTAGCAGCGAAAGGGTGCCGTGATCCGAGATGTTGGCGATGAGGCGCCGGCCATGGGAAGGGCCCGGACGCACGCCGATCCAGGCGAGAAGGGCAACGCCAAAAACCAGGAAGAGGCCCAGGATCTCCAGGGCCCCCGCCATTCCGGCGTAGGCGCCGGGGTGCACGCTGCCATAGATGGAAAGGTAGGCGGTTATGGCGCTGGCAACCCCCACCCGGACCACGGCCTGCTCGTGCTCGGAATCGGGGCGGTTCCGATATCTGTCCAGAACCCGCCCTAGCCAGCCAGCACTCCACGATTTCGCCCGGGCTATCCGGAACATGCGGGGGAATCCTTGGTCCGGAACCTGGGGTGATGGTACCCCTAGCCGAGAATTTAAACCATCACCTGGATGGGAGGGGTTTTTGGCCCACCCATAAAAAAGCCGCCTCGTTGCGAGGCGGCTTGCAAGATGGTGGCGGATCAGGGATTTGAACCCCGGACACACGGATTATGATTCCGTTGCTCTAACCACTGAGCTAATCCGCCAGAGGGCTACTTATTTTAGGAATCCGGCCGATGCTGTCAACCGGGGGCTAGACGTTGAAGCGGAACAGGATCACGTCGCCGTCGGCGACCACGTAGTCCTTGCCCTCGGAGCGCATGCGACCCGCCTCCTTGGCGCCCTGCTCCCCACCGTAGGCGACGTAGTCCTCGAAGCCGATCACCTCGGCGCGGATGAAGCCGCGCTCCATGTCGCTGTGGATCTCGCGGGCGGCCCGCGGGGCGGAGGAGCCTTCGGGCACCGTCCAGGCACGGACCTCCTTGGGGCCGGCGGTGAAGAAGGTGATCAGGCCCAGGAGCTGGTAGCCCGCCCGGATCACCCGGTTCAGGCCCGGCTCCTCCATGCCCAGCTCGGCGAGGAACTCATCCCGGTCCTCGTCCTCGAGCTCCATGAGCTCCGCCTCGGTGGCGGCGCTCACGACCACCACCTCGCTCCCCGAGCGCGCGGCGTACTCCCGCACCGCCTGCACGGCGGGGCTGTCCTCCCCGCTCTCGCCTTCATCCACGTTGGCCACGTACATGATGGGCTTGAGGGTGAGGAGGTGGAAGCCCTTGAGCGCCTCCAGGTCCTCCTCGCCGAGCTCCAGGGTTCGCGCTTGGCCACCCTCGGCCAGGTGCGCCTGGAGACGGGCCAGGAGGTCCCGCTCGGCCATGGCCTCCTTGTCCCCGCTCTTAGCGTTCTTGGCCGCCTTGGCGTGGGCCTTCTCCACCGTTTCCAGATCGGCCAGGACCAGCTCGTTCTCGATGGTCTCGATGTCGCGGACCGGGTCCACGCCCCCGGCCACGTGGGCGACGTTCTCGTCGGCGAAGCAGCGCACCACGTGGGCGAAGGCGTCGACCTCACGGATGTGCGCCAGGAACTGGTTGCCCAGGCCCTCGCCCTCGGCCGCCCCGGCTACCAGTCCCGCGATGTCCACGAACCGGATGGCGGTGGGGGTGACCTCCTGGGGCTGCACCAGGCGGGCCAGCTCGTCCAGCCGCCGGTCGGGCACCGGAACCACGCCCATGTTGGGCTCGATGGTGCAGAAGGGGTAGTTCTCCGCCTGGATCCCGGCGCGGGTCAGGGCGTTGAACAGGGTGGACTTGCCCACGTTGGGCAAGCCGACGATGCCGCACTGAAATCCCATGAGGGGTCGTCCTGATCCTGAATTCGGGCCGGGGGTCAGTCTCCGGAGGAGACCGGCGCGTGGAGGTGATTGACGGCGCGCTGCCACTTCCCGGCGGCCAGGTCCGGCAGAACCTCCAGGGCGCGGTCCATGGCCGCCTCCATGCGGCTGCGCTCCTCCGGGGAGGGGCGGCCCAGCACATAGGGAGTCACCTGGCTGCGGTCGCCGGGGTGGCCCACGCCGAGGCGCAGACGCAGGAAGTCCTTGGAGCCGAGGTGCTCGACGAGGTCCCGCAGGCCATTGTGGCCGCCGTGCCCGCCGCCCGCCTTTAGGCGGGCCACCCCGGGGTCAAGGTCCAGCTCGTCGTGGACGACGAGGATCTCCGCGGGCTCGATGCCCTTGGCCCGGGCGAAGGGAGCCGCCGCTTGGCCGCTGCGGTTCATATAGGTCTGCGGCTTCATGGCCCACACCGGCTGGCCGTCCACCAGCCACTCGGCCACCTCGGCCTGGTAGCGTCGCTGGGCCGTCCAGCGGACGCCGAGGCGGTCCGCCACCCGGTCCACCCAGTCGAAGCCGATGTTGTGCCGGGTGCGGTGGTAGCGGGCGCCGGGGTTGCCGAGGCCGACGACCATCCGGACCAAGGTCGCGCCTATTCCTCTTCCTCGCCGGCCCCTGCCTCTTCACCGCCTTCCTCGGCGGCCTCTTCGGCCACTTCCGCCGCCACGGCCGCCTCGGGCTCCGCCTTGGTCCCGGCCATGTTCACCACCGGCTGGTCGTTTTCCGGATCGGCGCTGATCTCCACGCCGGGAGGGGCCTGGAGATCGGAGAGGTGCAGCGTGTCGCCGATCTCCATGGCCCCCACGTCCACCTCGATGTGGTCGGGGATTTTGGCGGGCAGGCAGGTGACCTCCACCTCGGTCATCAGCGGCGAAACCGTGCCGCCGGCCAGCACCCCGGGCGCCCGCTCGTCATTGACCACGTGCAGGGGCACGTTAAGGCTCAGCTTCTGGTCGGCCTGAACCCGCTGAAAGTCCACGTGGAGGGGCTTGGGCTTGTAGGGGTGCATCTGGACCTCGCGCACCAGCACGTCCTGGCGCTCGTTGAGGCCCTCCAGGCTGATCAGGCTGGAGAAGAAGCCCTCGTCGTCCATGAGCTGCATGAGCTCGTTCTCGTTGAGGGCCACCATATGCGGGTCCTTTTCGGCCCCGAAGACGTTGGCCGGGATCATGCCCGTGCGGCGCATCCGCCGGCTGGCCGGGGTGCCCTTTTCTTTCCGTTCCACTACGTTGAGGGAATAGTCCGCCATCGTTGCAAGCCTCGCGCTCTTGGGACGCCTGGATTCTTATTCGGGAAACAGGGAGCTCACCGAATCCTCGCGGTTCACCCGGCGGATGGCCTCCGCCAGCAGCTCGGATATGGTCAGCACCCGGATCTTACCGCTCGCCGCCGCCTCCGGGCTCAGCGGGATGGTGTCGGTGACCAGCATGGTGTCCAGCCCCGAGCCCTCGATGTTCTCCATGGCCTTGCCCGAGAGCACGGGATGGGTGACGGCGGCCATTACCGACTTGGCGCCCTTCTCCTTGAGGGCCGTGGCGGCCCGGCAGAGGGTGTTGGCCGTATCCACCATGTCGTCGACGATGACGCAGTGGCGACCCTCCACCGAGCCGATGATATGCATCACCTGGGCCTCGTTGGCCCGCGGCCGGCGCTTGTCGATGATGGCCAGCTCGGCATCCAGCCGCTTGGCCAAGGCCCGCGCCCGCACCACGCCGCCCACGTCGGGGGAGATCACCACCAGGTTCTCCAGGGCCATGCGGTTCAGCTCGCCGAGCAGCACCGGGGAGGCGTAGATGTTGTCCACCGGCATGTCGAAGAAGCCCTGGATCTGGTCCGCGTGGAGATCCATGGTCAGGACCCGGTCCGCTCCGGCGGTGGTGATGAGGTCCGCCACCAGCTTGGCCGTGATGGGCGTGCGCCCGTTGGCCCGCCGATCCTGCCGGGCGTACCCGAAGTAGGGCACCACCGCGGTTATGCGCGCCGCCGATGCCCGCTTCAGGGCGTCCAGCATGGCCAGCAGCTCCATGAGCTGGGTATTGGCGGGCGCGCAGGTCGGCTGGATGACGAAAACGTCGCGGCCCCGGACGTTCTCCAGGAATTCGACGTGGACCTCGCCGTCGCTGAACGAGCCGACCTCGGCCTGGCCGAGGGGCACCCCGAGGTGGTGGGCGACCTTCTCCGCCAGGTCCCGATTGGCGTTCCCCGTAAACAGGGCCAGATCGGAATTGGCCATTCAGGGGGACTCCGTCGTTGTTTCGGGCGATGGGTTGACTGGGGTGGCGTACGCGCGGCGGCCCCACGACCGCAGGCGGACCCCTCCCGGGATCCGCCCGCGAACAGGACTCTTCGCTTCGGGTTTGGCTGGGGCGGCAGGATTCGAACCTGCGAATGCCGGAATCAAAATCCGGTGCCTTACCACTTGGCGACGCCCCAAGCGCTGAAACTGGCTGGCCGCCCGCCCGGATCAGCCTTCCCGGCCGGTGGCGAAAGCCCAGTCGGCCAGCGGGTGCCGGTTGCGTCCCCGGGCCACCGCCGCGCTCCACTCGGTGGGCACCAGGGCCCGCAAGGCCTCCGCCTGGGCCCGGTCACTGCATTCCGCAAACGAGCACGCCCCGGATCCCGTCAGGCGTCCGGGCCCCGGGGCGTTCCGGTCCAGCCACTCGCGGATCCGGACCAATTCCGGATGCAGCCTTTCCACCACAGGGCCGAAATCGTTGCCGCACCGGCCCTGCGAAAAGTCCAATATTGTTACTTCAGGGTGGTTCCGTGTCAAGGCAGGGTCCGCGAAGGCCCGCCGGGTGGAAACCCCCTCACCGGGGGGCCACACCACCAGGTACCAGGGCTCCGCGAGCTCCCCAACCGGGCTCAGCCGCTCCCCGACTCCTTCGGCCCAGGCCGCGCTGCCGCCGATGAAGACCGGGATGTCGGCGCCCAGCGCCGCCCCCAGCCCGGCCAGTTCGGCCCGGGAAAGCCCGCAGCCCCATAGCCGGTTCAGCGCCAGAAGGACGGTGGCGGCGTCGCTGCTCCCGCCCCCCAGGCCACCCCCCACGGGGAGCCGCTTCTCCAGGCAGAGGCGGACCCCGCCGTCATGACCGGTGTGCTCGGCCAGCAGGCGGGCGGCGCGGAGGGTCAGATCCTCCTCCTCGGGAATGCCCGGAATGGTGGCCGCCCGCTCGATCACCGGCTGCGCGGTGGGCGTCAGGTGCAGCGTGTCCCCCCAGTCCAGGAACTGGAACAGGGTCTGGAGGGTGTGCATGCCGTCCGCCCGCCGACCGGTAATGTGCAGGAACAGGTTCAGCTTGGCGGGGGCGGGCGCCGCCAGGACCCCTTCCCCGTCCCAATGGGGCCCTTCCAGCCCCGCCGGGACATCCACAGCCGGGGCCGCGCCCTCGCTCACCCGGTCACTCACCTTCGCAAGCCCTCCCGCGTTCCTCACGTTCCCTGCAGATCCCACTGCTCCACCAGCAGGCGTGCCTCCGCGTCCTCCCGGTCCAGGCGGATGTCGCCGGGCAGCCAGATACCCTCCACCTGCCGGTAATCCCCGTAGGTCACCCGCCAGGGGCCCGAACGCAGCTCTAACGGCGCCCCCCGATCATCGAGCACCTCCGGCAGGCGCCCCTCGTCGGCCAGCCCCAGTGCCCACCGTGCCATGGACTCCACGGGAACCCGCCACCCCAGCCGCCGCTGGAGCACCATCCGCGCGGTCGCCCCTCGGTAGGTGCGCCCGCGGGAATCCCGGACCTGCAGGCCGCGGGGGCCGTAGCGGATCTCCAGGACCGTCTGCCCGAAGGGGTTGCGCACCTGGAGACGATCGGACCGGCCCTCGTGGGCCCAGTGGAGCCGGACCTGGCCCGATTCTTCCGGACCCTCCACGCGCACGCGGGCTCGCATCCGCCAGCCCTCGGGCGCGGCGAGCGCCCCTGCCCGTTCACGGTAGGCCGCTTCCGCCCGGCCGCGATCCTCCGCGGGCTGCGGACCCAGAGCGGCGCAGCCCGCCAGTACCGTGGCGAGCCCCGCCGCGAGCAGGAGCCCGAGCCTCACTGCTTCCCCTCATCCAGGCGGCGCCTCAGCTCCCGGGCCATGTCGGAGTCCTCCTCCACCATCTCCAGGGCCCGCAGCCACATCTCCCGGGCCTCCCCCGGGCGCCCGCGGGCCTCCAGGACCTCCCCCAGGTGGACGAGGATCTCGGGGTCCTCCTCCTCGCTCCGCTCCAGGGCTTGCCGCAGGTAGGACTCGGCCGCCTCCAGGCGGCCGAGGCGGAAATAGGCCCAGCCCAGGCTGTCGAGGATGTAGCCCTGGTTCGGCTCCAGCTCGTTGGCGCGCTCGAGCAGACGCAGGGCCTCACTGAGGCGCACCCCGCGATCCGCCAGGCTGTAACCGAGGAAGTTATAGGCCCGGGCCTCCTGGGGGTGGTCCTCGATCACGCTCCGGATATCCGCCTCCATCCCGGCGTAGTCCCCCACCTTCTCCCGGACCAGGGAGCGCGTGTAGAGCAGCTCCTTGTGGTCGGGATCCTGCTGCAGGCCCTTGGACGCCACCTCCTCGGCGGCCCGGTACTGGCCGATCTCGGCGAGGATCCGCGCCTCCAGCCGGAAATATTCCGGCTCGTCCGGCCGGTAAGCACGCACTTGGCGCACCAGCCGTAGGGCCCGCTGGAGGTCGCCCAGCTCCACCGCGGCGGCCGCCTCCTCCATGCGGGCCTGCTCCAGGTAGCGGCCGCCATTCACCCGGCCGAAGTAGTCGGCAGCCGCCTCGTAGCTTCCCAGCTCCTTGGTCACCTGACCGAGGTGGAAGAGGGCCTCGTTGTTCCCGGGGTCCAGCTCCAGAACACGCTGCAGGGCGCGCCGCGCCCCCCGCCAGTCCCCCTGCTGGGAGCGGGCCATGCCGAGGCCCATGTACACGCGGGCGTCCCGCATCCCCTCCTCGGCCAGACCCAGGAACACCCGCTCGGCCTCCTCGGCCCCACCCTGCGCCAGCAGCCCCTGGCCGTACCGGAGCCGGGCCTGGTCCGCACGGGGGTGCTCGTCGATGAAGTCACGCAGAATCCCCATGCCCTCGTTCACCGACCGGGTGCGCGCCAGCTCCACCGCCGCCGCCTCCCAGTGAGGGCGCAGCTCCAGGGCCCGCTCCAGCACATCGGCCGCCTGTTCCCGCTGCTCCAGGCGGGCGAGGAGGTAGCCATAGGCGAGCTGGGCCGCGGCATTATCCGGATTGTTCCCAGCGGTCTCGCGCAGGACGCGTACGGCGGTTTCCACGCCGCCCGACTGCACCAGGCGCTCCCCGGCACCCAGGTACACCTCCTCCGCGCGGGGGAACTGGTCCACCAGGGCACCCAGGACGCCCACCGCCTCCCCGGGCTTGCCCAGCAGCAGCCGGGCCTGGGCCAGGGCCAGCAGCGGCTCGGGCCGCTCGGGGGCCGCTTCGCGCCATTCCCGTGCATAGGCCGCCGCCTTCTCGCCTTGCCGACCGTGCAGAGCGGCCTCCGTCGCCCGCTCGAAGAGCGTTCCCCGGCCGGTCACTCGGGCGGCCCGGGCGTACCATTCCGAGGCGATATCCAGGCGCCCTTCCTGGCGGGCCATCTCGGCAGTCAGGTAGGCGTACATGCCCCGCTGGAAGGGGGACGCGCCGGCCTTCTCCGGGGCGGCCCCGTCCTCCATGGACGGCATGGGCCCGGCATCCGAGGCAGGTTGGTCGGAGGGTGCGGTCTGGCAGGCGGCCAGGATGCTCGCCAGGCCACCGACGAGGAGGAGCCGCCCGGGGAGGAAACGGGCTTTCACGCGGGTATCATCCATTCCGGGATCCGGGAGGGGGATAGTGGCGGGGGACCGAAGACCGAACGGGGCCGCGCCCACCGAAGCCGGAAAACACCGTGCGGCTCCGCGGAGGCCAGGGCGGGGCCGCACGGATCGTTCCTGGTTTTCGATTGTCCCATAGGCGGGACAGGGTGTCCAAAGCCCCGCCGCCAGTGGGGCCTAATGGTTGCATTCGAAATGGCAATGGCGCAGTATTTGCCGGTTGCCATGCCCCCAATCCAACCGCGGAACGCTGCCCCCCGGCCGGGAAGGTTTGGGGAGAAGCGATTCCCCCGTGTCGAACGCAGCGTCCAATTGCGTAATCCATGCACCTCCTCGCCATAGGCGTAAACCATAAGACGGCCCCCGTGGCCATCCGCGAGCAGGTTTCCTTCGGTCCGGAAACCCTCCCCGACGCCCTGTTGGACCTCACCCAGCAGCGGGGCGTGCGGGAGGGCGCGATCCTTTCCACCTGCAACCGCACCGAATGCTACTGCGCGGTCGCCGACACGGTGGCGGACCAGGAAGCGGTTATCACCTGGCTGGCCAGTTTCCACGGCCTGACCCCGGAGGAGCTGCGCCCCCACCTCTACGCCTACCACGACCGCGAGGCGGTCACCCACCTGTTCCGGGTCTCCGGCAGCCTCGACAGCCTGGTGGTGGGCGAGCCCCAGATCCTCGGCCAGCTCAAGGAGGCCTACCGGTCCGCCTACAACGTAGGCAGCCTGGGGCCCCTGCTCAACCGCGCCTTCCACCACGCCTTCAAGGTGGGCAAGCGGGTGCGCAGCGAGACGGACATCGGCGGCCAGGCGGTCTCGGTGAGCTACGCCGCCGTAGAGCTGGCCCGGCGCATCTTCGGCGACCTCTCCCGCTCGCGGGTGCTGCTCATCGGCGCCGGGGAGACCATCCAGCTGGCCGGCCGCCACCTGCGCGAGGCGGGCGTAGCCACCCAGCTGGTGGCCAACCGGACCCAGGAGAACGCCGAGGAGCTGGCCACCGAGCTGGAGGGCCGCGCCCTGACTCTGGACGCGGTGCCCGAGGCGCTCGGGGAGGTGGACGTGGTGATCTCCTCCACGGGCGCCCCGACCCAGGTGGTGGAGCGGGCCTGGCTGGAGCGTGCCCAGAAGCGCCGCAAGCGCCAGGCCATGTTCCTGGTGGACCTGGCGGTGCCCCGGGACCTGCCGGAGGACGCCGAGGAGGTGTCGGGGGTCTACCTGTACACGGTGGACGACCTGCAGGCGGTGGTGGAGGAGAACCTCCAGACGCGCCGCCAGGAGGCCGAACGCGCCGAAGGGATCGTGGAGGCCAACGTGGAGGAGTTTCTCCAGTGGCTGCGCAACCAGGAGATCGTCCCCACCATCAAGGCCATGCGCGCCAAGGCCGAGGCCATCCGCGAGCAGGAGCTGGAGCGCACCCGCAAGCGCCTCGGCCACGTGCCCGAGGAGATGGAGACCGCCCTGGACAAGCTCTCCCAGGCCCTGGTGAGCAAGCTGCTGCACGAGCCCACCATGCAGCTGCGCCATTGCAGCGAGAACGGCAACGGCGAAGATCTGATCGAGGCCACCCATCAGCTCTTCCGGCTGGACGAGGATTCATGAAAGAGGCGATCCGCCACAAGCTGGAGAACGCCCGGCACCGGCTCGACGAGCTGGGCCACATGCTCTCCGACGCCGCCCTCATGGAGAACATCGAGGAGTTCCAGGCCCGCTCCAAGGAGTACGCCGAGCTCGAGCCCATCGTGAAGGCCTTCGGCGAGTACGAGCGGTGGGAGGACGAGGCCGCCCAGAGCCGGGAAATGCTCGAGGACCCCGAGCTCGGCGAGATGGCCCGGACGGAGCTGGAGGAAGCGGAGGCCAAGCTCTCGGAGCTGGAGGACCAGCTGCAGCGGCTGCTGCTGCCCAAGGACCCCAACGACGAGAAGAACGTCTTCCTGGAGGTCCGCGCCGGCGCGGGCGGCGAGGAGGCCGCCCTGTTCGCCGGCGACCTGCTCAAGATGTACAGCCGCTACGCCGAATCCCAGGGCTGGAAGACGGAGGTCATGTCCGCCAGCGAGAGCGACCGCGGCGGCTTCAAGGAGGTGATCCTCCAGGTGCGGGGGCAGGGCGCCTTCAGTCGGCTCAAGTACGAGTCCGGCGGCCACCGCGTGCAGCGGGTGCCGGAGACGGAGACCCAGGGCCGCATCCACACCTCCGCCTGCACCGTGGCCGTAATGCCCGAGGCGGAGGAGGTGGAGGTGAACGTCGACCCCAACGACCTGCGCGTCGACATTTTCCGCGCCTCCGGCCCCGGCGGCCAGAGCGTCAACACCACCGATTCGGCGGTGCGTATCACCCACATCCCCACCGGGGTGGTGGTCTCGTGCCAGGACGAGAAGTCCCAGCACAAGAACAAGGACAAGGCCATGAAGGTGCTGCAGGCCCGCCTCTACGAGGCCGAGCGCCAGCGTGCCGACCAGGAGCGCGCCGACCAGCGCCGCTCCCTGGTGGGCAGCGGCGACCGCTCCGAGCGCATCCGCACCTACAACTTCCCCCAGGGCCGGGTCACCGACCACCGCATCAATCTCACCCTCTACCAGCTCGACCAGGTGCTCGAAGGCAACCTGGACCTGGTCATCGACCCCCTCATCACCGAGGACCAGGCCGAGCAGCTGGCCCAGCTCGAGGCCTGAGGGCCATGAGCGGCGCCTGGACGGTCCGGGCCGTCCTGGAATGGACCGCCGGCCACCTCAACGAGGCCGGCAGCGACACGGGCCGCCTCGATGCCGAACTGCTGCTGGCCCACGCCCTGGGCGTGGAGCGCCTGCAGCTCTATCTCGACCCCGACCGACCGCTGGATCAGACCGAACGCGACGCCTACCGAGAGCTGGTGCGCGCCCGCGCCAAGGGCGCCCCGGTGGCCCATCTGCTGGGGGAGCGGGAGTTCTGGTCCCTGCCCCTGCGCGTCACCGCCGACACCCTGATCCCCCGTCCCGATACGGAGGTGGTGGTGGAGCGGGCCCTGGAGCTCCTGCCCGTGGAAGGGGGGACCCGCGCCCTGGACCTGGGCACCGGCACCGGCTGCATCCCCGCCGCCCTCGCCTCCGAGCGCCCCGAGCTGCGGGTAGACGCCGTGGAGGCGGGTTCGGAGGCGGCGGCCGTGGCCGCCGACAACATGGAGCGCCTCGGCCTCGCCGAGCGGGTCACGGTGCAAACCGGCAGCTGGTTCGAGCCCGTGGCGGGGGAGACTTACCACCTGATTGTCGCCAACCCGCCCTACGTCCCCGAGGCCGACCCGCACCTGACGGCGGGCGATGTGGCCGCTGAGCCGCGCGAGGCCCTGGCCGCCGGCCCGGAAGGCCTGGACGCCTACCGCGTCCTGGTGCCCGGGGCGCCGGCCCACCTGGTGCCCGGCGGCTGGCTGGTGGTGGAGATCGGTTGGGACCAGGGGGAGGCGGTCGCCGCACTTTTCGAGGCAAACGGCTTCACGGAGGTGGCCGTGCACCGCGATTATGGGGGGCGGGACCGCGTCGTCGAGGGGCGATGGCCCGGGACCGGCGCCTGAGGCCGTTTCCGAACGGCTAAAGAATTGCAGAGACGCGAAAAGCGCAGAGCGAACGAAGGAATGCGCTTACAGGGTCCCCTGTAGGACCGGCGGCCCCGCCGCGATCGGCGGCGGCCCAAGAGGCAGCGGTCGCGGCGGGGACGCCGCTCCTACCATCGGTCCCCATCACGGATTGAATTGCCGTCCTCCGTTTCCGCGGTACATCCTTCCTTCTGCGAGGGCCCCATGGCCGGACTCACCGACGACCAGCTCGACCGCTACGGCCGCCAGATCCTGCTGCCCCGGCTCGGCGTGGAGGGCCAGCAGGAGCTGCTGGCCGCGCGGGTGCTGCTCATCGGCGCCGGCGGCCTGGGGGCGCCGGCGTCGATGTACCTGGCCGGGGCGGGGGTGGGGGAGCTGACCGTCGCCGACGACGACGAGGTGGCGGTTTCCAACCTCCACCGCCAGGTGCTACACACCGAGAGCCGGGTGGGCTGGAACAAGGCGGAGTCGGCCGCCGCCGCCCTCTACCAGCTGAATCCCGGGGTGGAGGTGCGGCCGCTGGCGGCGCGTCTGGATGGGGAGGACCTCGATGCGGCGGTGGCGGGTGCGGACCTGGTGGTGGACGCCAGCGACAACTTCGACACCCGCTACGCCGTCAACGCCGCCTGCCTGCGCCATGGGCGCACCCTGGTAACCGGGGCGGTGATCCGCATGGAGGGGCAGGTGACGGTCTTCCCCTTCGGCGCCGAGGGCGGGCCCTGCTACCGCTGCCTCTACCGCGAGGCCCCGGACGCCGGGGAAACGGAGCGCTGCTCGGTCACTGGGGTTCTGGGCCCCGCCGCCGGCATGATCGGCACCACCATGGCCGCCGAGGCCATCAAGCGCCTGGCCGGCATCGGCGAGGGCCTAGCCGGCCGGCTGCTGCTGGTGGACGCCCTGGCCATGGACTTCCGCACCATCCGGCTGGCCCGGGACCCCCAATGCCCGGCGTGCTCCGCCTTCCAGCCCGCCTCCTGAACGACCTCCGGGCCGAGGCCGCCGCCCGGCCCGACGAAGAAGTCTGCGGCCTCCTCGCCGGCCACGGCGATACCGCCGACACCCGCCTGCCCGTGGAGAACGCCCTCCACAGCCCCCACGCCTTCGACATGGAGCCCGCCGGGCTCATCGACGCCATGCGGCGGATCCGGGAGTCCGGCCGCGAGCTGGTGGCCATCTACCACTCCCACCCGCACGGCCCGGCCTATCCGAGCGCCACGGACGTGGCCGCCAACCAGTACCCGGAGGCGGCCCATCTGATCCTCGCCCGGGAGGCGGGGGAGTGGCGGGTACGGGCGTTCCGGCTGGACGGAGAGATCGCGAAGCTGGATCTGGTAGTGCTACAGGATTCGGCGGGGGGGTAACCGCAGAGGCGCAGAGGGCGCGGAGAAAACGGCAAGGAGAAAACGGCAAAAAGACGGGAGACCTTCAAGACAAGGGCAACGCTGGAGGGCCGATCCAGCTCGTACGGCCGCAATCTGGGGGAAACCCGGCCCCGGCCCTTGTGGGAGCGGCCAGTGGCCGCCACAGAATGGGGCCCGGTCCGAGACGGGGCTAGTAGCCCCTCCCACAAGCACCCTCCCGGAAGGATGCGAAAGGGCTCTTATGGTTTTCTCCGTACCCCCGTATCCTCTTTTGCGGTTCTTCTCCGCGCCCTCCGCGTCTCTGCGGTTCGTAAGGAGGCGCTACTGGAACAGCCCGTCTTCGAGGATGGCCCACTGCGCGGACCACTGGTGGGTGGGGTCCACCTTGAAGTTGGAGCGGGAGTACTGGTTGATGCGGCCGTGCACCACGGCCACCAGGAGGTTGGCGGCGGCCAGGGCGTCCGTGTCCCCGGACAGCTGGGACTCCAGCCGGGCACGCTTGAGGACATGCTTGAGCTGCGTCTCCAGCCGCTCCAGGAGCTGGTTGACCCGACCCTTGAGGGTGTCCGACTCGCCCTGGATGGACTCGCCGAGCATGAGCCGGGCCAGGCCCGGGTTCTTGCCGGCAAAGCCCAGCCACAGGCGGAGGATGGACTCGCACTGCTCGCGGGGGTCCTCCTCAGCCTCCACGATGCGGTTCACGCGGGTGAACAGGCTCTCCTCGATGAACTCGATGAGCGCCTCGAACATCTGGCTCTTGCTGCCGAAGTGGCGGTACAGCGCCGCCTCGGACACGCCCACCTCCTGGGCCAGCGCCGCCGTGGTAACCCGCCCGTCCGTGTTGTTCTCCAGCATGCGCGCGAGGGCCTGGAGGATCTCCTCGCGGCGTTGCCCCTTTCTGGCCAAACCGTTTCCCCTATTTTTGTGTCCGTCCCGCCGTTCCCCGGATCAATGTCCCCACCCCGGCGTCGGTGAAGACCTCCAGCAGCAGAGCGTGGTCCACGCGCCCGTCGATGATGTGGGCGCTCTGCACACCCCCGCCGACAGCGTCCAGACAGCAGCGCACCTTGGGGAGCATGCCGCCGGCGATTGTCCCATCGGAAATGTACCCGTTTACCTGCTCCGGGTCGAGCCCTGTCAGGAGCCCGCCGCCGCTGTCCAGGATGCCGGGGACATCGGTGAGCAGGACCAGCTTCTCGGCGGCCAGCTCCTGGGCCAGCCGGCCCGCCACCAGGTCCGCGTTGATGTTGAAGGTCTCGCCCTCGGGCCCCACGCCGATGGGGGCGATGATGGGAATGAAGTCCCCGGTGTCCAGGGTCTCCACCACCTCCGGATGGATGGACTCCACCTCGCCCACCAGCCCCACGTCGATGATCTCCGGCGCGTCCGCCTCCGGGCTTTCCCGGGTTACCTGCAGCTTGCGGGCGCGGATCAGGCCGCCGTCCTTGCCGGACAGGCCCACCGCCTTGCCGCCGTGGCGGTTGATGAGGCGGACGATTTCCTTGTTCACGTGGCCGCCGAGCACCATCTCCACCACTTCCATGGTGTCGGCGTCGGTGACCCGCATGCCGGCGATGAACTCGGTCTTGCGGCCCATCTCCTCCAGGGTCTTGCCGATCTGGGGGCCGCCGCCGTGGACGATCACCGGGTTCATGCCCACCAGCTTCATGAGCACCACGTCGCGGGCAAAGCTCTCCTTGAGGCCCTCGTCCACCATGGCGTTGCCACCGTACTTCACCACGATGGTGGAGCCGTGGAAGCGGCGGATGTAGGGCAGGGCCTCGTTGAGGATGTGCGCCGTGTCCGCGGGCGTGTAACCGTTTTTCGTACTCATAGGATGTAGCGGGACAGGTCTTCGTCGGCGGCCAGGTCGCCCAGGTGCTCATCCACGTAGGCGGCGTCCACGGTCAGGGTCTGCCCGGAGCGCTCGGCGGCCTCGAAGGAGACCTCCTCCAGCAGCCGCTCCATGACCGTGTGCAGGCGCCGGGCGCCGATGTTCTCGGTGCGCTCGTTCACCTCGAAGGCCACCTCGGCGAGGCGCCGCAGGCCGTCGTCGCTGAAGGACAGCTGGACCCCCTCCGTCTCCAGCAGCGCTTGGTGCTGGTGGGTGAGGGCGGCCTGGGGCTCGGTGAGGATACGCACGAACTCCTCGGTCGCCAAAGCCTCCAGCTCCACCCGGATGGGCAGCCGGCCCTGCAGCTCGGGAATCAGGTCCGAGGGCTTGGACAGGTGGAAGGCCCCGGAGCCGATGAACAGGATGTGGTCGGTGCTCACCATGCCGTGCTTGGTGGACACGGTGGAGCCCTCCACCAGCGGCAGCAGGTCGCGCTGCACGCCCTCCCGGGACACGTCCGGGCTGCCGCCGCCGCTACCCTGCCCGGAGCCGGCCACCTTGTCCAGCTCGTCGATGAACAGGATGCCGTGGTTCTCCACCCGGCGGACAGCGCGGTGGCGGATGTCCTCCTCGTCCACCAGCTTGGCGGCCTCCTGGTCGGTGAGGATCTGGAAGGCCTCCTTCACGGTTACCTTGCGCGTCTTGGTCTTGCCCTGGCCCAGGCCCTGGAGCATCTCCTGGAGCTGGCTGCCCATCTCCTCCATGCCCTGGGGCACCATCATCTGCATGCGCGAGCCGCTCTCCTGCACCTCGATCTCCACCTCGCGCTCGTCGAGGCGGCCCTCGCGCAGCATCTTGCGGAATTTTTGCCGGGTATCGGAGTCCTCCTCGCCCTTGCCGTCGCGGGCGGGCGGCAGGAGGATGTCGAGCAGCGCCTCCTCGGCGGCGTCCTCGGCCCGCTTCCGGACGCCCTCCTTGGCCTCCTCGCGCACCATCTTGATGGCCTGCTCCACCAGGTCCCGGACCATGGACTCCACGTCCCGGCCCATGTAGCCCACCTCGGTGAACTTGGTGGCCTCCACCTTGAGGAAGGGCGCGCCCGCCAGGGTGGCCAGGCGGCGGGCGATCTCCGTCTTGCCCACGCCGGTGGGGCCGATCATGAGGATGTTCTTGGGCGTGATCTCCCGGGCCAGGTCGCCGCCCACCCGGTTGCGGCGCCAGCGGTTGCGCAGGGCCACGGCCACCGCCCGCTTGGCCTCCTGCTGGCCGATGATGTACTTGTCCAGCTCCCGGACGATCTCCGGCGGGGTCAGCTCACTCATCGCTCTCCAGGACCTCCACCGTGCGGTTGGCGTTGGTATAGATACAGATCTCCGCGGCGATGTTGAGGCCGTGGTGGACCGCGTCCACCGGATCCATATCGGTGTGTTCGGTGAGCGCCCGGGCCGCGGCCTGGGCGTAGGGACCGCCGCTGCCGATGGCGATCAGCCCGCCCTCGGGCTCGATGACGTCGCCGTTGCCCGAGAGGATCAGGCTGGACTCGGCGTCGGCCACGGCGAGCAGGGCCTCCAAGCGGCGCAGGGCGCGGTCGGTGCGCCAGTCCTTGGCCAGTTCCACCGCCGCCCGCTTGAGGTTACCGCGGTGGGCCTCGAGCTTGCCCTCGAAGCGCTCGAAGAGGGTGAAGGCGTCGGCCGTGGAGCCGGCGAAGCCCGCCAGCACCTGCTCCTGGTACATGCGCCGCACCTTGACGGCGTTGGCCTTCATGACGGTGCTGCCGAGGGTCACCTGGCCGTCGCCGCCCATGGCGACGCGGCGGCCCCGGCGCACGGAGAGGATGGTGGTGCCTTCGAAGTCGGCCATGGCTGCCCCTTACCGTGGGTGGGTGGCGGAAGCCGCGGGAAACCGGCCAGTATACCTTCTAGAGGGTTAGTCCTCACTCTCAGTGTCGGAGGTTCCGCGCCGCGCCCGGGGATGGGCGCGGTCGTAGGCGGCGGACAGCTGCTGGATGTCGAGGTGGGTGTAGACCTGGGTGGTGGAGAGGTTGGCGTGGCCGAGGAGCTCCTGCACGGCGCGCAGGTCCCCGGAGCTCTCCAGCAGGTGGCTGGCGCAGCTGTGGCGCAGGGTGTGAGGGGAGGCGGCCCCGCCCGAGAGCCGGCGCACCCGATCCTGCATGGTGCGCACCGCCATGCGGCGGCCGCGCCGGGTGATGAACAGGGCGGCTTCGCCGGCGGCGGCCCGCTCGGCGCGCAGGGGCAGGTAGGCCTCCAGGGCCTCCCGGGCCTTGCGGCCCACCGGGACCACCCGGGTCTTGCCGCCCTTGCCCACCACCCGGGCCTCGCCCGCCGTCCGGTCCACGCCGCCCAGGTCCAGGGCGGCGGCCTCGGCCACGCGCAGGCCGGAGGAGTACAGCAGCTCCAGCAGGGCGCGGTCGCGCGCGCCCTCGAAGCCCTCCGGGAAGCGCTGGAGGAGGCCGGCGGCCTGCTCGGGGGCCAGGACGCGGGGCAGGCTGCGCTCCATGCGCGGGGCGGCGGCCTGCTCGGCGGGGCTGGCGGTGACCAGGCGCTCCCGGATCAGGTAGCGGTAGAAGGTGCGCAGGGCCGACAGGGCGCGGTGGATGGAGCGGGCCGACAGCCCCCGGCGGTGGAGGTCCCCCACGAAGCCCCGCACCTGCTGGCGGCTGACGCTCCCCCAGTCCGGCTCCGTCTCCCCCAGGAAGGCGCGGAAGGCCTCCAGGTCGCGGCGGTAGCCGTCCACGGTGCGCGGCGACAGGCCGCGCTCCTCGGCCAGGTGGGCCAGGAAGCGGGGGAGGGGATCGGCGGACCCGTCCGCCGCGCTCAACCCGCCCGCCACCCGGGGCCGGCCAGCAGGACGCCGGCCAGCTCCCCCAGCCGCTCCAGGTAGGTGGTGCCCATGCCGGCCACGAACCGCTGCGGGTCGCGGCTGGCCAGGCCCAGCAGACCGAAGAGCCGGGAGCCGTGGCGCAGGGGGACGAGGGCGTGGGACTGGAGGGCCGCCTCCTCGCCGTAGAGGGCGCCCACCAGCGCCGGGTCCGGGAGCTCGCCCAGGCTGATGCGGTCCTCGGTGACGAAACGCTCGCGGATCCAGTCGCGGGAGGCGAGGAACCGGGCGTCCAGCCGCCCGGCGAAGTCCTCCCGCTCCACTCGCAGCCCCACGGCGTCCACGCGGAAGTTGTCGCGCACCCCCTCCAGGAGGGTGTGCACCAGCTCGTCGCGGTCCGCGCAGGCCAGGAGGTCCACGGTCAGGCGGTGCAGGTGGGCGGCCAGGCGGTCGTTGTCCCGGGCCATGCCCACCAGGCGCTCGAGCTCCCCCTCCAGGTCGGAGGCCTTGCGCTGCAGGCGCCGGCCGCGGGCGTGCTCGAGGGCCACCACGGTGGCCTCGGCGTCCGGGCCGAGGTCGAGCTCCTCCAGCAGCTCGGGGTGGTCGCGGAACAGACGCGGGTTCTCCCGGAGGAGGCCGCGCAGATACTCGACGGGGTCTTGCTGATCGGTCTGGGCCATAATGCCTGCTTGGTGCCCGGAAAACGGCCGCGTGTCAAGGAAGGGGCGCCGATTTGCCTTCCGGGGCCGGGCTTGCAAGAATTGGCGCCTTGACACGGCCCGCCCGCCGCCCTAGGTTTGCCCCGGCCCCCGGAAACCGGTACCCATGGCGATCGAACAGCTCAAATCCCTCCTAGCCGATGACCTGCAGGCCGTGGACCAGGCGATCCACGGGCTCCTGGACTCGGACATCCCGCTCATCCCGCTGCTCGGCAACTACGTCATCGACAGCGGCGGCAAGCGCCTGCGCCCCATGGTGCTGCTGGCGGCCACCCGCATGTTCGGCTACGAGGGCGACCGCCACCTCAAGCTGGCCGCGGTGATCGAGTTCATCCACACCGCCACCCTCATGCACGACGACGTGGTGGACGACGCCGAGCAGCGCCGCACCCGGCCCACCGCCAACGCCCTGTGGGGGGCCCAGGCCCCGGTGCTGGTGGGCGACTTCCTGTTCGCCCGCTCCTTCGAGGCCATGGTGTCCGACGGCGACATGCGGGTGCTGGAGATCCTCTCCGGGGCCACCCGCGAGCTGGCCGAGGGCGAGGTGCTGCAGCTCGCCAACATGCACGATCCCGAGGTGGACGAAGCCAGCTACCTGCGGGTGGTGACAGCCAAGACCGCCGTGCTGTTCGAGGCGGCCGCCCGCATCGCCGCCATCGTCAGCGGCCGCCCCGCCGAGGAGGAGGAGCGGATCGCCGCCTACGGCCACCACCTGGGCGTGGCCTTCCAGCTCATCGACGACTGCCTGGACTACAGCGCCACCGCCGAGGCCTGGGGCAAGCAGCTGGGCAACGACCTGGAGGAGGGCAAGCCCACCCTGCCCACCATCCACGCCCTGGCCCACACCGACCACCAGGGCCGCGACGCCATCCGCCGTGCCCTGGAAGAGGAGGGCGTGGCCTTGCTCGACCCCGTGCGCACGGCCATCGAGCGAACCGGGGCCCTGGAGTACACCGTCCAGTCGGCCCGGGAGCGGGTGGACACCGCCAAGGAATCGCTGGCCGGCCTGCCCGACACCGAGGAACGCCGCGCCCTGGAGGCCCTGGCGGACTTCGTGGTCACCCGGGACTTCTGAGGGCCCGGCGCGGTCCAAGCATTCCAGGAAGCCGGGCCCTCGCGCCCGGGCCGCCGCCACCCCCGAACGGACACCGCCGCCGCCCCATGATCCTGCGCCTGATCGCCCTCGCCGTCCTGATCTACTTCGCCTACCGGCTCGTCCGGCGGGCCCTCGCCAAGCTCCGACCGCCGCAGCCGCAGGACCCACCCACGCCCGAATCCCAGCCCGTGGTCCCCTGCAAGACCTGCGGCACCTTCGTGCCCAAGGACCGCGCCCACACCGACGACCGGGGGCACTTCTACTGCTCCGACCGCTGCCTCCAGGAGACCCGGGAGCGGGACTGACCGCGACATTTCTGTCCAGATGGGGACACGCTCCTTGTCTCTTGGGGTGACCAATCTTGTCACCCCAACCCTTCCACCGCCCCGCCAGCCCGCCCGCCGCCGTACCCAAAACCTTGGCACGCCAATTGCTTACCTATCCGGACGCGGGCCACGGCCCACCGTTTACGGACAAACCCACAGGAGGAGCACCAATGCTCAAGAAGCTGAGCGCCAAGAAGGGCGAGCAGGGCTTCACGCTCATCGAGCTGATGATCGTGGTGGCCATCATCGGCATCCTCGCCTCCATCGCCATTCCGCAGTTCCAGTCCTTCCAACGGGATGCCAACGATAAGGCTTCCCAAAGCGATGTCCGGAACAACAACACCAATGCGATCGCTAACATGTACTAACTTGGCGGTGCGCTGCCAGTTTCATTCAACCATGGAGAATCACAATGCGTAAGCTCACTGTCCTTATGCTTTGCGGGATGCTGGCTCCTTCCTTTGCTCTGGCTGGAGAATCCGACTGCGCGGTTAGCGGCATTGGCGAAACGGATGCCGTCCAAGTAAAGTGCGATAAGACCAATATCACGAACGCCGGTGGGAATGAGTTGCTGCGCAACTCCTTCCAGGCAACGGCCTCTCCCGGCGTGAAAGTCCAAATGGGCGTCGGATCCGCCCTGTCGAACGATATTGTGGTTAGCGCCGCCCACCAGGGGGGGACCAAGGCGTTTGGGGCCAGCACGGCTCAAAGCTCGGTCCAGGAATACGATTACAACCCCCAGGATGTGGGGGCTGATTCCGCCGCCAGCTCCGCCTGGAGCGACGCCGACGCCACCTAAAAGGGGCGGATAGATTCACGAGAGGGAAGCAGGAACTCACTCCGGCTTCCCTTTCTCATTGTTTTACCGCCTTGGGACAACCATTGGCCGGGTCCCGAATATCCATTGCGGGGAGATCATGCTCCCGCACCTACCGGCCGGATAAGGCGCTCTCGGCAGACCGCAGGTCAAATGCTGTGCGGATTCCTAAGGCCTGCCATCGCGCCCTTCAGATTCTGCCTCCACCGGACCCCTCCCGATACCCCTACCCGAGGTCGCTAGGCACCGTGGGATCCGCCCGGCATTTTTACGAAGCCCCATTACTTCCTTCCCTATTCTTGGGGGTAGTCGGAGCAGCCTTCTTTGCCCTCATGAACAGCAAACCCTACTTTCCGGTAGGGAGCCTTGAGTATGACCTCAAGCGCTTATACCTGATCGCCGTTTTCTCCGCTGGCTCCCTAGCCCTTCTCGCCTCGAATTTATTTCGACAACGAGCCCGCGCCCTTTGGCAAGCCATCCCCCGAATCGGCCGACTGGGCCTGATCCTGTTCTTCGTTTTAGGCCTGCCTTCAGCCGGCCTTGCCGCCAAACCGCAGGCCGCCCTTTTGGAGTGGGCATGGTTTCTCGCCCTTTTCCAATTGAGCATGGCTGTTGCGGCAGCACTGGAGCTAACCCCCCGTACCGGGGCCGGGATCTTGATGGTCGGCCTCTTGGGCGGAATCACGGCCTACTCCGGGGGCTTCATGGATCACTACGTCTGGGCGACTTGGGTACGGGGAAATTCCATCGAGTGGATCGGGCCCTTTGGCCGCTTCGCCAATGTACGCTTCTTCAGCCAGGTCCAGACACTGACCTTGCCCCTCCTCGCTGCCACCGTCCTCCTTGCGGCCCGTTTCAGCCGCACCCTGTTCTGGTTGTTAGCCGTCATTGCCGCCTTCTGGTTTGCCATGCTGTTCGCTACCGGCACCCGGGGGACCTGGGTCGGGGTCCTAGGGGCCATGGTGATCCTGGTGTTCTTCCCCCGTGCATGGGCCTGGCAAAAGGTCAATCTGTCCCTCCTTACCGGGGGAGGGCTGCTCTACTTCCTGATCTTTTCAGGTCAGAGCCCAGGGGTGGAGCGGACGGCTTCCAAGCTTAGCGGCGACCCATCCGGAGAATCCCGCCTTCAGCTCTGGGAGCATGCCTTGGATGCCATTGCCCAAGCCCCCTGGCTAGGCCAGGGGCCGATGCATTACGCTTTGGGGGGCGGTCCCCCCGGCAGTGCCCACCCCCACAACAGCCTCCTCCAGATTGGCTCCGAGTGGGGGCTTCCGGCCCTTTTTCTATTGGTGATCCTCTCCGCCTGGGGGCTCTTGCGTTTCTTCCGGCAGGAAACGGGACAGCTATCGTCGGCGGTTGGGCACGGTGGCGGGGCCGCACAAATCATCCATACCGCCCTTCTCGCGAGCCTTCTGGCGGGGCTGGGCCACAGTTTGGTTAGCGGCATAATCGTCATGCCCGCAAGCCAGTTCCTTTTGGCGGTGATCGCCGCTTCCCTTTGGAGCTACGAGCCTCTTCCCAAAAGCGTCAAGACAGCTTCTCTGAAGGGGGGAGGTTCTGCTGCGTTTTTGGGAATTGTTGCTCTTCCACCCATCCTGATCATGGCCATAACTTTTCCGCATATTCCGCAGCTTCATAAAGCCGAGACCCTCCACCAAGAGCTGATCGGCCCGCGTAACCCCCGCTTCTGGCTGCAAGGGCGGCTCGAGTATCCTCCCTGGACGGATTCTTATCCTGGGACGCGAAGTGGAAGGGAATCCAACGGAGTACCGCGCCCGGATGCTATAACGAGGTGATGCATCATGTACTTCCATTTTTTGACTGGGCTCAGGCTAGGAGTGCGAAGTCGGAGCTTCTTCGCCCTTGTCCTGGTGGGCCTCTTAGCCATGGTAGCGGCTTATTTCGCCTCCTTCTTTTCCGGACGGCACCCGGCCACCATTGCCATGGATGTCGGGGTATCGGCCATTCGCATCCTGGGCGTGCTGTTGGTTCTATTTTGGACCCAGGAACTGTTCTCCCGGGACATCGATCGAAAGGTCCTGTTTTCCACCCTGACCTACCCCCTCCCCCGTAGGAGCTATGTTCTAGGGCGATTTTTAGGTTTGGGGCTTTTGGTCCTTGCCGCTCTTGTTGTCTTTGGGCTTTTATTGGCTGGACTGGGATCCGCCGCCGGTTTTGGATATCAGCAATCTACCCCGGTTAACAACGGAATAGCTGTGGCAGGTGTTGTTGGTGGCCTGTGGGTGGATTTGATGACGGTTGCCGCTTTTACCTGGCTTCTCAGCAGTGTCTCCACCTCGCCCCTTCTCCCTTTCCTCTTGGGTCTGGCCTTTGCCTGGGCCGCTAGGACGCTGGGACCGGTTTTGGCTTATCTATCCTCCGAGCAGGCTAGAGGCCTAGAAAAAGGCTTCGAAGGCCCTCTTAACTTCATTCGATGGCTACTTCCTGACCTGAGCCGACTGGATTTCCGAGATGGGCTCCTTTACGGCCAGTGGCCGGAAACCGATTTCATATTGGCAGCATTGGCCAATGGAGCGGGCTATATTTTGCTTTTGCTTGGTCTGTCGGTACTGGTTTTCAACCGCCGCGAGTTCGGTTAGAGCCATGCTGGCCAAAACATCTATCCCGTTAATGATCCTACTGGGAGCGATCGCTTTCCTATGGGGGGGATGGTGGCTTCATTTTCAACATCCACGGAATGGGAAGCTCGATCCGGACCTTACCCTCGTTCTACCCCCACCCGTTGCAACGGGGATGGCGGCGGGGGATTCATACCTTGCTGCAAATTTGGGCATTTTTAAGGCAATGGTGGTTGGCACGCACCTGGATAACCGGCAAGAAACCAAACTGTTTGGGGACCTTCTGGAGACCACCATGGCTCTGAACCCCTCCCATGAGGACGCTTACTATCAAGCACAGGCAACGTTGCCCTGGGAGGGCTTCCACCGTCTCAACCAGCGGATCCAAGTGGCGGCCACGCGGGAGCGGCCCTGGGACTGGCTCCCCGCTTATTTCGCCGGCTTTAACTTGTATTATTTCGCTAAAGACCCCGAATCCGGCGCCCATTATATCCTTAAAGCGGCCGATCGGACCTCCAACCCCCAAAAGGCGGGCCTCCGTTCTCTTGCGGGAAGATGGATTTCGCTAGGAACCCGCCCCCAAGAGGCCCTGAAAATGGTTCAAGCAATGGCGGAATCGACCAGACACAGACAACTGAAGAGGGATCTGGACAAGCGCCAAGACCAATTGCGGGGGCTTATCCGCCTTCAAGAGGCCGAAAGATCCTATCGCCAGAAAACCGGTCAATCCCCTGACACCCTTCCTGATCTGATCGGGTTCGCAGGGCTTAAGGAAATTCCAGAGGACCCATTCAAACGCGGCTACCAGCTGGATACCGATGGCCATGTCATAATCACACCGCCAAAGACCCTCTCCTCGAACCGAGGTCAAAATGGTTAGTCTCATCTCTTTCGGTGGTAACCGAACGACGGCGGAACCTCCGCTCGAGACCCGCACCTTATCCAAAGTTTTTACGGATCGGCAGTGGTTCCGCCGGCCCCGCAAGGTGACAGCGCTGAACGGTTTAAGCTTGCAGCTCAGGCCGGGGGAGGCGTTCGGCCTCGTAGGCCCGAACGGCGCGGGAAAAAGCACCACCATCAAACTGCTTCTTGGGTTGCTGTTCCCATCTGATGGAGCAGCTTGGATCAATGGGGCTCCCGCTAGCCAAGCTCCGAGCCGGAAATCCCTTGGCTTCCTTCCCGAAAATCCCGCCCTCTATGGCCACCTATCTCCATGGGAAACCTTGATGGGAGCCGCCCGGGTCCACGGGCTCTCCACCAGCACAGCCAGTGAACGCATCACCTATTTGCTGGACGAGCTCGGCCTGTCTGGGGTCACTGGGAAGCCTTTGCGAAAATTTTCCAAAGGAATGCTTCAGCGGGCTGCAATCGGGCATGCCTTGGCTGGCACCCCCAACCTTTTGATTCTTGATGAGCCTCTGAGCGGTTTAGATCCTATTTGGCGAAAACAGGTGGTAAACCTTCTGGTTGATTTCCGGGACCGGGGAGGCACCATTTTGTTCAGCTCCCACATACTTGCCGATGTTGAACGGTTGGCCGATCGTATAGGAATTCTCCACGGGGGCGAACTGCAGCGGGTCGGATCACCTTCCGAGATCGTAGCGGACCACCTCTCGGAGTATGTAATCCGATCCAAAGGGGAACAGGAGCCTGCCGGAGTCGGGGCCCGGCTTGAAGGTGGGAATCGATGGGTCGCTATTAGCCACCCGGATTCCCTCTGGTCCATGCTCCACAAACTGGAGGAGGCCGGGCACCAAATCCTGGAGGTGCGTCCCGCCGGCCCGGGCCTCGAAGACGCTATGACCCAGATGATTGGCGACTGGAGCATTACCACTAAAAACAACGTTTCTACCGCGCCGGAGTAGCGCTTTGCAAATTACCGGAAACACCACTGTCCTGGGATTATTCGGGGACCCTGTGGAACATAGTCTATCCCCAATAATCCATGCGGATTTCTCTGAAACTTCTGGGTTGGATACTATATACGTCCCCTTTCGGATTTCTCCCGAGAATCTAGAAGCCGCCGTCTCTTCCGTAACAGTTCTTGGCCTACGTGGGGTAAACATTACCGTTCCCCATAAAGAAACTGTCATACCGTTCCTTGATGAATTGACTGAAAGCGCTCGAGCCATAGGGGCAGTCAACACCATCATCAACAACGGCGAACTGCTTACTGGTGACAATACTGACCAAATCGGGTTTCTAGAAGATCTTCGGCACCGCTTTTCGGACATGAAATGGGTCGAAAAACCAGCCCTTGTACTCGGGGCAGGGGGAGCCTCCCGGGCGGTTGTCTATGCTTTGCGGAAAGCGGGTTTGCCGGAAATCTTCATTGCTAATCGGGATAAAAAAAGGGCCCAACAAGTTGCCTCGGAAATGGCCCCCCAATCCGGCCGAGGCATGGGGCTAGATATCCAAACTATCAACCCAGCATTGAAGCAGAGTGGCCTCGTGGTAAATACCACCAGCCTCGGCCTAAAGGGTGAAAGCATCCCGGAATTAGATTTGACCCATGCCCTTCAGGGAACCATCGTCTACGACCTTATCTATAGTCCCGCCCGGACGCCCCTCCTTCATTCAGCAATCCAGCTTGGGCTTCCTGTAGCCAACGGCCTTGGAATGCTAGTCCGCCAGGGGGCCATAAGCTATTCTCGCTGGACCGGGAGTGAGCCGGTGGTGGAGTCGTTAATCCATCGGCTACAGGGACAATTGGGAACTTGACCCGCCCATAAGGGGAAACAGGCATATGGCGGAAGGGAAGCAGGCGGAGAAGCCTAAACAAATCGAGTTCCAGTGGAAGGGACGGGACCGTCAGGGAACCACGCAGAAGGGGGAGATCGAGGCCGTCTCGGTGGAGGCGGCCACCGCCGCCCTCCGTCGCAAGGGCATCATCCCCGCCCGGGTCAAGAAAAAGCCCCAGCCGCTTTTCCAGAAAAAACAGAAGATCACCACCCAGGATGTGGTGGTCATGACCCGTCAGTTGTCTACCATGATCAATGCCGGCCTGCCCCTGGTGGAGGCCTTCCGGCTCATCGCCAAGGGCAGCGAGAACGGCTCCATGCGCAAGGTGATCGACCAGGTCGCCGACGACATCGCGAGTGGGGAGCCCCTGCAGGACGCCCTTGCCGCCCACCCTCAGGTCTTCGACGAGCTCTACGTGAACATGGTCCGGGCCGGCGAGAAGGGCGGCATCCTCGACACCGTACTGGACCGCCTGGCCACCTATCTGGAGAAGACCGAGGCACTCCGGGCCAAGGTCAAATCGGCCATGTTCTACCCCACCGCGGTCATCGTGGTGGCTGGTCTGGTAACGACGGTGCTATTGGTCTGGGTGATCCCGCAGTTCAAGGAGATCTTCGCCGGCTTCGGATCCTCCTTGCCAGCCCCCACCCAGTTTGTCATCGACCTCTCCAACAGCTTCCAAGCCAACTGGTACTGGATTTTCGGGGGCATCGCGGCCTTTTTCTTCGCCTTCCGGGAAGCCTACCGTCGCTTTGAGCGATTCCACTACACTGTGGATAAACAGATATTGAAGCTTCCCGTCTTCGGCGACATCGCCCTCAAGGCCTCCGTGGCCCGCATGACGCGCACTTTTGCCACCCTTACCGCCGCCGGCGTGCCCATGCTGGAGATCCTGGAGACCGTCAGCCGCACCGCAGGCAACCGGGTTATCCAGGAGGCCATGGAAAGCACCCAGGACGCCGTGAGCCAGGGGCAGCGGCTTTCGGACCCTATGGAGAACAGTGGCATTTTTCCCGCCATGGTCACCCAGATGATCGCCATCGGCGAGGAATCGGGAAGCCTGGAAACCATGCTGGCCAAGATCGCCGACTTCTACGAATCCGAGGTGGACGCCGCCGTGGACGGCCTCACCGACCTGCTGGAGCCCATCATCATGGTGGTGCTGGGCGTGGTCCTGGGCGGCCTGGTGATCTCCATGTACCTGCCGATCTTCAAGATGGGCGAGGCAGTCGGCTAATTCGACACCATGCCCAACGGCTGGACGCCTTCCCTCGCCAACCTGCGGCGGTCGGTTCTCTACCGGACAGCGCTGGTTCTGTTGTTGGCTGCCGTCACGGTTCGCTGGGGGCAGCTGGCTCCCTTCGAACCTCTCGCCCTCCGCGATCTCGCCGCGGCCCTGTGGATCGAGGTAGTGGTGGGCCTGTGGGTCCTCTACCGGCTGCGCGCCGGGGGGCACCCCGTCCGCCTTGCCGGAGCGCTGGTGGTCGGGGACTTCCTGGCCGCCACCCACCTCGTATGGTTCTCCGGTCCCATCGACGGGCCCCTGGTGTTCCTCTACCCCCTGGTGGTGGTCTCCTCCAGCTTTTTGCTCGGGCCGGGGGTCTCCTTCTACGCGGCTGCCGCGGCCTTCCTGCTGCAGGGACTGGGCTACCTGCTCCTAGGCGGGCCGGAGCCCGACGTCGCCATCCGCGCCCTGGCGCTGCAGGGCCTGCTGCTTGTTGCCCTGGCGGCGCTGAGCGACGGCCTGACCACCCGGCTCCTGCGCCATCAACAGCAGGCCCACCGCCGGGCCCAGGACGTCCACACCCTCACCGCCCTGACCGAGCAGGTTCTGGACCGCGTGGACAACGGTCTACTGGTGGTGGAGGACCAGGGGGCCATCCGTTTCGCCAACCCCCAGGCCGACCGCTTCCTGGCCCCCGCCCCCGCGCCCGAGCTGGAGCAGCTGGACAGCCGCAGCCCCCGGCTTTTCCGGGCCTTTCGCCAATGGCGGCGGGGCCTCGGCCCGGAGACCGGGGAGCTCCAGGCCGAATCCTACGGAGAGCCGCACCAGGAGCCCCACGTCCTCGCCTTCCGCTTCACCCCCCTCGGCTTCCCCGGGCACCAGACCACCCTGATCAGCCTCTACGATCTCACCGAGGCCCGGCGACGGCAGCACGCCCAGGAGCTCACCGAGCGTTTGGCCGCCCTCGGGCGGCTGTCCGCTAACCTTGCCCACGAGATCCGGAACCCCTTAAGCTCCATCCAGCACGCCGGACAGCTCCTGGACGAGCAAGGCGCCGACGGCCGCCTGACGGGCATCATCCAGCGCGAGACCCGACGCCTGGACGAGTGGGTGGAGACCCTCCTCCGCCACCTCCGCCCCCCCAACGGACAGGCGCGGGAGCTGGAGGTGGGACCCATGCTGGAGGGGGCCGTCCGCCTGCTGGCCAGCGAGTCCGGCCCGGAAAATCCGGGCTGTTTCCACTGGGAGGCCCCGGATGGGCTGACGGCCTGCGTGGACGAGGGCCACCTGCAGCAGATCCTGTGGAACCTGGGGGTCAACGCCGTCCGGCACGGCGGCGCCTCCGCCGATACGCCGGGGCGGATCCGCGCCCGGGCGGCGGGGGCCGAGCGGGTCCGGCTGGAGGTCCTGGACCACGGCCCGGGGATTTCCGAGCGGCTGCGCGAGACGGTCTTCGAGCCCTTCTACACCACCTCGCCCGAGGGGACGGGCCTGGGCCTGGGACTGATCCGGGAGCTGGTGGAAGCCAATCACGGTACAATCGCCATCGGCGACCGGCCGGGCGGGGGAGCCTGCGTCGCCGTGGAACTGCCGCGACACTGTTCAAAGGGGGAAACAGGTGAATCCGGTCCTGCTCATAGTGGATGACGAGCCCTCCATACGGGAGCTCATCGGCCTCACCGTGGAGCCGCTCGGCTTCGAGGTGCGCGAGGCCGGGACTCTCGCCGAGGCCCGGCAGGCGCTCGCTGAGGAGGCCCCGGACCTGATCCTCACCGACCTGCGGCTGCCCGACGGCAACGGCATGGCCCTGGTGGAGGAGAGCGCCGCGCTGCGTCCGGCGCCGGCGGTGGCAGTGATAACCGCCTATGGCACCCCGGAGAGCGCCGTGGAGGCAATGCGGGCCGGGGCCTACGACTACCTGTCCAAGCCCATCGACACCAACCGGCTGCGCGCCTTGGCCCAGCACGGCCTGCGCCTTACCCAGGCGGCGAGCGCCGAGCCGGAAGAGCTGGACTCGGACCTAGTGGGCCAGAGCGCCACCATGGATGCCGTGCGCTCCCGCGTGGCACGGGTGGCGCGCAGCGAGGCCCCGGTGCTGATCACCGGCGAAAGCGGCACCGGCAAGGAGCTGGTAGCCCGCTCCATCCACAAGGCCAGCCTGCGGGCCCGCCATCCCTTCGTCCCGGTGAACTGCGCCGCCATCCCCGAGCACCTCATCGAGAGCGAGCTGTTCGGCTACCACAAGGGGGCCTTCACTGGCGCCGCCACAAACAAGAAGGGCCTGTTCCAGGAGGCGGAAGGGGGCACCCTGTTCCTGGACGAGGTGGGGGACCTGGGCCTGTCCGTGCAGGCCAACCTGCTGCGCGCCCTCCAGGAGCGGGCCATCCGGCCCCTGGGGGCCACCCGCGAGATCCCGGTGGACGTGCGCATCCTCGCCGCCACCAACAAGGACCTAGAAGAGGAAGTGGAGGCGGGCCGCTTCCGGGAGGACCTGTACTACCGCCTGGACGTGCTGCAGATCCACCTTCCCGCCCTCCGCGAGCACCCGGAGGACATCCCCGAGATCGCCACAGCCCTGCTCGCCCGCCGTTTCCGCCGCCGGGACGATCCGCCGCCACCCATCCTGAGCCCGGGGGCCCTGGACAGGCTGCGGGCCATGCCTCTGCGCGGCAACGTCCGCGAGCTGGAGAACATCCTGGAGCGGGCGGTAAGCCTGACCGACGGCGACACCATCCCCGCCGAGAACGTCCAGGGCGGCCGCGAGCGCGCCGCCTCGGAGGCGGAAGCGGCGGAGGAAGCCGCCGCCGCGACGGAAACCCCCATGGGCGGGGGGTTCCAGCTCGACCACCACCTGGCAGAGGTGGAGCGCGGCCTGATCCGTCAGGCCCTGGAGGCCACCGGCGGCAACAAGACCGCCGCCGCCCACCGGCTGGGGGTGAGCCTGCGCTCCCTGCGCTACCGCATCCAGAAGCTGGGGATGGAATGAGCCCCGAAACCGGTCTTCTCGTTGCCGCCACCGGCCTGCTGGGCCTGATCGTGGGCAGCTTCCTGAACGTGGTGGCCCACCGCCTGCCTCGCGCGGCCTCCATCGTCCGTCCCGCCTCCGCCTGCCCAGAGTGTGGCCACCGCCTGAGCCCCTGGGAGAACATCCCCCTGCTCAGCTACCTGATCCTGCGCGGCCGCTGCCGGGGCTGCGGGTCCCCCATCTCGGCGACCTACCCGCTTACCGAGCTGGCCGCCGGCATCCTCGGCGCGGTGACAGCCTGGGTCATCGGGCCGGTCTGGACCCTGGGCCCCGCCCTGGTGTTCACCTGGCTTCTGCTGGTGCTGACCCGTATCGACCTGGACCTGCAGCTCCTGCCGAACCGGCTCACCCTGCCGCTGGGCGCCCTGGGGCTGCTGTACGCGCTGGCCGCCGCCTTCCTCGCGCTTCCCGCCGTCCCGCCCGGCGCCCCGGGGGCCCCGCCGAGCCTGCTGGCCGCCGGCCTGGGGGCCCTGCTCGGGTACGGGCTGCTGTTCCTGGCGGGCTGGGCCTACCAGCGGGCCACCGGCCGGGAGGGGCTCGGCGGGGGCGACCTCAAGCTGCTGGGCGCCCTCGGCGCCTGGATCGGGCCCGTGGCGGTTCTGCTCACCTTGTTCCTGGCGGCCCTGATGGGTAGCCTAATCGGTGGCCTGCTGATCCTCCTGCGGGGGGGCGACAGGCACTTGGCCATCCCCTTCGGGCCCTTCCTGGCGGCCGGCGGATGGATCCTGTTCCTCTGGAAGGATGCGATTATCCGATGGTATTTCGCCTTGTCGGGATTATCGGGCTGACCCTCCTGCCCTGGCTGGCCCATGCAGGGGAGGTGAGCGTTCACCAAGCCCTGGGGAAGTGGCTCCGCGATAACGGCGTCGGCAGCGCTTCCTACCAGCCGAAGGAGGGGGCGAGGGGCCGTCCCGCGGACTGGCCCGAATGGCTCCTTCGCCCTAAAGGAGCGGACGCCCTGAACCGCCACTTCCTGGGGCGGGGCATCTTCCCCGAGGCCACCGGCCTGGGCTGGGAGGAGGACTCCGGGGCCGTGCGCCTCTTCGGCGCCCGCAAAGAGGCATCGGGAATGCGGCTGGCGGTGGACCGCGACGGCCAGCGCCCGGTGCTGCTGCGGGATGCCGACGGGGTGGTCTGGCGGTTCCGGGAAGTCCGCCAGCAGAACGGACGCGCCTCCGGGCTGCCACAGGAGATCGTACGGACGGGCCCGGAGGGAGAGCGCACCGTCTACGTCCTGCGCTGACATGCTCCTCGTCGGCCTCACCGGGGGCATCGGCTCCGGGAAGAGCTCGGTGAGCCGGGCCTTCGGCGAGCTGGGGGCCCATGTCCTCGATGCCGACGAGCTGGCCCGGGAGGTGCTGGCCCCCGGCTCCGGGGCCCTGGACGAGGTAGTAGCCGCCCTGGGCCGGGATCTCCTAACGGCGGAAGGGCAGCTGGACCGGGCCCGGCTGGCCGAGCGCGTCTTCTCCGACGACGAGGCCCGTTCCACCTTGGAGGCCATCCTCCACCCGCGAATCAACGCCCTGGCCCACTCCCGGGCGCAGGCCCTCGGCGAACGGTTCCCCGGGGCGGTGGTCCTCTACGACGCCGCCCTGCTGCTGGAATCGGGGGCCCGGGACATGGTGGACCGGGTGGCGGTGGTGGACGTGGACCCCGAGGTGCAGGTCCAGCGGGCCGTCGCCCGGGGGGACCGCGACGCCGAGCAGGTGCGCGCCATCATGGCCGCCCAGTGGCCCCGGGAGCGGCGGCTCCGGTACGCCGACGACCGGATCGACAACAACGGCCCCTGGGCCGAGACCGAGGGGCAGGTGCGGGAGCTCATGGAGCGCTATCGCCGCCTGGCCGCTCAGGAGGGCCGGGGGCGGTGAGCGGTCTGGCCCTGGAGGACGTCTCCCTGGGTCCCTTGGGCGGGGTGCGCCTCGCCCTGGGGTCCGGCGAGGTGGGCTGGGCCCAGGGGGCCACCGGTAGCGGCAAGACCCTGCTCCTCTACCTGGCGGCGGGTCTGGCGCTCCCGGAGGAGGGCAGGGTGATTCTGAACGGGTCGGCCCCGGAACCGGACCGGGTCGCCATGCTCTTCCAGAACCCCGACTACCAGCTTCTCGCCCCGAGCGTCGAGGCGGACGTCGGCATGAACGCCCGCTCCCCCGAGGATGCGGAGGCGACCCTGGAGCTGGCCGGTTGCCGGTCGTTCCGGGACCGGGCCCCGGAATCCCTCACCCCCGGGCAGCGGCGACGGGTGGCCTTGGCGGGGGTACTGGCCGCCGCGCCCGATCTGGCCCTCCTTGACCTGCCCTTCGCCGGCCTGGGCCGGGAGGAGGCCGAGCGCCTCTGGCGCAGCTGCCGGCAGCGGCTGGTGAACGCCGGGGCCACTGTGCTGGTCACGGGGGAGCCCGTGGGGGAGGCCGCAAACGATGCCATCTGGGAGGTGGAGCAATGGCTCCGGGCGACGCCGCAGAGCACGTCTACGAATTCCCCCTGAGCGGGACCATGGCCGGCCTTCTGGAACTGGAGGCCGTGGTCCGGACCCTGGAGGAGGCCCGCCACTGGGAGGTGCCCGTCTTCCAGCACATGGCGGCCGCGCGCCTGGCCGGGTACCTGGGGGAGATCGCCCCCGAGGGGCTGGAGACGGGCCTCATCCGGGAGACCCGGCGGTGGACCGAGTATTTGGGGGATCTCGCCGCCCGGCCCGGGGCCGACACCGACAAGGTGCAACGCCTCCGCAGCGGGCTTGACCAGCTCGCCGATCGCCTGCCGCGTGATTGGCCCGCGTACTTCCAGGCCCTGGAGGAGGATCCCTGGATCGCGGCCTACCGGGCCTCTCTGCGCCCGGACGCGGAGCCCGACGTCCGGCTCGGAAGCGCGGCCTGGGCGGCCTCGCCCGATGCCGCCGACCGCTTCGACCGCTGGCTGGAGCTACTGGGCCCCGTGCGCACCGCCGGGGAGACCATCCTGCGCCTGCTGCGCGATTCCCTGCAGCGCGAGGAGCTCCGGCTGGACGGCGAGGGCCATACCCTGGAATGGGACCGGGCGCCCATCAGCGGGCTGGTGGAGGTCCGGGTGCTCGGGGCCCCGTCCCTGCCGTCCTTCGAGCCCGGCCCCACCGGGGTGCGGGTCGGCCTGCATACCTCCGACCGCCTCGCCGTCTCCCCGGAGCCGGTGGACGTGGTCCTGGGCTGGTTTACCCTGTAGGGTCCCCCATTTCCCGATTTTGCACTTGAAGCCCTATCAAGCCTGAGGAATCTTCATGGATATCGGCACGACGCTGACGCACTTCCTCCTGGAGGAGGAACGCAAGTACAACGACGCCTCCGGGGAGTTCACCCGGCTGATGAGCGACCTGACCACGGCCATCCGGGCCATCTCCAGCGCGGTGAACCGCGCCGGGATCGAGGACGTGCTCGGCCAGGCCGGGGCCACCAACGTCCAGGGCGAGGAGCAGAAGAAGCTGGATGTGCTCGCCAATACCCTGATCCTCCAGTCCATGGAAGCCATGGGCCACGTGGCGGGCCTAGCCTCGGAGGAGATGGACGAGCCCTACGCCATCCCCGCCGGCTACCCCAAGGGCAAGTACCTGCTGGTCTTCGACCCCCTGGACGGCTCCAGCAACATCGACGTCAACATCAGCGTCGGCACCATCTTCTCCATCCTCAAGGCCCCGCGGCCGGGGGTGGACGCCACCGTGGAGGACTTCCTCCAGGCGGGCGCCGAGCAGGTGGCCGCGGGCTACACGGTCTACGGCGGCTGCACCCAGCTGATCTACTCCACCGGCAACGGCGTGCACGCCTTCACCCTGGATCCCCACGTCGGCGAGTTCGTCCTCGCCAACCAGGACCTCAAGATCCCCCACGAGACCGCCGAGTACGCCATCAACGCCAGCAACCGGCGGTTCTGGGAGCCGGCCATCCAACAGTACGTGCAGGACTGCGAGGAGGGCAAGGACGGCCCCTGCGGCAAGAACTTCAACATGCGCTGGGTGGGGTCCATGGTGGCCGATTTCCACCGCATCCTCATGCGCGGCGGTGTGTTCCTGTACCCCCGCGACCTGAAGAAGCCCGAGCAGCCCGGCAAGCTGCGCCTGCTCTACGAGGCCAACCCCATGGGCTTCCTGGCCGAGCAGGCCGGCGGCGCCTGCACGGACGGCATGCGGCGGATGCTGGACATCCAGCCCGAATCCCTCCACCAGCGGGTGCCGGTGGTCATCGGCTCCAAGGAGGAGGTGGACCGGGTGCGGGAATACTACGAGAAGTACGGAAGCGCCTAGGGAAGGGGATTTCCCCGGGAAAGCAAAAGGCCTGCTCCGAGGAGCAGGCCTTTTTCGCGCAAAGGAGGAGGTTCTACCGCGTCGGGGCGGTTAGCCGCCGAGGACGACGGAGAAGAAGCTGGTGTACGCCAGGGTCACAAGGGCGACCACCACGCCGAGAGTAATGCGGGTATGATCCATCGTTCCAGTCTCCCGTAAATCCGACAAATTCAGTCAGGATAATTGGATTGAAATATTAATCTATATTTATTTTCTCCGTTTTTCAAGATCCGGAAGGGCGGTCCTCGTCCCGCGGCTCCTCCCCATCGCCGTCTTTCGCCTCTTCCCTGCCTTGTTCCCGCTGGCGGTTGAAGGGGATGCGCGGGTCGTCGTCGTCGTGGAGGATGCGGTAGGCGGGACCTTCCAGGTCGTCGAACTGGCCGCTCTTGATGGCCCAGAACAGGGCCGCGAGGGCGAACCCCACCAGCACCAGCACAATGGGCAGCAGGGCGAACAGGGTCTCCATGACGTTCCTCCCGTCGCTTAGGCGTGGGGGACCGGGGCGGGGGCCCGAGCCGCGGCCCGGGCCCGTTGCCGTCCCAGCCCTCGCAGGCGCAGGGCATTGCCCACCACCATCAGGCTCGAGGCGGGCATGAGGATAGCGGCCATCCAGGGGGCCACCCAGCCCAGGGCCGCCAGGGGGACCACCAGGGCGTTGTAGCCGAAGGACAGCTTCAGGTTCTGCCGGATGTTGCGCAGGGCCGCCTCTCCGATGTGGGCCACCTCGGGGAGGCGCTCCAGGCGGTTGGACAGCAGGATGAAGTCGGCCGATGCACGGGCCGCCTGAACCCCCGCGCCCATAGCGAAGGAGACGTCCGCCCCGGCCAGCACCGGGCCGTCGTTCAGGCCGTCGCCCACCACCGCCACCACCTCGCCCTGCCGTTGCCAGGCCCGCACCAGGTCCAGCTTGTCCTCGGGCCGCTGCCGGGCGTGCACCTCCCCGATCCCGGCCTGGCGCGCCAGACTACCTGCCGCCGCCTCGCTGTCGCCGGTGACCATGCTCACCGCCCAGCCGCGCTCCCGCAGCGCCGCGACAGTGGCACGCGCCTCGGGCCGGGGCTCATCAGCGATGCCGAACACCGCCTCCCAGCCCGTCTCGCTGGCCAGCCCCACCACGGTCTCGCCACGGCCGTCCATGCGGGTGGCCTCGGCGGCTAGGACCTCCGGGGCGGCGCCCGCCTGTTCCGCCACCCAGCCGTAGGCCCCCACCCAGTACCGGCGGCCCTCCAGGTGGCCGCTCACTCCCCGTCCCGGGAAGTTCTCCAGCCGCTCGCCCGGCTCCCCGGGATCGTCCGCGGCGCCCACCAGGGCTGCGGCCACCGGATGCTCCGAGGCCTGCTCCAGGGCGGCCGCCCGCTTCAGGGCCCCGGGGTGGCCCTTCCAGGCGCTGAGCCGCAGACGGCCCCGGGTCAGGGTCCCCGTCTTGTCGAAGACCACCCGGGTGACCTCGGAGAGGGTCTCCAGGGCCTCACCCCGGGCGGCCAGGACACCCCGTTTAGCCAACTCGCCGGTGGCCACCACCAGGGCCGTGGGGGTGGCCAGGGCCAGGGCGCACGGGCAGGTGACGATGAGCAGGGCGACCACGATCCAGAAGGCCCGCTCCGGGTCGTAGACCCACCAGGCCGCGCCCACCACCGTCGCCGTGGCCAACAGGGCCCAGACGAACCAGCGCGAGGCCCGCTCGGCCTGCCGGGCGATCCGCGGGCGGGCCGCCTGGGCGTCCTCCAACAGGCGCAGGACCCCGGACATGAACGTCTCCTCGCCCACCCGCTCCACCTGGATGGTGAGCGGCCCCTCGCCGTTGGTGGTGCCGCCGAGCACGGTCTCGCCCGGGCCGCGGTGCACGGGGGTCTGCTCCCCGGTGAGGGCCGACTCGTTCACGTCCGAGTGCCCCTCGGCGACGGTGCCGTCCACCGGGATGGTCTCCCCCGGCACCACGCGCACCCGGTCGCCGCTTTGCAGATCGCCCACCGGCACCCATGCGGTGCCGCCGTCCGCTTCCAGGCGCCGGGCCATGTTGGGCACCAGCTTGGAAAGCTCCTCGTTGGCCTCGGCGGCCCGCTTGCGGGCGTTCATCTCCAGGTAGCGGCTGGTGAGGAGGAAGAGGACGAACATGGCCATGGTCTCGAAATACACGTCCCCCCGCCCGGAGACCGTGGCCCAGGAGGAGGCGGCGAAGGTCAGCCCCAGGGCCAGCGCCACCGGGATGTCCATGCTGCCCTGCCCGCGCCGCAGGCTCGACCAGGCCCCCGTGAAGAAGGGCCGGGCGGAATAGGCCACCACCGGTACCGCCAAGGCGAAGGAGATCCAGCGGAAGAATTCCAGGAAGCGCTCGTCGATGGGGTAGAAGTCGGCGGCGTAAATGCCCACCGCGATCATCATGAGCTGCACCGCGCCCATGGCGGCCACGCCGATGCGCTTGAGGAGGTCGCGGCGCTCGCGGGCGATGGCCGCCTCTTGGCGCTCGGGATCGTAGGGGTGGGCGGTGTAGCCGATGGCGCCGATGCGCTGCAGGATCTGGGAGAGGGTGATGCGCTCCGGATCCCAGCGGACCCGTGCCCGATGGGTGGTGTAGTTCACCTGCGCATCGAGGATGCCTGGGGTCTGCTGCAGCTGGCGCTCGTTCAGCCAGATGCAGGCGGCGCAGGTGATCCCCTCCAGGATCAGCGAGGCCTCGCGCGCCGCTCCATCGTCGCGTACGAAGCTGCGCTGCACCTCCTCGCGGTCGAGGAGCTCGGCACCGCCCAGCTCCGCGGGGACGGCCTCCTCGGGGCGCTCCGGGAAGGCCGTGCGCTGTTGGTAGTAATCCACCAGCCCGGCGCGGTCAATGGCCTCGGCAACGGCCCGGCAGCCGGCGCAGCAGAAGGAGGCCTCCTCCCCGGCAACGGTTCCCCGCCACGGGTCGCCCCCGGGGACCGGAAGCCCGCAATGGAAGCACCCCGCCGCGGAAGAGGGCACTACAACGCCTCCTCCACCCAAAGGAATCGCCGGGCGGTGTACTCCTTGCCGTCATCGCGAAGGGTGGTGTAGATCGTCCAATTGCCGGGCCGGGGCAGTTCCACCCGGCCGAAGTAGCTGCCGTCGCCCCGGGCGCCCAGGCGCACCTTGCGGTCCACCCGGGAATTCACGTTGCGCACGAAGTGAACGAGGACCTCCCCGTCGCGGATGGTGCGGCCCTGATCGTCCTGGGCAAAGACCTCGATCTCCAGCTCGTTGCCCACCGTGGGCAGGCTGTCGATGCTGGTGGCCACCTGCCAGCCCAGCTGCTCCTGTTCCTCCAGACTCGCGGAGTATTCGTTGAACTTCTCGTAGTTCTCGAAGTAGTTGTTCACCACCGAGCCCGGATAATCGCGCTGGGCCAGATAGACCATGGTGGCGCTGTAGCCCAGCACCGTGGTGGCAAAGACCACGGCGGCCAGGATCCACAACCGCAGGGCCCGCCGGGTCTTGTGGGCCTCGGAGCTCTGGGTCTCGGACTGGGTGCTCATACGTGCCTAACTCCTGGAGGCTGGGACGCGATTACCGCTTGGAAAACCCTTGGCCGCAAGCCCCCATTCGGGCCCACGGCCTGTAGGTCCGGGGCCAAGGAGACCCCCGCGCCTGACGCTTCAGGCGCTAAAGGTGCTGCTCGGGGGTATAGAACAAGGCGCTGGCCTCGCTGGACTCCGGCTCCCCGCCTCCGGAAACGTCGGTCCGCACCGCGCGGAAGGTGAAATGGCTGCGAGGGCTCTCCAGCCGGTCCGGATCCACCCAGACGTAGGCGCGCACCGTCTGGTTGGCTCCCGGGTCCACGCTTAACTCCTGGAAGCCTCCCTGGATCTCGTATTCCGCCCCGGCCAGGCCCTCCATGGTTAGCCGGTACCGATGGGTCTCCTGGTCCTTGTTGTTCACCCGGAGCTCGTAGACGTTCTTGATCCGGCCGTCCGGCTCCAGGATGAAGTTGGGATTGCGGACCTTCGCCACGTTCAGGTCCATCAGGGACTGCGTGGCGATGCTGTAGCCGAGCGCCGCTGTGGCCGCCAACAGGACGGCGGCATACCCCAGGATCTTGGGCCGCAGGAGGTGGGTCTTGCCGCCCTCGAGCTCGTTTTCCGACGTGTAGCGGATCAGGCCCTGGGGAAAGCCCTGGCTCTCCATGATCGTGTTGCAGGCATCAATGCACAGCCCGCAGGTGATGCACTGGTACTGCTGCCCCTCACGGATATCGATGCCGGTGGGGCAGACCTTCACGCAGTAGCCGCAATCGATGCAGTCGCCCTTGCCCGCCGCTACGCGGTCCTCGTAACTCTCGCCCCGCTTGGGCGGCTGGCGCCCCTGGGAGCGCTCCCCGCGGTTGGGGTCGTAGGCGACGATGAGAGTGTCCTTGTCGAACATGGCCCCCTGAAAACGGGCATAAGGGCACATGTACGTACACACCTGCTCCCGCGCCCAGCCGGCCATGGTGTAGGTGGTGGCGGTGAGCAGCCCGGCCGTGAAAAGGGCCTGCACGTGGGCCTGGAAGGTCAGGTACTGGTACCAGAGCTGGAAGGCATCGGCGAAGTACAGGGTGAAGGTGATGCCCGTGATCAGGGCCACCCCGAGCCACAGGGCGTGCTTGAGGGTCTTCTTGATCGCCTTGTCGGCGTTCAGGGGCTGCTTGTCCAGCCGGATCCGCCGGCTGCGGCCCCCTTCCACCTTCTCCTCGATCCACATGAAGAGGTCGGACCACAGGGTCTGGAAACAGAAATAGCCGCAGAACACGCGCCCGGCCAGGCTGGTTACGAAGAACAGGGCCACCGCGGCGATAAACAGCAGTCCGGAAAGCCAGATGATGTCCTCGGGGGCCACTCGCAGGCCGAAGAGGAAGAACTGGCGGCCCGGGATATCGAAGAGCACGGCCTGCCGATCCCCCCAGCGCACGTAGGGCAGGAGGAAGTACACCGCGTAGGCGACCACCAGGATGGCGGTCTTCATGCGACGGAAGAAACCGTGCACGGACTGGGGATAGACTTTCTCGTGGGCTGCGTATAGGCCTTCGGTTTGCTCGGCCATGGGCTATCCTCTCGCGGGAAGCTGGCGGGGCATTGGGATCTAAATATAAGTATAATCTAATATAAAAGCCGGGTCACCGCATTGGACAACGGGCTCGGACCTCGATTCCCCGTGCCCAAACAAAACAGGCCGGGCGCATGCCCGGCCTGCCGTACCCATCCCACCGCTAGGGTAGGGACCGATTCACTGGCCCCCGCCCAGGGCGTGGACGTAGGCGGTGAGGATCTTGATCTCGCTCTCGGAGAGCCGGTCCTGCCAGGCGGGCATCTCGCCCTGGCGGCCCTGAACGAGGGTCTCGATCACGGTTTCCTTCTCGCCGCCGTAGAACCAGATGGCGTCGGTCAGGTTGGGGGCGCCGAGGGTCTGGTTGCCCTTCGCGTCCTGGCCGTGGCAGGCGTAGCAGGCGGCCTGGTCCCCGTGGAAGATCTCCTCGCCCTGCTCGATCTTCTGGGGATCCTGGGCCCAGTCCTCACCGGCTAGGTCGCCCACATAGGTGGCCACCGCCTCGATCTCCTGATCGGAGAGCTTGTCCTCGTGGGCGGGCATGTAGCCGTTGCGCCCGTTGATGAGGGTCTGCCGGATGTCGGAGTGCGTCCCGCCGTACAGCCAGTCGCTATCCGCCAGGTTTGGGTAGTGGCCCACCACTCCCTGGCCGCCGGCGCCGTGGCAGGCGGAGCAGTTGTCCCCGAACAGCACCTTCCCGGAGGAGTTCACGAAGTTCATGAGGTCCTCATCCTTCGCGATGGCCGCCGGGCTCATCTCGGCGATCTTGTTCAGGGCGTCGAACCGTTCCGGGTACTGCTCCCGCAGGGTCGCCTCGGACGTGGCCTCCTGGAGCTTGGCTCGCTTGGAGTAGTCCAGGACGCCCTGGGTGTAGCTCCCGCCCATGGGCCAGGCCGGGTAGAGGACCCAGTAGACCACGGCGAACACCACGGTCGCGTAGAAGACCCACACCCACCACTGGGGCAGCGGGTTGTTGTACTCGGCCAGGTCCCCGTCCCAGGTATGCCCCGTGGTCTGGACCTGATGCTTTTCATTGCTGGCCATCGTCGGCACTCCCCTTGCGCTCTTCTTCGCTGGACTTCTCCTTGCCCGTTTCCGCGTCCTCGTCATCCAGGGGGATGTACCGATAGCTGTCGAAGCGCTTTTTGCGGTGCTTCCCGGTGAATACGTAGATGAGGATGCCGCAGAAGGTCAGGAAGAAGATCACCGTGGCGATCTGACCCGCCGTCTGCATATCCGTCAGGGCTTCGGAGATCCATGCGAATAATTCGGTCATTTTCCTATCCCGCGGCGCGGGGCCGCCCGGGCTCTAGAAGCCCCGGGAGCGGCCCTGCTCCGGCTCGCTGTACTCGTCGAAGTCCACCATGGTGCCGAGGACCTGGAGGTAGGCGACGATAGCGTCCATCTCGGTCAGCTTGCTCGGATCGCCATCGAAATTGCCTTCCTCGGCCTCGGCCTTGAGGGACTCCTCGGCGTTGGGGATGTGCAGCCGCTCGGCCACGTCCTCGCCCCAGCGTTCCACGTTCTTCTGGTACAGCTCGTCCTCACCCTCTTCGGTGTAGGGGACGCCGACGGCCTTGAGGGCCCGCATGCGGGCCTGCAGCTGGCTGTAGTCCAGCTCCTCCATCAGGTGCGGATAGTTGGGCATGACCGACTCGGGAACCACCGAGCGCGGCGCGATCAGGTGCTGTACCTGCCACTCGTTGGAGTACTTCCCGCCCACGCGCGCCAGGTCCGGCCCGGTGCGCTTGGAGCCCCACTGGAAGGGATGGGAGTACTTGCTCTCGGCGGCCAGGGAGTAATGGCCGTAGCGGATCTCCTCATCCCGGAAGGGGCGGACCTGCTGCGAGTGGCAGAGGTAGCAGCCCTCCTTGACGTAGATATCGCGGCCCCGCTGCTCCAGGGGCGTAAAGGGCCGTACGCTTTCCACCTCCTCCACCGTATCGTCGATGTAGAAGAGCGGGACGATCTCCACCAGCCCCCCGACGCTGACCACGATCAGCGTCAGGATGGTCATCAGGCCAATGTTCTTCTCGATATTTTCGTGTCGCATGTAGCGAGCTCCTTCGCGCCGAAAGGCCGCTTACGCCCGGGCGGCGGCCGGCTGGGCGGCCTTGGCCTGAGCGATGGTCTTATAGCAGTTGTAGGTGAGCAGGATCATGCCGGCGAGGTAGAGGATCCCGCCGAAGGCCCGCATCGCGTAGAAGGGATGCATGGCCTCCACCGACTCCGCGAAGGTGTAGACGAGGTTGCCGTACTCGTCGAAGGCCCGCCACATCAGGCCCTGCAGGATGCCGCTGATCCACATGGCGACGATGTAGAACAGCACGCCCAGAGTCGCCAGCCAGAAGTGCACGTTGGCCAGCCGGGTGCTGTACAGCTCGGTGTTCCACAGGCGCGGGATCAGGTGGTACAGGGAGCCGAAGGTGATCATGCCCACCCAGCCGAGCGCGCCGGAGTGCACGTGCCCCACCGTCCAGTCGGTGTAGTGGGACAGGGCGTTCACGTTCTGCAGCGCCATCATGGGCCCTTCAAAGGTGGACATGCCGTAGAAGGACAGCGCCACCACCATGAACTTGATGATCGGGTCGGTGCGCAGCTTCTCCCAGGCCCCGGACAGGGTCATGATGCCGTTGATCATGCCGCCCCAGGAGGGCATGAGCAGCATGATGGAGAAGGTGGCGCCGAGGGTGGACACCCAGTCGGGCAGGGCGGTCCAGTGCAGGTGGTGGGGGCCGGCCCACATGTACAGGAAGATCAGCGCCCAGAAGTGAATGATGGACAGCCGGTAGGAGTACACCGGGCGGCCGGCCTGCTTGGGCACGAAGTAGTACATCATGCCGAGGAAGGCGGCGGTCAGGTAGAAGCCCACGGCGTTATGGCCGTACCACCACTGCGTCATGGCGTCCTGCACCCCGGAGAACAGGGAGTAGGACCACATGGAGTTCCAGGCGATGGGCACTTGGAGGTTGTTGAAGATGTGGAGCAGGGCGGTGGTCACGATGAAGGCGAGATAGAACCAGTTGGCCACGTAGATGTGGGGCTGGCGGCGCTTCATGATGGTGCCAATGAACACCACGAAGTAGGCGACCCAGACCAGGGCGATCAAGATATCCACCGGCCAGGGCATCTCCGCGTACTCGCGGCTCTGCGTGTAGCCGAGGACGTAGCTGATCACCGTCAGGACGATGATGGCCTGCCAGCCCCAGAAGGTGAAGCTGGCCAGCTTGTCGCCGAACAGCCGCGCCTGGCAGGTGCGCTGCACCACGTAGTAGGAGGTAGCGAACAGGGCCGAGCCGCCGAAGGCGAAGATCACACCGCTGGTGTGCACAGGCCGCAGCCGGCTGAAGTTCAGGAATTCGCTGCTACCCGTGAGCGCGTACATGAGCTCCGGGTACGCGAGCTCGAGGGCGATGAACACCCCCATGAACATCCCTACGATGCCCCAGACCAGCGTCATCACCGCGAATTGGCGTATAACGTGGTAGTTATACTCCTCGTTGACGCCCGTCTGGCCGGCGGTTGCTGCTTGCGCCTGTGCCATGGTCTCCCCTCCGGCTTGTTCTCTTTGGGCTGGATATACGTCCGTCGGAGCCTCCGCCGACTCCGGTTAGTAATAACTCACCCTGGAAATGCGGAACAATATCCTACGCGCATGGCCTAATCCAAGGCAATAGATTCGGCATATAAGAATATGCTTTATACGGCGAGATCCCGCAAAAACATTGTGGAATTATAAGCGTAGACCCCCGCCTGTCAAACCCTGCCGGGGACAGGGTCGGCGGGGGCCGAGGGCGGGGCCGGGTGGGTCAGGCCAGTAAGCCGCCCAGGAGGGGAAGGTAGGCGTCGACGAACAGGACGGCGAACAGGGCCATCAAGTAGAAAATGGAATAGCCGAAGGTGGGCATGGCGTACCGCGCGTCGTCACCGGTGACCAGTAGGGCCAACGCCTGGCCCAGGAAGCCCGCCCCCAGGCCCATCGCCCCCACCAGGTAGATCCATCCGCTCATTCCGGTGGCAAAGGGCAGCAGTGAGACCAGCACCAGGAGCACGGTGTACAGTAGGAGGTGCAGCCGGGTCAGGGCCACCCCGTGGGTGACCGGCAGCATGGGGATCTCCGCCTCGGCGTAGTCCCTGTACCGGGCGATGGCCAGGGCCCAGAAGTGGGGCGGGGTCCAGGCGAAGATGATCAGGAACAGCAACAAGGCGTGCGGCTGGACCTCCCCCGTCACCGCCACCCAGCCCAGCACCGGGGGCGCCGCCCCCGCCGCGCCGCCGATGACGATGTTCTGGGGCGTAGCCCGCTTCAGGAACACGGTGTAGACCACCGCGTAGCCCACCAGGGAGGCGAAGGTCAGCCAGGCCGTCAGGGGGTTCACCAGCCAGATCAGCAGGGCCATGCCCGCCAGGCCCAACGCGAAGGCGAAGCCGAGGGCCCCCGCCCGGTTCAGGTGGCCGGTGGGCAGCGGCCGCCGCTTGGTCCGGGCCATGCGGGCGTCCACCTCCTCGTCCACCACGTGGTTGATGGCCGCGCCGGAAGCGGCGCACAGGGCGATGCCCAGGGTCCCGAACAGGAAGGCCCCCAGCGGCACGGCGCCCGGGGAGGCCAGGAACATGCCCACCATGGCCGTGAACACGATCAGCGCCACCACCCGGGGCTTGCAGAGCTCGTAGTAATCCCGCCAGTGGGCCCGGACCTGCCCGCCCACCAGGGCCATTTTCGTCGGTGCTTGCGGCATGTCTTCCCCTTCCTATGCGGATTCCAGCCCCGTCTGCGCCGCGGGCGCCGGGGCGTTGTCGGGAACGGGCTGGGCCACGGGACGCAGCACGTGGTTCAGCACCACCACGGACAGCAGCAGCCCGGCGGCGCCCGCGTTGTGCGCTACCGCCACCGTCAGCGGCAGGCCGAGGACCACGTTGCCCACCCCCAGGCCCACCTGGACCAGGAGCAGCAGCCCCACGCCGAGGGCCGCCCTCCGCACCCGGGGGGAGCGGGCCCGCCGCAATAGGGCGACCACCAGGCCACCCACCGTCAGCAGGGTCACCACCGCCCCGATCCGGTGGACCAGATGGACAGTCATGCGGGCCGCGTTGTCGAGGATGCCCCCCTCGTAGTCGATCCCCAGGCCGTGCCACAGGGTGAAGGCGGCGCCGAAATCGGTTTCCGGCCACCACCGTCCCTGGCAGGTGGGGAAGTCGGGGCAGGCCAGGGCCGCGTAGTTGGCGCTGGTCCATCCGCCCAGGGCGATCTGCACAACCACCACCCCCAGGGCCGCCAGAGCCCACTTCCGCCAGGGGCCGGATGCCTCGACGGGGGCCGGTACGCCCCCCTGGCGCAGGGCCAGCCACACCAGCAGGGCGAGGGTGGCCATGCCTCCTAGCAGGTGAGCGGTCACCACCAGCGGCTTGAGCAGCCAGGTGACCGTCCACATGCCCAGCAGGGCCTGGAAGACCACCAAGCCCACCAGGCCCACCGGCAGGGCCACCGCCTGCCCCGGCTCGTGGCGCCGCCGCCACGCCAGCAGGCCCAGGGCCGCGATCACCATTCCCAGGGCCCCGGCGAAATAGCGGTGGATCATCTCCTTCCAGGCCTTGCCCGCCTCCAGGGGCCGCTCGTAGCCGCTGCCCGGGCCCACCGCCTCGGGCACCCCGAGCTGGCCGTAGCACCCGGGCCAGTCCGGGCACCCCAGGCCGGCGTTGGACAGGCGCACATACCCGCCGAGCACCACCACGGCGAAGGCAAGCACGGCGGCGAGGAGGGCGAGCAGGGCGTATCGGGATCGGGCGATCATGGCTATCCGATGGTGGAGTGCTTGAGGAGGGATTCCAGGTCCTTGAGGATCCCCTTGGGCTGGGTTCCCGGCTCATAACGCAGGACCAGGTTGGCGTTGGGGTCCACCACGTAGATCCCCGTTGGCGGCTCCTCCCCGTCTCCGGCGGCAAAGGGCTCCAGGGAGGCTCCCCGCGCCAAGCGCCCCACCTCCAGATTGGGATGCTCCTCGGCCAGGAAGGCCCGGTCCGGGAGGGTCCCGTCCCGGGCGATGAAGAGGCGCTGGACCCGGGCGATGTTCTTCCCCTGGGCCTTGTGGGCCTGGCGCATACCGTAGAGATCCGACTTGCAGTCCTGCCCGCACTGGCCGGGGCCGATGTAGACCAGGGTCCATTTGCCCCGGATCGCCTCCAGGCCCAGGCGGTTGCCATCGGCATCCAGCACCGGCAGGCCCTGCAGGGGCCGGGCCGGGTTAACGAGCTGGCCGTGGTGGCCGGTGGCGGTGCCGCCGAGCCAGCGGTCGGCGTTGGCGTAGAGGACCCCGGCAACGATCACCGGGCCGACGAAAACCAGCAGCAGCAGCCAGAGCTGCGCGCGGCTCCCGCGCTCAGGCGCCGAGGTTGTCCCGGTTTGCGACTGTGTCTGCATGACGGGGTGTGCTCCCTTTCGTGTTCACCACCAGAAAGATCGTGACCAGGGCCGCGGCCAAGGCGAACCACTGGACGGCGTATCCCACATGCCGCTCGGGTCCGAAGGACACCGGGGCCTCCCAGTCCCGCCGGTACCCGTGGGCCTGGCCCTCCCCCAGCTGCAGGACCCTGCCCATCACCGGATACCCGAGCTGGTCCGCCACGCGCTCCGGGGCCACGTACTGCACCACGCGGGGCCACTCCCCGTTGCCTGCGTCCGGCGGGCCCAGACGGAGCCCCACGCTGGGAGGATCCGCCAGGAGGCCCGCCACCCGCTGCGGCCCCCGAGGCACGGAAAGGTCGGAAAGGGGCCGCCGGCCCTCGCCCATGGGCACCCAGCCCCGATTGACCAGGATCGCCGCCTCCCGCCCTTCCAGCCGGAGGGGGGTCAGGACCTGGAACCCGGGCCGACCGTCCCGGATCCGGTTGTCGAGGAGGAACTGCCGAGAGCCGTCGTATCGCCCCTCCGCGGCCACCCGGGAGAACCGGGCGGTGTCCTTGCCCTCCAGGGCCCTGGAAAGGGGACGAGGTGCTCCCTCCTTGGCCGCCTCCCAGCCGGCCAGCAGGTCCCGCTTCTGCTCCGCCCGCTCCAGCTGCCAGAAACCGAGGCCAAGAAGCCCGGGCAAAAGGACCAGGGTCGCCAGCGCCGGGACCAGACGCGGGCGGAATTCAAACCGCCCGATGCGCACGGGGCTCCCCCGGTGTAGTCTCAACGAGGTGCAGGTTTATACTGGAACCACCTTCGAGTGCCCGCCAAGGAGGCCCCATGCTCGTCAAGGGATTCATCATCGCCCTCCTGCTCCTCATCGTGGCCAGCCTGGGCTCCGGGCTGTTCCACCTGCTCCGGGACAACGGCAAGTCCGACCGGACCGTCCGCGCCCTGACCGTGCGGGTGGGGCTCTCCGTGGCCCTCTTCCTCCTGCTCATGCTGGGGTTCGCCACCGGCGTCATCTCGCCCCATCCCGCGGTTCCGCCCCAGTAAGGCCGGGGCCGGACGGCCCTAGAGCCAGTAGACGAAGACGAACAGGCCCAGCCACACCACATCCACGAAGTGCCAGTACCAGGCCGCCGCCTCGAAGGCGAAGTGGTTGTCCTCGGTGAAATGGCCGGCGATGGCCCGCCCCAACATGACCAGGAGCATGATGGCGCCCACGGTCACGTGCATGCCGTGGAACCCGGTCAGCATGAAGAAGGTGGAGCCGTAGATGCCGCTCTGCAGGGTCAGGTTGAGGTGGGAGTAGGCCTCGCCGTACTCGTAGACCTGAAAGGCCATGAAGAGGAAGCCCAGGGCCACCGTAGCGGCCAGCCCACCGATCTGCTTCCGCCGGTTGCCTTCCTTGATCCCCCAGTGGGCCCAGGTCACCGTCACGCCCGAGGAGAGCAGGATGAGGGTGTTCAGGGCCGGGATCCCCCAGGCCGCCATGGGCTGGAACTCCCCGCCCACGCCGGCGGGCCCGTTCGTGGGCCAGCCCGCCTCGAACCCCTGCCAGAGCAGCTGGTGGGTCCATTGCTCGGGCTCCGCCCCGCCCAGCCAGGGCACGGACAGCACCCGGGCGTAGAACAGGGCGCCGAAGAAGGCGGCGAAGAACATCACCTCCGAGAAGATGAACCAGCCCATGCCCCAGCGGAAGGACATGTCCTCCCGCGCGTGGTACATGCCCTGCTGGTTCTCCCGAATCACCGTGCCGAACCATCCCACCATCATCAGGACGGTGATCAGGCCGCCCGCCATCATGAGGGTGGGGCCGAAGCTCGCCCCGTTGAGGAGCGAGGCGAATCCCGCCATCAGCACGAACAGCCCTATGGAGCCGACGATCGGCCAGTGGCTCTGATGCGGAACGTAGTACCCGCCGTGTGCTTCACTCATTAGCCATCCCTTTCCTGGAGCCTGCCCGGTTTGGCTGGGGGCCGGGTCCATCCCCGGCTCAGTCCAGCCCCATGCTCAGAAAGAAGGCCACGTAGATGGCCAGGGCCAGGCCCGCCAGCACCAAGGCGGTGCGGACGGCGGCCCGTTTGCGCTTCCGGAGCTCTTCGTCGTTTTGGGCCATGCTTGCGCTCATTGAGTCGCCCCTTCCGTAGCCGGGTTCACTTCACCTCCGGCGCTTCCTCGAAGGTGTGGTAGGGCGCCGGGGAGGGCACCGTCCATTCCAGGCCGCGCGCGCCTTCCCAGACCCTGGCCTCCGCCTGCTCGCCGCCGCGGACGGCGCGCCAGACGATGTACCCGAACAGCACCTGGGAGAAGCCGAAACCGAAGGCACCGACGGTCGAAACCTGGTTCCATTCCGTGAACTGTAGGGCGTAGTCCGGAATCCGCCGCGGCATGCCGGCCAGGCCCACGAAGTGCTGCGGGAAGAAGAGCAGGTTCACGAAGATGGCCGACAGCCAGAAGTGCCACTTGCCGAGGGTTTCGTTGTACATGTGCCCGGTCCACTTGGGCAGCCAGTAGTAGACTCCGGCGATGATCCCGAACAGGGCACCCGGCACCAGCACGTAGTGGAAGTGCGCCACCACGAAGTAGGTGTCGTGGTACTGGAAGTCCGCGGGGGTGATGGCGAGCATGAGCCCGGAAAAGCCGCCGATGGTGAACAGGACCACGAAGGCGATGGCGAAGAGCATGGGGGTCTCGAAGGTCATGGAGCCCCGGTACATGGTCGCCACCCAGTTGAACACCTTCACCCCGGTGGGCACGGCGATGAGCATGGTGGCGTACATGAAGAACAGCTCGCCGGCCAGGGGCATCCCCACCGTGAACATGTGGTGCGCCCACACGATGAAGGAGAGGAAGGCGATGCTCGCCGTGGCATACACCATGGAGGTGTAGCCGAACAGCGGCTTGCGGGCGAAGGTGGGGATGATCTGCGACACGATGCCGAAGGCCGGCAGGATCATGATGTAGACCTCGGGGTGCCCGAAGAACCAGAAGATGTGCTGGTACATCACCGGGTCCCCGCCGCCCCCGGCGTTGAAGAAGCTGGTGCCGAAGAACTTGTCGGTCAGCAGCATCGTCACCGCCCCTGCCAGCACCGGCATGGCCGCGATCAGCAGGAAGGCCGTGATCAGCCAGGTCCAGACGAACAACGGCATCTTCATCAGGGTCATGCCGGGGGCGCGCAGGTTAAGGATGGTGGCGATGATGTTGATCGCCCCCATGATCGACGACAGCCCCATGAGATGGATGGAGAGGATCAGGAACGGGAAGGCGTCCCCCGTCTGCAGCACCAGCGGCGGGTAGATGGTCCAGCCCGAGGCCGGCGCCCCGCCTTCCACGAACAGGGTGGCCAGGAGCAGCAGGAAGGCGAAGGGCAGGATCCAGAAGGACAGGTTGTTCATGCGCGGCAGGGCCATGTCCGGTGCCCCCACCATCAGGGGAACCTGCCAGTTGGCCAGACCCACGAAGGCCGGCATGATCGCCCCGAAGATCATGATCAGCCCGTGCATCGTGGTCATCTGGTTGAAGAACATGGGATCCACCACCTGCATGCCCGGCTGGAACAGCTCGGTGCGGATCACCAGCGCCATCACGCCGCCCACCAGCAGCATGAGGAACGAGGTCACCAGGTAGAGGGTGCCGATGTCCTTGTGGTTGGTGGTAAACACCCACCGCAGGATCCCGCTCGGTGGACCGTGATGGGTTCCGTGCTCCACTGCCTCGCTCATGATCTAAAACCTCCCTGCGCAGCCGCTTCCGGCCACGTTCATCCGCCTATGGTCAGTTCTCCGTCTGGGCCACCTGCTCCGGGGACCCGGCTTCGGCCTGGGCGCTTTCCTGCTTTTGCTCCTCCAGCCACTGCCGGTACTCCTCCGGAGGCTTGGCCTCCACCACCACCGGCATGAAGGCGTGGCCGCGCCCGCACAGCTCCGTGCACTGCCCCCGGTAGACGCCGGGCTCGTCGATCCGGGCCCACATTTCGTTGACGAAGCCCGGGATGGCGTCCTTCTTCATGCCCAGGTCCGGCACCCACCAGGAGTGGAGCACGTCCTCGGCGGTGATCAGGAAATGGATCTTGGTATCGGTGGGCACCACCAGACGGTTATCCACCTCCAGGAGATAATCCTCGGATTTGGCGGCCTGGTTCTGGATCTCCGCCACCGGGGTGGCGAGGTTGCTGTAGAAGTCCACCCCCTCGCCCATGTACTCGTAGTGCCAGTTCCACTGGTAGCCCGTGACCTTCACTGTGATGTCCGAGCCGGAGGCATCCTCCATATCGATCAGGGTCCCGGTGGCGGGGATGGCCATGCCCACGAGGATGAGGAAGGGGATGATGGTCCAGATGATCTCCACCGTGGTGCTCTCGTGGAACTGGGCGGCCTCGGCGCCGTTCCGCTTCCGGAAGCGAATGATCGAGTAGATCATGGTCCCGAAGACCACGATGCCGATGGCCACGCAGATCCAGAGGATCAGCATGTGCAGGTTGTAGACCTCGCCGCTCAAGGGGGTGACCCCCGCCGGCATGTTGAGGGCGTCCCAGCCGGCTGACGCCGATCCCGGGGCCAGCAGTGGCAACGCCCCCGCCAGCAGGGTCCCGAGCCGTCCCATTCCGCGTATCTTGAACATGCGTCCTCCCCACTCCGATGGATGCTTATCCTGCGCGGCTTTTCCTTCCTTACCGCGGGCCCCCGCCGGTCGGCCCCGACCGGATCGCCCGGGCGAGATCCCGCGCCAGGCGCTCCCGCTCCTCGTTGGTAAGAAAGGCCCCGATCTCCGTTTGCCGCCCGTAGGCCCGCAGGAAGAGGTGATTGGTTCCCAGCCTTTTCTCCGCGGGCTCGAGGACCACCTGCACCCAGCTGCGCGGGAACTCGGTGCGCTCCTCGGGACCCCGTCGGCCCCGCTCCACCGCCACTTGGTTCTCCGTCAGCCAGACCACCTCGATCCGGTTGGTCCGCAGCAGCACCAGATAGAAGCTGACCGCTACCGCCACCAGCGCCACGGCCGTGAAGGGCAGAATCAGCCAAGCCCCGAGCCAGGCGAGGGGGAGCGCCACGGCGGCGCTGGCCAGGGCCTGCAGACCGAAATACCGCTTGGCGCCCCGCCAGGAGAGGGAGCGGTTGGGTCGAATGACGAATCGCTGGTCCTCGGGTCCCGGACTATGCTCGCCCTCGCCCACGAAGGTTCTCCCGTTCCCGGCATTGCGGAGGCCCTCTTCCCCGTATTTGTAACGATCCTAACCCAGCTGTCCACACAAAACAAAACAATAATGAAACTTTTAATTAGTCAAAAGTTAAAGAATTAATTAACGCGATTGTAATATTAGAAAACCCTAACCTTCGCTCGGACGCTCTGTCCGCGGGCGCGCGCTGGCACTTTGCGGGAAAGACGGCCCTCTGCCCTGGGCAGACAGGGGCGGGTAAACCGTATTCATCGTTTTGCTATGCACACTATGTAAGGGTTTTCCCTAAAAAGAACGGCAAGGCGCAGTAGGGGCGCCTTTGCCGATAGAGGGCAGGGGGTAGGAGGCGGCGTGCGCGGGAGAGGGAACGGTGCGCTCGATAGGTTCTGAGCACCGGAGCGGTGCCGGGTGGACGTACCCGGCAAACGGCAGAGGTTGGCAGGAAAAGGGGGCGCATGGTGGTCGGATCGGCCCCAGGGGGGATGGGGCGACCGGTCCGGCGGGAAGGATGCGGACGGGGCGAGGGAACCGCCCCGTATGGCGGCCCGGATTCAGCCCGGGGCGTTCTCCAGCGCCTGGCGATAGACTTCGCCAATGGAGGCGGCGACGGCCCGCCAGTCGAACACCTCCCGGGCCTTGCGCTGGGCCTGCTCCCCCATCCGGGCCAGCCGCTCCCCGTCCCCGAGCAGGTCGGCCAGGGCCCGGCCGAACTCCCCGGCTTCGGAGGGATCCACCAGGTCCCCCTCCTTGCCCGGATCGATGATCTCGGGGGGACCGCCGTTGCGCGTGGCCAGCACCGGGGTGCCGCAGGCCATGGCCTCCACCGCCACCAGCCCGAAGGGCTCGTAGGGGGATGGCAGGACGAACAGGTCGGCGGCGGTGTAGTAGGCCTTGAGCTCGTCGAAGGACAGATGCGGGAAGAGGGTCACGCGGTCCTCCAGGCCGTGGCGGGCGATCCGCTCCTCCATGGTCGCGCGCACCGCGCGCTCGTTGTCGTCCAACTCCTCCCCACCGGCGGGCAGCAGGAAGCGGGCCCGCACCCCTTGCTCCGAGAGACGCCGGGAGGCCTCCGGAATGGCGTCCAGGAGCAGCTCGTAGCCCTTGCGCGGATCCAGCCGGCCGGTGGTGAACACCAGGCGCTCGTCTTCGGCGAGCCCCAGCCGCTCGCGCAGGGCCTCCGGGTCGCCGGTGGGGCGGTAGGCCTCGGTGTCGACGCCGGCGGGGACCACCGCCACCTTGGCGGGATCCACGCCGTAGCGCCGCTCCAGGACGCCCTTCTCCATCTCGGTGAGGGCGATGATGCGGTCGGCGGCGGCCATGACGCGGTGCTCGTTGGCGATGCGCAGGGCGTAGTTGAGGGTGCCGTCCTCCGGCACCCGGTCGCGCTTCTCCCGGCCCAGGGAGTGGGAGGTGAAGACCAGGGGCCGCCCGGTACGCAGGCTGGCCATGAGCGCGGCGGCGCCGCCGTCCCAGTAGTGGCCGTGAAAGACCTCCGCGCCCTCCAGCCACTCGCCGTCGCGCCGCCACATCTCCTCCAGGAAGGCGGGGAGGACCGGGGCCATGTCCTCCTTGCGCACGAACTCCTCCCCGTGGGCGTCGACGCGCAGGGCCTGGGCGTTTTCGGCGATTTCGCGCCGGGGCTCCTTGCCGCCCCAGCGGCGGGTGTAGACGCGCACGGTGTCCCCAGCCTCGCCCAGGGTGGCCGCCAGGCGCCGCTCGTAGACGCACTGGCCCCCGGAGTCCGGCTCCCCGGGCTCCGCCAGGGGATCGCTGTGGGGGCTGACGAAGGCGATCTTCATGGGATCAAGGCTCCTCCCAGCCATAGTGGGCCATGCCCTCCAGGATGCCGGCGGTGTAGGGCCGGCGAGCGAAATACAGCCGGGCCGCCGGGTGGTTCCCCAGCTCGGCGCGCAGCTGGTCGCGCACCGACTCGGTGGCGTTGCCCACCAGGACCCCGCAGACCCCGGAAAGGAGGGCGTCGGCGTCGTTGCCGCTGTCGCCGGCGTACAGGACCTGCTCCTGGCTCAAGCCCAGATGCCGGCGGAGGAAGTCGAGGGCATTGGCCTTGCCCGAGCCGGGGGCCAGGAAGTCCACCAGCCCCCGTTCCTCGGTCTCGTCGAAGGAGACCACCACCCGGGCCGCCCGGCTGCCCTCCCGCAGCCCCGCCTCCAACCGCTCCTGCAGGGCCGAAGCATCGGGCTCCTCGTCCAGGTAGAAGCTCACCTTGAGGGGGGACTGCTTGGCGGCCTCCTGCAGCCGGGCCCCGGGCAGGGCCCCCCGGGCCCACTCCCGGACCGCCTCGGGATCGAAACCCCGCTCCAGGGCCTCTTCCCAGGGGCCCAGGGGCCGCTCCTCCCCCGCGGCGTAGATCTCGGTGCCCACGTTGCACACCAGCCAGTCCGGTTCGGGCAGGCGGTACTCCGCAACCACCTCCAGGGCCAGGGCCCGGTGGCGTCCAGTCACGAAGGCCAGCTGATGGGGGGAGCGGCGCCCGGCCCATTCCCGGAACCGGTCCAGGGCGCCGGGCTCGGGGTCCTGGAGACCGTTGGGCAGCAGGGTGCGATCCATGTCGGTGGCCAGCAGCCCCGCGGGCATGGCTACCCCCGTTCCGAACCCGGGGAACGGGCACGGCGGCCGCGGTCTGCGGGGCCAGGCCGGCTCATCCCGCCTCCCGGATCATCCGCACCAGGTTGCGGCGGGTCCGTTCCAGGCGCTCCTGGACCTCCGCCTCGTTGTCCCCCTCCACGTACACCCGCAGCACGGGCTCGCTGCTGGCGGGGACCACGTAGGTCCAACCTCCCTCGGGGTGGCGCACCTTGACGCCGTCGGAGACCCCCTCCAGGTGGTCGGCGTACTCCTCGGTAAGATGGCGCATGACCCAGCCCATGTCCCGCCAGGGGCATTCCACGTCGATGCCCCCCGTATGGCTGTCGTGGAGGTAGGCGGCCAGATCCGCCAGGTCGGTGCCGTGACGGGCCAGGAAGTCGAGCAGGCGGAAGAAGGCCGGCACCGCCGCCATGCCCAGGTAGAAGTGCTCGAAGTCCAGCCAGCGGTAGGGTCGAGGGCCCCGGTTCTCCGTGATGGTCTCCGCCAGGCCCAGCCGGCGCTCGCGGACCTCGAAGCCCTGGGCCCCGGCCAGTTCCCGGATGGCGTCGGGGGCCTGCGGCGGCAGGAAGACCGTGCCCCGCTCCAGGTCCGCGGGGGGACCGTCGAGGAGGTAGGCCATGGTGAGCAGGTGGTTGGCGGCATCGGGGTCGTAGAGGTGGCCGTACTCGTCGAGGAGCCACATGCCGCGGCCGTCGGCGGAGAGGTAAAGGCCGATGCGGCGGTGCTCGCCACCCAGGGCGTAGATCTCCCGCAGCCGCTGGCCGGGATCCTCGGTGTCCCGCCCCTGGGTGCCGGTCTCTCCGGAGACGGTGACCGCCTCGGTCTGGATCTCGTCGAGCAGGATGTCGAGGACCCGGGTGCTCCAGCGGTTGCGCGACAGCACCGCGAGCTTGGGCTCCATGGCCACCAGGGCCGTGCGGTCCAGCTCGGCCATGAGCTCGCTGACGTAGCGGGCCTCGTGGTCGCCGGTGGAGAGCAGCCGGCCCACGTGGTCGGCGTCCACCTTGGGGAAGTCGGCCCGCCGGTAGGTGGCCTCCACCTTGCGGCGGGCCTTGCGGGGCAGGGGATGGCCGTTGCGGTCGTAGAGCTCGATCACCGCCACCTGCGCGTGCTCCGGACCCTGGCGCACGAAGGCACCGCCCTCGAACTCGATGTTGCGGGCCACGGCGAAGCGGGTGATGGCGTGGGCGGAGACCCCCAGGGCCTCCACCTCGATGCCCACCGAGAGCAGGCCGGAGACAAAGGCCTTCTCCAGCACGTGGGAAAAGGCGTGGGAGCCGTGGCCCACCACCACGCGCTGGTTGCGGCCCAGCCAGCTGCCGAAGGCCTTGCCGATGCGGGCGGCGGTCTCGGGGGTCAGGCGCAGGTTGGCCAGGCCGGCCACCCCGTACTCGCTGAACAGGGCGGGCCGGCCCACCGACTCCCACACCACGTTCTGGTCGATGAGGCTGTCGGCCTCCACCTCCAGATGCGGCCACACCCGCACGTCGGCCTCGATGGAGACCCGCCGGCCCAGGTGAACGTCGTCGCCGAGCACGGCGCCCTGCTCCACCTCCACCTCCTGCTCCAGGAGCACGCGGTTGCCGCAGAAGGAACCGCGCACCTCGGCGTGCTCGCCCACGTAGGAGGAATCCAGCAGAATGGAGCGGCGGATCCGCGCCCCCGAATCCACCTCCGAGTGACGCCCCACCACCGCGTAGGGGCCCACCACCGAGCCGCTGCGGAGGATGGCGTCCCGGCCGATCCACGCGGGCCCCTGCAGGGTGCAGCCGTCCTCCACATGGGCGGTGCCCTCCACGTAGACCTTGGGCCGGATCTCCTCGCCGGGGATGGGCAGGTCCACCAGGCCCTCGAGGAGGTCCCAGGTGGACTGGGCGAGCTGGTCCACGTTGCCGATGTCGTTCCAGTAGCCCTTGGCCACGTAGCCCCGGAGGGGCTCGCCCCGCTCCAGCAGGGCGGGGAAGAGGTCATGGGAGAAATCGAACTCGGTGTCGCGGGGGACATCCTGCAGGACCCGGGGATCCATCACATAGATCCCGGTGTTCACCGTGTCGGTGAACACCTCCGAGGGCCCGGGCTTCTCCTGAAAGCGCTGCACCCGGCCGTCGTCGTCCGTGACCACGATGCCGAACTCGCTGGGATCCTGGACCCGGGCCAAACAGAAGGTGACCAGCGCCTCGCTGCGCTGGTGGTAGTCCATAAGGGCGGGGAGGTCGTAGTCCATCAGGGCGTCGCCGCTGATGATCAGGAAGGGCTCGTCGAGGAAGTGGGCGCCGTTCTTCACCGAGCCGGCGGTGCCCAGGGGGCGCTCCTCGATGGCGTACTCGATGTTCACTCCCCAGTCGGCGCCGTCGCCGAAGTAATCCTGGATGAGGTTGGGCCGGTAGTGGAGGGTGACGAGGATGTCGGTGATCCCCGCATCGCGCACGGCCTCCAGGATGTACTCCATCATGGGCCGGCCCAGGATGGGGATCATGGGCTTGGGCATGCCTTCGGTGAGCGGGCGGAGGCGGGACCCCTGTCCGCCCGCCATGATCACTGCCTTCATTACCTCCCCCTGGTAAGCGTTGGGCTCGCGAACCTCCTATCCTTGTAGCATTCCCTTACAGCCCTGCCTACCACGTCCCCGGCGCCCGGCCGATCTGGTCCAGGCCGATGCGGGCGGTACCGGAGGCATCGGCGGCCACCCCGGCGCGCTCCGGGCGCCAGGCGTGGCCGTACACCACCTCGAAACGCACGGGCAAAAGACCGTCCTCCCGGGGGAGCGCCGCCTCCAGCGCGGCCAGCCGCCGGGGCGTGAGCAGGCCACGCGGCCGGTTGGCCAGGAGCGCCCCGCTGGCGGTGGCGCGGCCGTCGGCCAGCAGGGTCCGGAGGTCCGGGTAGGTCACGGTGAGGGTCTCGTTCTCCATCACCACCCCCTCGAAGCCGGCCCGCGAGAGGGCGTCCCCCACATCGTGCATGTCCAGGAACACCGGCATATCGGGGGCCCGGGAATAGCCGGCGGGGAGGGCGGCGCGCAGCTCGGCGAGGGTGTCGGGGCCCAGGGAGGAGAACAGCACCAGGCCCTCGGGGGCCAGGACCCGGTGCAGCTCGCCGAGCACGGCGTCCAGATCGTTGGCCCAGGGCAGACCGAGGTTGGACCAGATCAGATCGAAGCTTGCGGCGGGAAAGGGCAGGCCCCCGCTCCAGGCGGCGCAGAAATGCTGCCGCCGACGCCATCCGCGGCGTTTTCGGGCCTGCCGGATCATGGCGGGGGCGGGGTCCACCTGCACCTTTTCGGCCCCGGGGAAGCGCTTGGCCAGCGCCCGCCCCCCCGCGCCGCCGCGGGCGTCCACCACGAGGATGCGGGTGGGCTCCACCCGCATGAGCTCCAGGCGCTCCAGCAGGCGCCCTTCCACCTCGTGGGCCAGCAAGGCGGCGCCGTCGTAGGTGGGGGCCGCGCGTCGGAGGGCGCGGCGCAGTGCCGCGGGGTCCACCGCGGGCGTGGGATCCGCATCGGGGGCTGAGGTAGGGGGCATGGGCTCGTCTCGGGTCATGACGGTATGTAGATGGGGACCCCCAACGGCCCGTTCAACCCCGGAACGCAGAGGGCCCGGCTGCCGCCGGGCCCTCGACCGAGAATGATTCGCCAACCGGGCCCGTCAGGCGACCTCGGTCTCCAGGGAGATGGCCTCGCTGTCCAGGTCCGCCTGCCAGATCTCCCACAGGTCCCGCAGGCCCATGACCATGATCACGCCGACCACCAGGGCGGGGATGGGCAGCAGGTAGGCCATGCTAACCTTCTGCAGGAAGGCGATCGTCATGAGGCCGGCACCGGCGGCGCCGTAGAACTGGTAGCCGGCGCGCCGGGTGTGGCGGGCCACCAGGCTGTGGGGGTCCTCGGCGAAGAAAGAGTACAGGGCCATGGAGGCGCCGAACCACAGGATGGTGGGCAGGATCAGGGCCACCGAAAGCACCGTGCTCAACAGACCCGAGTCCAGGAAGTAGGCCACGCCTGCCCCGATGGCCGCCAGCATGCAGACCAGGTTGCCGACGTGGAAGAGGGCCGCCCGGAAGCGGATCCGGGAGGGGGACATGAACTGGATGTCTTCGCGATTCGCCTGGTCCATCGGACTCACCCCGAGCAGTGTAGAAGCTGTCAAGAGTATAACGGAATTCTAACCCTAATAAAGTAAGATTTCACATGCAACTTAAAACTCCCGGCGCCCTCCTCCCGGGACGGCTGCGGGACCTGGTGGACCTGCTCTACCCGGTGCGGTGCCTGGTCTGCGGGGAGGCCGTCCCCGGGCCGATACGGCTTTGCCCGGCCTGTCGGGCCGGGCTGCCCCGGAGCCCGGAGCGGCGCTGCCCCCGCTGCGCCTACCCCGGCGCGGCCCCCGACCGGCCCTGCGGGCGCTGTCAGCGCCGGCCGCCTGCCTTTCAGGCGGTGCATGCGCCGGGGGCCTACCGGGAGCCCCTGGCGGGGTGGATCCGGGAGCTGAAGTACGGCCACCATCTGGGACTGGCCCGCACCCTGGCGGCGGTGGCGGACCAGGACCTGGGGGACTGGCTCCACCTGCACCGCTTCGACCTGCTGGTGCCCGTTCCGTTGCATCGGCGCCGGATGGCGGACCGGGGCTTCAACCAGGCGCTGCTGCTCGCCCGGCTCCTCGGCGCCCGCCATGGCCTGCCCGTGCGCGCCTTCGCCCTGGCCCGGACTCGACCCACCGGCACCCAGGTAGGGCTTGCGGATCGGCAGCGCACCGCCAATGTGCGCGATGCCTTCCGGGCCCGCCGGTGGCCGGTGGCGGACCGCCGGGTGGCCCTGGTGGACGACGTGGTCACCACCGGCGCCACCGCGGACGCGGCGGCGCGGGCGCTGCTCGAGGCGGGGGCGGAGAAGGTGGGCGTGGTGGCGGTGGCGCGGGCCTGAGGGATCCCGAAGGGGGACCGCAGAGACGCCGAGGTCGCGGAGAAAAAAGTGGATTACCGGCTCAAGCTGACCCCGGGTAGGCCTCTTTGGGATCCGGACCCATCAAGAACAGCCAGGCCCGGCACGGTTCGGGCCGGGAAGCTTATAACGCCTCGCCGGGCTGCGCCCTCCGCGGCTCTGCGGTGGAACCGATGCTCAAGGCTCCAGGGTGCCGGTAAGGTCCCGGACCGAGGCGAAGCCGTGGCGGGCCAGGTAGTCGGCGATGCCGGCGTTAATATCCGGCACCACCAGGGGATCGTAGAACAGGGCGGTGCCCACGCCCACGGCGGTGGCGCCGGCAACCAGGAACTCCAGGGCGTCCTCGGCGGAGGCGATGCCGCCCTGGCCGAGGATGGGGACGCCGTGCGGCGCCGCCACCTGATGGACCTGGTGCACCTTGAGCAGGGCCAGGGGCTTGATGGCCGGCCCGGAGAGCCCGCCCTGGCGATTGCCCAGCACCGGGGCGCGGCGCTCCAGGTCCACGGCCATGCCCATCAGGGTGTTGATCACCGACAGGGCGTCGCTGCCCGCCTCGATGCAGCGCCGGGCGTTCTCGGCGATGTCGGTCTGGTTGGGGGACAGCTTGGTGATCAGCGGCTTGTCGGTGACCTCCCGCACCGCCTCCACCACCCGCGCCGACATGTCCGGGTAGTTGCCGAAGGAGGCCCCACCGGCCTTCACGTTGGGGCAGGAGATGTTGATCTCCAGGGCGTGGATGGGGGAGGCGTCGAAGACGCGCGCCACCTCCACGTACTCCTCCAGCGTGGAGCCGGAGATGTTGGCGATGAAGCGGGTCTCCTCCAGGTCCAGCCCCGGCAGGATGTCGTCCACCACCGCCCGGGCCCCCGGGTTCTGCAGACCGATGGCATTGAGCATGCCGGCGGGGGTCTCGTAGACCCGGTGCGGGGCGTTGCCCAGGCGCGGCTCCAGGGTGGTGCCCTTGAGGCAGATGCCGCCCACATCGGCGTTGGAAAAGCCCGCCACCCGGGTGTACTCTTCGCCGAAGCCGACGCAGCCGGAGAGCAGCACCACCGGGCTGGCCATATCCATCCCGGCGAAGCGCACCCGCAGCGCGTCGCCGTGCTCCGTCCCGGCCGTCATGGCTGCTCACACCCGCCCCGATTGAGGGGCCGCCTCGGAATCCGTCCGGTCACCACGTCGTCCGCTCCAGAATCGTACGAATGTTCCATATCGTTCTCTACCAGCCCGAGATCCCCGGCAATACCGGCAACGCCATCCGCCTGGCCGCCAACACCGGCGCCCGCCTGCACTTGGTGCACCCGCTGGGCTTCTCCATGGACAGTACCCGCCTCAAGCGGGCCGGCCTCGATTACCACGAGCTGGCCCACGTCCACGAGCACCGGGACCTGGAGAGCTGCCTGGAGGCCCTCGGCACGGCGCGGATCTGGGTGTTCAGCTCCCACGCCGAGCGGCGCTACACGGAGGCGGGGTTCGCGGAGGGCGACGCCCTGCTGTTCGGCCCGGAGACCCGGGGCCTGCCGGCGGAGAGCCGCGACGCCTTCCCCCCGGAGCACCGCCTGCGGATCCCCATGGTGCCGGGCAACCGCAGCGTGAACCTCTCCAACTCCATCGCCATCGCCCTGTTCGAGGCCTGGCGGCAGCAGGGCTTCGCCGGCGGCGAATAGAAAGCACCAAGGCACCAAGAAAAAACAGAAGGAATAACCGCCAAGGACGCCAAGACCGCCAAGGTACGGCGAAAAGACAAACAGTTACTTCATTAAGGGCCTGAGACGCCCGATCGGAGAGTGCTCAGGTATTCTCCTGTTCTGTTTCTTTCTTGGCGTTCCTGGCGTCCTTGGCGGTTCGCCGTCTTGGCTTCTTGGCTTTGTCTTTTCCGTTACCCCGCCCCGAGCGGCTTGCCCCGGGCCAGCCGGTTCGGCGCACCGAGCACGCCCATGCCCTGGCGCATGAGCAGCTTCTTCAGCGGCCCGGAGCGGTCCACCAGACCCAGGCCCAGGCTGCGCAGGTCGCCGAGGACCCGGCTGTCGTTGGCGAACAGCCGGTGGAAGCCGTCGGTGTAGGCGGAGACCAGCCAGTTGTCCGGGCGGCGCGCCCGCTGGTAGCGCCCCAGCACCGCCTCGCCCCCCAGGTCCTCGCCGGCCAGGTGGGCCTCCGCGAGGACCTCGGCGAGCTGGGCGGCGTCGCGCAGGCCCAGGTTGAGGCCCAGCCCGGCGAGGGGATGGACGGCGTGGGCGGCGTCGCCCACCAGGGCCACGCGCCGGTCCACGTAGCGCTTGGCGTGCTCCAGGCGCAGCGGGAAGGCGCCGCGCGGACCGCCCACCGTCAGGCGGCCCAGCTCCGGCCCGAAGGCCCGCTGCAGGCGGTCCGCGAAGGCGTCATCGTCCAGGTCCAGCAGCCCCTCCGCCCGCGCCCGCGGCACGGACCACACCAGGGAGCTGCGCCCCTCGGACAGGGGCAGGAGGGCCACCGGCCCGCCGCGCAGGAAGCGCTGGAAGGCCCGGCCGCGGTGGGGGCGCTCCGGATGGATCTCGGCCACCACCGCGCTCTGCCCGTAGCTCCACCCCACCGTGGGGATGCCCGCCTCGGCCCGCAGGGCGCTGTCCCGGCCGTCGGCGCCCACCACCAGGGGGGCACTGAGGCAGCGGGGCTCCCCGTCCACGGTCAGGGTGAGCACCGCCCGGTCCCCGCCGCGCTCCAGGGCCGTCCACTCCGCGGGGCAGTACCAATCCACCTTCTCCGCCTCGGCGGTGGCCGTCTGCAGGGCGCCGGCGATGGCGGCGTTGGGGGCCATGGCCCCCAGCGACTCCAGGCCGACCTCCTCGGCGCTGAAGGCGATGGTGCCGGCGTGGTCGCCGTCCCACACCACCATGCCCTGGATGGACTCGGTGTCCCCGCCGCGCACCTGCTCCCAGACCCCCAGGGCGCGCAGGATGCGCACGGAGCCGGCCGTGAGGGCGCTCACCCGGCGGCCGTCACGGGCCGGTTGGCCCTCCGGCGGGCGGGCCTCCACCACCGCCACCCGCAGGGGGGTGGGGGCCAGGGCGGCGGCCACCGCCGCGCCCACCATGCCGCCACCGATGACGATCAGGTCGTAGGGACGGGGGTCGCCGCCGGAAGGATTGCCGCTCATGGCCGGGCCTCCTCGATGAAGGGGGGAACGGGAAGGCGGGCGGGGAGGGCCGGGCTGCGGCCGAGGGCCTGGTCCATCAGCAGCCGCTTCAAGGGACCCACCCGGTCCAGGAGGCGCAGCCCCAGCTGCCGGCCCAGGGCCAGGGGCGGGGCCTCGTTGGCGAACAGGCGGTTGAGGCCCTCGGTGAAGGCCACCACCCGCGCCGTGTCGCCTCGGCGCCGGCGCTCGTAGCGCTGCAGGACGGCGGGGCTGCCGGGGTCCCAGCCCCGGGCGCGGGCGTTGCCCAGCTCCTCGGCGAGGGCCGCCAGGTCGCGCAGGCCAAGGTTGAAGCCCTGGCCCGCCACCGGGTGCACCAGGTGGGCGGCGTTGGCCACCAGGGCGGCCCGATCGGCGGTGAACCGCTCGGCGAGGCGCAGCTCCAGGGGGAACAGGGCCCGCTCGCCCACCCCCTCCAGGGCACCGAGGGCGGGCCCGAAGCGTGCACGCAGGCGGGCCAGGAAGGCGGCATCGTCGAGGGCGGCGACCTCGGCCGCCGCCGAGGGGGTCAGGGTCCAGACGATGGAGGCCCGCCGCCCCCCCAGGGGCAGGAAGGCCAACGGGCCCTCCGGCAGGAAGCGCTCGAAGGCCCAGCCGTCCAGGTCCCGCGCGCAGTCCACCACGGCCACCAGGGCGTGGCGGTTGTGGTGCCAACCGCGGGTGCCGATGCCGGCGGCCCGGCGGACGCGGGAGTGCTCGCCGTCGGCCCCCACCACCAGGCGGGCCTCCAGGGTTTCGGTCCCGTTACCGCGCTCCACCAGCAGCCGCGCCCCGGAGGCGTCCCGCTCCAGGCCGTGCACCGTTGCCGGCTGAAGCAAACGGACGCCCCCGTCCTCCCGCAGGTGCCGCCAAGCGGCGGCCACCACCGCCCGGTTGGGCACCACGTGGCCCAGGGCCTCCACCCCGGCCTCGTGCCGGTCGAGGACGGTTCGGCCGCCCCGGTCGCCGTCGGTGACCTCGATCCGCTCGATGGGGGCGCCGCCCTGGTCCGCGATGTCCGCCCACAGGCCCCACTCCTCCAGGATGGCCCGGGAGCCGGCGTTGATGGCACTCGCCCGCAGGGGCGCCGGCTCCGGCCCGGGCTCGGGCGGCTCGCCCGGCTCCACCAGGGCCGCCTCCAAACCGCGCTGGCGCAGGGCCCAGGCCAGCGTCGCGCCGGCCATGCCGCCGCCCACCACCGCCACGTCCACTCGTTCGCTCAATGGGCTCCCTCCGCTGACCCGGGTCCAGACTGCAGGGCGATTGTACTACCCCCGGCCGGACGGGGGCACTGCCCGGAGCTTCCCCCCGAAGCCGGTGTCTAATTCATGAACGGCATACGGAGCTCGCTCGATTCCGACCATATACGGAGGACTGGCATGGCGATCAACGAGCATTGGGGTACCGGTTTCGAGGTGAACCGCGACCCGAACGCGGGGGTACGACGGGATATGGTGCCCGATGAGGACGCCGGCTGGGCCCGGGCCACCGGCAAGGTGGGGGCCTGTTCGGCGGCGGTCCACGAAATTCGGCCGCTGACCCACGAGCTGACCATCGGCGGCATCCTGGGCATGGGCGGCACCCACCTCTACGTAACGAACAAGACGGACATCCGCTGGCCCGACGGAAGCCCGGTCGAGCTGGGGGAAATCCGCGAGGGGGATCAGGTGGCGGCCATCTACCAGGAGGTGGAGCACCGCTCCTTCGAGGTGGCCGACGAGCAGGGGCCCGAGCGCCAGCTGGAGGCCATCCACCTGGTGGTGGTCCCCCGCGAGCACGGGAAGGGAGAAGGCTAGGCCTGCTCCCCCCGGCCGAGGGCGGCGAGCAGGTCGGCGTCCACCTCGGCCGGTTCCCGCACCACGCGGTGGGCCTGCTCCAGCCCCGCGTCTCCCCCGCGGTCCAGGCCCACCACCCACAGGCCAGCGCCCCGGGCGCTGGCCGCCCCCGTGGGGGTATCCTCGATGGCCGCGCAGGCGGCCGGCTCCAGGGGCTTTCCCAGGCTCTCGCCCAGGCGCTCCACGGCCAGACGGTAGCTGGCCGGGTCCGGCTTGCTGTGGGCCACGTCCTCGGCGGAAACCACCACCCGGAATTCCTCGGCGATGCCCAGGGCCGCCAGGGTGGGCTCGATCTCTTGGCGCAGCGCCCCGCTGCATACCGCCAGGGGCAGGAGCTCCCCCAGACGCCGCACGCACTCCACCGCCCCCGGGATGGGCTCCAGGCCGGCGGCTAGCTCGCGGTCGAAGGCCGCGCTCTTCGCCTCGATCAGGCCTTCCAGATCCGCCTCGGCGAGCTCCCGTTCGCCCCGGCGAAAGGCCTCCCGGAACCCGTCGCGGTCGTCGAAGCCGATGTAGTGCGCCAGGTACTCGTCCCAGCCGTAGCCCTGTCCGAGGGGCTCCAGCACCGCCTGGAAGGCCCGGTAGTGAGCCGGCTCACTGTCCACGATCACGCCGTCGAAGTCGAAGACGAAGGCCTGCAGGGGGAGGTCCATAGGCGCGCTACCGCTCGGCTGGAAAGGGGAAGGCAAGGGTAAAGCAAACCCCCGGTCCGACCAACGGAGCCGGGGGAGGGCGGAGCCACGCTACCGCTCAGATGACCTTGGAGTAGCGCTGGGCGCCTTCCTTGGCCCGCAGATAGGCGTCGAAGACCATGGCGATGTTGCGGATGAGCAGCCGGCCCCGCGGCGTCACCGTCAGACCCCGCTCCATCAGCTCAATGAGCCCATCCGCGGCCATCTCCGCTAGGTCCGCCAGCTCGGCGGCGAAGTGCTCCCGGAAGTCCACCCCCCAGTCCGCCTCCACCCGGTCGAAGTCCAGGGCGAAGTCGCACATGAGGCGGGTGATCACGGCGCGGCGCAGGCGGTCCTCGCCGGTCAGCTCGTAGCCGCGGAACACCGGCAGCTCGCCGGCCTCCAGGGCCGCGTAGTAGGGCTCCAGCGTGCGCACGTTCTGGCTGTAGGTGGCGCCCACGCTGCCGATGGCGGTGACGCCCATGGCCACCAGGTCGCAATCGGCGTGGGTGGAGTAGCCCTGAAAATTGCGGTGCAGCTGGCCCTGCTGCTGGGCCCGGGTCAGCTCGTCGTCGGGCAGGGCGAAGTGGTCCATGCCGATGTAGACGTAGCCGGCCGCGGTGAGGCGCTCGATGGTGTACTGGAGGATTTCGAGCTTCTCCTCCGGCGCAGGCAGGTCCTCGTCGCGGATGCGGCGCTGGGGCGGGAACAGGTCCGGCAGGTGGGCGTAGTTGAACACCGCCAGCCGGTCCGGGCGGGCCTCCAGGACCCGCTCCAGGGTGTGGGCGAAGGTCTTCCGCGACTGGAAGGGCAGGCCGTACATGAGGTCCAGGGACAGGGAGTGGAAGCCCTCGCGGCGGGCGGCGTCGATGACGGCGAAGGTCTGCTCCGCCGGCTGGATGCGGTTCACCGCCTCCTGCACCTTGGGATCGAAGTCCTGCACCCCCACCGACAGGCGGTTGAAGCCCACCTCGCGCAGGGCGGCGATGGTGGCCGAGTCCGCCGCGCGCGGATCCACCTCGATGCCGTACTCGCCGCTGTCGTCGTCGCGCAGGCGGAAGTGCTCGGCGGTCTTGGCCATGAGGGCCCGCATCTGGTCGGGATTCAGGAAGGTGGGGGTGCCCCCGCCCCAGTGCAGCTGATCCACCGGTCGGTCGCCGTCGAACAGCGCCCCCTGCAGCTCGATCTCCTTGAACAGATAGTCCAGGTAGGTCACCGCCTTGGAGCGGTCCTTGGTGGCGATCTTGTTGCAGGCGCAGTAGAAGCACAGCGTGTCGCAGAAGGGGATGTGAAAGTACAGCGACAGCGGCCGCTTGGGGGCCTCCGCGTTGGTGGCCCGGGCCACCTCCTCGTAGGCCTCAGGGCCGAAATCCTCGTGGAACTGCGGCGCGGTGGGGTAGGAGGTGTAGCGGGGGCCGCTCTTGTCGTACTTCCGGATCAGGTCGAGGGCGAATTCCACCTGCTGGTCGGCCATGGCCGTGTCTCCTGCGCTGCGCTGTGCGGGGCCCGCTTGTATGGACCCGGGCGGAGGGCGGGACGTTCCCCGCCGGTTCGGCGGGGCGGCCCGCCTAGTCCCGCCGGCTGAGCTGGTGGACCGCCGCCACGAAGGCCTCGGCGTGCTCCGGAGGCACGTCGGGGTTCACGCCGTGGCCCAGGTTGAACACGTGCCCCGGTTGGGGACCGAAAGCGTCCAGGGTGCGGGCCACCTCGCGCTCGATGCGCTCCGGGCGGGCGTAGAGCACGGTGGGGTCCAGGTTGCCCTGCAGGGCCACCCGGCCGCCCACCCGGCGGCGGGCGTCGGCGGGGTCGGTCTGCCAGTCCAGGCCGAGAACGTCGGCGCCCGTGGCGGCCATGTCCCCCAGCCAGGGCCCACCCCCCTTGGTGAAGAGGATCACGGGCACCCGCTCCCCGTCGTTGACCGCCCTCAAGCCGTTCACGATCCGCTGCATGTAGGTGAGGCTGAATTCCCGGTAAGCGGGCGGGGTGAGCACGCCGCCCCAGGTGTCGAAGATCTGCACCGCCTGGGCCCCGGCCTCGATCTGGGCGTTCAGGTAGTCGGTGACCGCCACCGCCAGCTTGTCGAGCAGGCGGTGCAGCACGGCGGGCTCGTCGTAGGCGAGCCGCTTGATGGTGCCGTAGGTCTTGGAGGAGCCGCCCTCCACCATGTAGGTGGCCAGGGTCCACGGCGAGCCGGCGAAGCCGATGAGCGGCACCCGGTTGTTCAGGGCCTTGCGAATGGCGGCCACCGCGTCCGGGACGTAGCGCAGCTCCTCGCCGGGGTCGGGGATGGGCAGGGCATCCACATCGGCCGCGCTGCGCACGGGGTAGTCGATCACCGGGCCCTCGCCGGGGGCGAAGCGCAGGCCCCGGTCCATGGCGGCCGGGATGGTGAGGATGTCCGAGAACAGGATGGCAGCGTCCACCCCCAGTCGGTCCACGGGCTGCAGGGTCACCTCGGTGGCCAGCTCCGGGCTGCGGCACAGGCTCATGAAGTCCCCGGCCTGCTCGCGCACCCGGCGGTACTCGGGCAGGTAGCGCCCCGCCTGGCGCATGAGCCAGACCGGGGTGTAGGGGGTGGGCTCGCGCCGGCAGGCGCGCAGGAAGGTGTCGTTCTCGGGGCGCGTCATTCGCTGCATCCTGGACGGGAAAGGGGCGCCGGCCCGCGGGCGGCGCCGGGATCTAGAAGTAACGGTACCAGACGTAGAAGCTGGCGATCGCCACCTGCAGGAGCATCAGGGGGAAGGCGACGGCCAGGAAGGGCAGGAAGCGGATGGGGTGGCCCGCCCGCTCCGCGAAGCCCGCGGTGATGAGGTTCGCCGAGGCCCCGATCAGGGAGCCGTTGCCGCCCAGGCAGGCTCCCAGGGCCAGGGACCACCAGATGGCGCTCTCCGGCGCGCCCTGCAGGCCCGCCTCCTGGAAGGCGGGCAGCATGGACTTGATCATGGGGATCAGGGTGGCCACGAAGGGGATGTTGTCGACGATCGCCGAGGCGACGGCCGATACCCACATGATGGCGAAGCTGGTGGCCATGAAGTCCCCGCCGGTGGCGGCCAGCACCTTGTCCGCCATCAGCTCCAACAGGCCCACGTGCTCGATGCCGGCCACCAGCATGAACAGGCCCACGAAGAAGAAAATGGTGACCCACTCCACCTCGGCGAAGATGTTGTGCACGCGCTCGCTGGCCTCGTCGGGGGCCAGGCCCACGGTGTAGAGGAGCAGGAGCAGGGCCGCGCCGAACATGGCTACCGTGGCCGGCTGCAGGCCCAGGCTGTGGTGCATCATGAAGCCGACCACCACGAGCCCCACCACCAGCAGGGAGCGCTTGAGCAGGCCCGGGTCGGTGATGGCGTCCCGCTCGCGGAAGGCCATGACCCGCTGCATGCCCTCCTCGCTGGCCCCCATGTAGCGCCCGTAGATGAGGTACAGGGGAACCAGGGTGACTGCGAAGATCAGCGGCACGATGGGAGCCAGATTGAACAGGAAGTCGTTGAAGGTCAGGTCGGTCTGGGTGCCGATCATGATGTTGGGCGGGTCGCCGATGAGGGTGGCGGTGCCGCCCACGTTGGAGGCCATGATCAGGGCCAGCAAAATGGGGTAGGGGTTGATCTCCAGCTCGTCGCAGATGAGCAGCGCCACCGGCACGATCAGGAGCACGGTGGTGACGTTGTCGAGCAGCGCAGACAGGACCGCCGTGACAATGGAAAGCATCACCAGGATGCCCCACGGTCGGCCCCGGGCCCATTTCGCCGACTTGATGGCCAGGTACTGGAACACGCCGCTCTGCCGGCTGATGGCCACGATCACCATCATGCCCGTGAGCAGGCCGATGGTGTTGAAGTCGATGCCGGCGACCGCCGTGCTCTGGGGCAGGATGCCGAGGACGATCAGGAGGCCGGCGCCGATGAGGGCCACCACCGCCCGGTTGATGCGCTCGGTCATGATGACCACGTAGCTCAGCACGAAGACGGCGGTGGCCATCCAGAAAGGATCCAGGCCGAGAAGGACCTGTGAGGTGCTGTCGTGGCTTCCCCCGTGGCTGGTTTGCATTGCCCGTGATTCCCTAGCTCTGTGGTTCCTGGTGGGCGCCCTGGCGGGCGGTCCTTGCTAGCTGCTGAAATCCAGCCTCCCGAAGATGTGGCGCATCACCTCCCATTCGGAGATTTGCCCCACCAGCTTGTGGCCGTCGTCCACCACCCAGACATTGCGGGCCTCCTTGTCCTCGTCCCGGATGAGGGCCGTAGCCACGGCGAGGAGGGCCGTGTCGGGGCCCACCTTGCGCACCTCCCGGCTCATGACCTCGCGCACCGTCCGTTGGCCCAACTCCTGGAGACGGTCGGTGACCTGGTGGAGGTCCGGGGCAAAGGTGAGATTGGCGAAATGCCGGTCGTTGCGGATGTAGGAGGGCAGCGCCTGACGGATCAGCTCGCGCATGGTCAGCACCCCGAGAAAGCGCCCCTCCTCCACCACCGGCAGCTCCCGCCGGCGGTTCTCCCAGACCGGCTCCAGCGCCTGGTGGACGAGTGCGTCCGGAGTCAGGATGAAGAAATCGGTGCTCATAACGTCGCGCGCCAGCATGGCTCACCCCTGCCGGAAACATGGTGGTCGGGTCGGTCGGGAGGTTCCCGCAAGGCCCCCGAGTGTACAAAAAAAGGGCGCGTAATGCGCCCTTTTTCCTCTGGATCCGTGTCCCTATTGGGCCTGTGCCCGCAGCCTACTTCGCATGAACTCCAGCTGCTGCTTCACGTACAGCCGCTCGCGCTTGAGTCGGCTCAGCTCCAGGTCGTCCACGTGCCCGCGCCCGTCCTCGAGCTCGTCGATCCGGTCATCGAGGCTGCGGTGGCGTTCCAGCAGGTTCTGGAAGTGCCCGTTCTGCCGGGCCAGCTCCTCGTCCAGGTAGTCCACCTCGGTCGCCATTAGACCCTCCTTATTGGTGGCTCTGGGGGCCGTCTTCCGCCTCCTCCTCGTCGTTCTCCTGCAGGAGGCGCAGGCGGCGAACCTCCTCGGTCAAGGCGCGGTTGGAGCGCACCAGCTGAAGCACCAGAAACGGCAGGGTCACCCAGAGGATGAACAGCGCCGTCAAGGCGATGCCGATCAGCAGCAGGAGTCCATTGCCGACGCCATGAAAGAAGTCCTGGATCATTTGCGATTCAACCTACGGTTGGCGGGGCTGGGGTGTCAACGCTCCTCCACTACCCGCAGTCCCAGGCTACCATTGCCCAACCGGGGTGCGTTGACGGGAGTCAAAGCGGGGCGGGCAGAGGCGGAGGGTCAGCGGCAGGCTTCGATGGCCTCGCGCACGGTGGCCTCGGGAACCTCCGCGGTGACAAAGGCCCGCCCGATATCCTCGAGGAGGACATAGCGCACCCTTCCCCCGGCGGCCTTCTTGTCCACTCCCATGATCTCCAGGTAGCGGTCGGTGGACAGGCCGGCGGGGCCCGCCACCGGCAGCCCGGACCGTTCCAGCAGGGCCCGGGTGCGGGTCACGGCGTTCTCGGAGAGAAAGCCCAGGCGCCGGGAGGTCTCGGCGGCCATCACCATGCCCGCCGCCACCGCCTCGCCGTGGAGCCAATCGGTGTAACCCGTCCCCGTTTCGATGGCGTGGGCAAAGGTGTGCCCCAGGTTGAGCAGGGCCCGCTGGCCGGCCTCCCGCTCGTCGGCGGCCACCACCTCCGCCTTGTTGCGGCACGAGCGGTAGACGGCCTCGGTCAGGGCCCCCGGGTCCCGCCCCAGAATGGCCGGGGCCTGCTCCTCCAGGTAGGCGAAGAACGCCGGGTCCCGGATCAGGCCATATTTGACCACCTCGGCAAACCCGGCGCGCAGCTCCCGGTCGGGCAGGGTGGCCAAGGTATCCATGTCGGCCACCACCACCCGCGGCTGGTAGAAGGCGCCGATCATGTTCTTGCCCCGGGGGTGGTTCACCGCCGTCTTGCCGCCGACGGCTGCGTCCACCTGGGCCAGCAGGGTGGTGGGTACCTGGACGAAGGGCACCCCGCGCTGGTAGGTGGCCGCGGCGAAGCCGGCCAGGTCCCCCACCACGCCGCCGCCCAGGGCGATAACAGCCGTCTGCCGATCGGCTCGGCTCTCCAGGAGCCGGTCGTACACGGTCTCCAGGGTCGCCAGGCTCTTGTGCTGCTCCCCGTCGGGCAGGTCCGTCCGGGCCACCACCTTGATCCCGGCGGCCTCCAGCCCCTCGGCCAGCCGCTGCGCGTACAGGGGCCCCACCGTCTCGTTGGTGACGATCACCGCCCGTGGGGTCGGCAGGGCCGCCGCGATCAGCTCGCCCGCGCCGAGGAGCTCGGGGCCGATGTGAATGGGGTAGCTGCGCTCGCCGAGGTCGACGGTGAGGGTCTTCATGGGCTCTGGAGCTTGGGGTGGGGATAGGGTCGTGGTTGGTACCGCAGGAGGCGGGCCCAGCGGGTGCGCCTATGGCGGAAGCCGAGCCGGGCTCTAGATGCGGGCCGCTTGAGGGCTAGTCTACCGCGCCCGGATCGGCGGAATCCAGGCGGGCGAGGATTTCCTCGGCCACCTCCTGGGCGGTGCGGCCGGGGGTGTCCACAATCAGGTGGGCCTGGCGGTAGAGGGGCTCGCGCTCGGCCTGCAGGGCCTCCAGCTTCGCCCGGGGGTCGTCCACCTGCAGCAGGGGACGGTTGGCGTCCCCGGCCGTTCGCTCCAGCAGAGTCTCCACGTCGGCGCGCAGATAGACCACGGTGCCGTTCGCCGCCATGGTCCGGCGATTGGCCTCCCGCAGCACCACCCCGCCGCCGGTGGCCACCACCAGGGGCCCGGGGCGGGCAACCACCTCCTCCAGCGCCGCCTGCTCGCGGTCGCGGAAGCCCGCCTCGCCCTCGGCGGCGAAGATCTCCGGGATGGCGCAGCCGGCCCGTTCCGCGATGACGGCGTCCAGGTCCACCAGCTCGACCCCCAGGCGGTGGGCCAGAGCCCGGCCCACGGTGGACTTGCCCGAGCCCATGGGGCCCACCAAGAAAGGCTTGTCCGGCCCACATTCATGCATTGAAAACCTTCAGCAACTGGCCCCATCCCCAAAGGGACTGATTTCCCCTACCGGAGGTTCGTCCTGTTTTTCCACATCCTCCTGCGCCACCGGGAGCCCAAAGGCCCGGCTCTGCGATCCCTCGGTACCGGTGGTCTGTGTTTCTGCGGTTAGGCTGACCGTGGCCCAATGGCCGAATTCGGTGCCGTACACCACGAAGAAGTCCGCATAGCCTCGCTCATCGGTGGTGATTCGGCCCACCGTCACCGAATCGTTGCTCTCCTCCGTTGTCTCCACATTGCCCGAGAATGTGGCCACATTGCGAGGATCGAGCACCCCGTTGCCGTTTGCGTCCTCCCCGGAATCCAGCGTTCCGTTAAGGTTCCGGTCCTCGTTCGCACAGGGGCCAGCGGTTGGCTCAATCTTCCAGAATTCTTTTTCTGTGTCCCACTCTCTCACCCCCTTCGTATAGCTTGTTGTCACCACTCGCAGGTTTATCACTGCCCCTTCCACAGGCTGCCCATCCGTTGAGGTGACCAGAACCGTCCATGGATCCTTATAACGGAGGTTTCCCTCCGAGCCTTCCTTCACTACATGGGTCCCGCCCGACATTACAATGTAGGCGGGATCCCCGGAGCTCTCATCCGCATCCCCGCAGCCCGTAAGACCAGCCCCTAAAACAACGCTAACTACCGCCCCGGCCATAGCGAGCCTGGCGCCTCCCCGTAAGCGCATGTTGTACCCCTTTCAACGTTCCTGGTGGTCCCCGTAATCCCATAATTCCCCCTTTTTTCAATGGTTCCTGAACCCATCCGCCCGGGCTCAGCTCTGGTCCTGTTTCACCTGCCGTCCCCCGGTGGCCTTGTCCTCGACGATGCGCGGGGTCAGGAAGATGAGCAGCTCGTCCTTCTGGGTTGTGGTGGTGCGGCTGCGGAACAGGGCCCCGATCAGCGGGATCTTCCGCAGGAAGGGCACTCCGGTCTCGTCCTCCCGCTCCGCCTTGGCGTAGATGCCGCCGATCACCAGGGTCTCGCCGTCGTCCACTAGCACCTGGGTCTCCACCTCCTCGGTGTCGATGGCGGGGCCGGCGGCGGTGTTCTGGGCCACGCTATCGTTGCTGGCCTCCACGTCCAGAATGAGGCTGCCGTCGGGGGTGATCTGCGGCGTGACCCCCAGACTCAGCACCGCCTCCTGGAAGCTGATGTTGGTGGCTCCGGAGGAGGTGGCCTCCTGGTAGGGGATCTCCGTGCCCTGCTTGATGGTGGCCTCCTGCTGGTTGGAGGTCACCACCCGGGGGCTGGAGATGATCTTGCCGTTGCCCTCCGCCTCGATGGCCGACAGCTCCAGGTCGAGGGTGGTGTTGTTGGCGATGTGGCCCAGGCGCATCCCCAGGCTGCCGGCGGCGCCGCCGCCCACGCCGGCGGCGGGGAGATCCACGGCCAGGTCCGGCTCGGCGTTCTGGGCCCCGCTCAGGGAGCCGGAGAAGTCCAGACGATTGGGGAACTCGAAGCCCGTGGTGTCGGTGTGGAAGCCGCCCCAGCGCACCCCCATCTGCCGCTCGAAGGAGGTGTTCACCTTCACGATGCGCGCCTCGATCATCACCTGGCGGGTGGGTCGGTCCAGCTTCTCCACCATCTGCCGCACGGCCCGCAGCTGCTCCGGGGTTTCCCGCACCAGGAGGCTGTTGGTGCGCTCGTCCACGCTGATGCTGCCGCGCCGGGAGAGCATGCCGCCCTCGCCCTCGCCCTGGCTTTCCAGGAGGGCCTTCACCTCGGAGGCCTTGGCGTAGTTGATCTGGAGGATCTCGGTCCGTAGCGGCACCAGCTCCCGGCGCTTCTGCTCGGCCTCCAGCTCCTGCTGGGCCTGCTGCTGGAGCTCCGCCTGCGGGGCCACGCGGATCACGTTGCCCCGGCGGTCCATGCCCAGGCCCTGGCTATCGAGGATGATGTCCAGGGCCTGGTCCCAGGGCACGTCGTTGAGCCGCAGGGTGAGCTGGCCGCCCACGCTATCGCTGGCCACCATGTTGAGGTCGGCGAAGTCGGCCAGGATGTTGAGGGCCTGGCGCACCTCGATGTTCTGGAAGTTGAGGCTGAGCTTCTCGCCCTGGTAGGGCTCACCAGTGGCCTCCGGACCCTTCTTGGCCTCCTGCGACACCCGCTTGCCGACGTTCAGCACCAGCTTGTCGTCCAGCTGGTAGGTGGTGGGCTCCAGGGGGCCCTTGCCGGAGGCGACCACCCGGACGGCGTCCTCTCGCTGGTAGAGATCCACACTCTCCACCACGGTACCGAAATCGGTGACCTGCAGGCGCTTCTCCAGCTCCTCGGGCAGGCGGGTCTTGGGCAGGTCCATCACCACCCGGCCTTCCTCCAGCTGCACCTGGGCCTCCGCCCCGGTACTGTCCAGCGACAGCTCCACCCGGCCCACATCCGGCTCGGGGCCCACGGTGAAGTCCACATCTGTCACCTCCCGGCCGTCCTGGCTCCTGCTCGGCCGGCGCAGGGACACCCGCAAGCCCTCGGGGGCGGGCTCCAGGTTGTGGGTCACCTGGCCCTTCAGGTCCAGGACGGTCCGGGCGTGGTCGCTGCCCTGGCCGAAACGTACCCGTTCGATAAGGGGGTGGTTCTGGGGATGACGGTTCTTCGAAACGCCCAGTTTGGCGTCCTGGAGGTCCACCACCAGCCGCCGGGGGTCGTCCAGCTGGAAGGACTGAAACTGCCGCGGTTCCCGGCTGGTCTTCAGGGTCAGGGAGGCCCCTTGCGCCCCCTCCTTCAGATCGAAGTCCTCAAGCGTCAGCGGCCCCGCATCCTTTTCGGGCTCCGGACGCGCTTGCAACGGCTGGGGCTCCGGTTCGGGCTCCCGTTCCATCTCAGCGGAAGCCGGGTTCGTCCGCTTGGCGGGGGCCAAGGTGATGGCCAAGGCGGCCCCTTCCCGGGTGGCCGAGGCCTCCGCCACCCGGCTTAGCCGAAGCTCCAGACGCGGCGGCTGCCCCTCCGAGGTGTGGAGCGTAAGCTCTTCCACCAGCCCCTCGGAGGCGGTTTCGGGAAGGGCCGATTCCTCGATGGCGGCGTCCGGGAGCTGGACCAGCACCCGGGGAGGCTCCTCCTGGGAGAGGAGGCGGTAGGTAAGGGGACCGTCTCCGGTGAGGAGCAGGCCGGTCTCTTCCCCTTCCTCAAACAGCTCCACCTTGCTCACCTGCACCTCGGCCATGGCAGCCGTGGAGACCAGGGCCTGCGCCAGGAACACCAGAAACGCGGCGGTTAACCAAGAAATCCGCCCAGCCACTATGTCATCCCCCTCTTGACTCGATCTCCACGGTGCGCTTGCGCGGCTCCCAGCGGCCCTGGCCGCGCGACACCAGCTCCCGGAGCGTCAGACTATCCGGGCCGATCTCCCGCACCTCTCCGTACTGCTTGCCCATGTAATCGCCCACCGTCACCGTATGGACGATGCCGTCCGGGGCGCGTACATAGGCCTGCCAACCCTCGCCGGGAACCTTCATGGTCCCCACGATCTCCAGGGTGCCCAGGTCGAAATCCTCCAGCGGGCCCGGTTGCCGGTCGGTATCCGGCTGAGGCCCCTGGCTCCGTCGCTCTCGCGGCTCCCGTTCCTGGTGAAACGGCTCGAAGGGCGACCGCTTGGGCTCCTGGAAGGCCACGTCGGTGGGCTCCACGGGGTCCGGGAGGGGCTTGGCCGCCTCCTCCTCGTCCGGCGGCGGCGGAGGCTTCTCCACCATCGTTCGCAAATCCGCAACCGGATCCTCCTGGCCGCCGCAGCCTGTCAGAAGGATCGCCGTCCCCAGTACAGCCGCTCGGGCGCTGCGCACGCTCACTTCTTCTTACCCTTCGACTGCTCGTCCTCGCCCAGGAACCGGTAGGTCCGGGCCCGGCCCTTCAGGGTAAGCTCCCCCCCCTTGGCCCCGCTCAGCTGCATGTCCCCGACGTTCACGATCCGGGGGAGGGAGGCGGTGGCCGCTAGGAACCGCCCCATGGCGTCAAAGGTGCCGCGCACCTCCAGCTCCACGGGAAGGACGGCGTAGGACCCCTTGGGGACCTCGTCCGCAGGTCGGAACAGCTTGAAGTCCAGCCCCTCCGCCTTGCCCACGTCATTCACCGCATCCAGCAGGTCGGCCACCTCCGTGCGGTCGGGAAGCTGCTCAAGGGCGCCCTCCATCCGCTTCTCCAGCTTCTCGTACTGCTCACGCAGGACCGGGAGGTTGGCCACCTGGCGCTTCTTTTTCTGGTACTGAGCGGTGAGGCTCTGCACCCGCTGCTCCATCTCCGCCACTTCCTTCTGGTGAGGGAGGTACACGAACCACCAGAAGGAGCCCCCGATCAGGGCGGTCAGCACCAGCAGGGCCACCGCCTTGACCCAATCGGGGGCGTTCAGGGCGGCATCGAGATTCAGGTCCTGGACGTCCATGTGCCCCCTTTACCCCTTCTTCCCGTCGGTTTCGCCGTCGCCGGGCTCCACCAGCTTCACCCCCATCTTGAAGCTTTTGACGGATCCCCCGTCCCGGTTGCCGCCGGTGATCACCTCCAGGTCGGGATCGGTGAACAACGCGGAGGCCTCCAGGCGCCGCATGAAGCTGGAGATGTCGTTGTTGGTGCGCGCGGTCCCTTCCAGCTGCAGGCCTTTTTCCGTCTGTTGAACGGAGCTCAAGGAAACCTCCTTGGGCACCGCCCCACCCAGGTTCTCGAACAGGCGCACGGACAGGTCCCGACCCTTCTGGAGCTTGCGGATTTGCTTCAGCTTACTCATCAGCTCCCGGCGCTGCTCCTTCAGCTGGTCCACCTCGTCCAGCTTGTCCCGGATATCGGCCAGGGCCGCCTGCATGTACTCCACCCGGGCCTTATGCTGGCTCTCCACTTTCTGCAGGTGGAAGTAGGTGGCCGCCAAAAGGCCCAGCACGATCACCAGAAAGATCCCGGCGCCCAAGCCGTCCCGCATCAGCTGGAGCTTGCGGCGCTGTTCGCGGTAGGGGAGAAGGTTGATGCGGATCACGGGTCGAAGCTCCGCAGGGCGAGGCCGGTTGCCACCATCAGCCGGGGCGCCACCTGCTCCAGGCCGTTACGCTTGAGGCCCCCCCCCACCTTCATCCCCGCGAAGGGGTTGGCGACGGTCACCCCGACGTCGAGCTGCGCCTCCAGGCTTTCGGCCACCCCGGGCAGGAGGGCGCAGCCCCCGGAAACCACTACCCGGTCCACCGGGTGCTCGGGCTGGTTGGAGGCATAGAAATCCAGACTGCGGCCAATCTCCATGGCCAGGTTCTGCAGGAAGGGGTCCAGGACGCGCTGGGTGTAGTCCTCGGGCAGGTCCCCGCGGGCCAAGCGCTGCTCGGCCTGGGCCTCCTGCCAGCCGTAGGACTCGGCGATGGACTCCACGAGCTGCTGGCCGCCGAAGTAGTGGTCGCGCGTGAAGATGGACTGGCCGCGATGGAGCACGTTGATGTTGGTCACCTGTGCCCCGATGTTCAGCAGGGCCACCGTCTGCTCCAGATAGTCCTCGGGGGCGCCGAGCTCGAAGGCGTTCTCCACGGCGAAGGGGTCCACATCGATCACGGAGGCCTTCAGGCCCGCCTTCTCGATGGCCTCCAGATGGCCGTCCACCACGTCCCGCTTGCAGGCCACCAGCAGGACCTCGAGCTGGTTCGCCTCGTCGGCGGGATCCGGGCCGAGCACCTGGAAGTCCAGGTACATGGACTCGATGCCCGCCGGCAGGTGGTAGTCGGCCTCCAGCTCCACCTGGGACTGCTGCTCGGACTCCTCCAGCCCGGCGGGGATGGAAATCTTCTTGGTGATCACGGCGGCACCCGCTACGCTGGCGGCCACGAACTTGGTGCGCGCCTTGACGCCCTTGCGGGCCCGGCCGATAGCGGCGGACACCGCGTCGGGGTCCACCACCGCGTGGTCACTGATGGCCCCGGAGGGCAGGGGCTCGGTGGCGAATCCGCGCAGACGGTAGGTACGGCCCCGCCGCTCCAGATCCACGGCCTTGACGCCGGTGGTGGAGAGATCGAGCCCAAACAGGGGTTTGTTGTACAGCTTGGCCATGGGCGGGCCGCTTTCCCGGAAAACACGTTTTGGTATTATTCGGACCTGCCCTTTATATCAGGGAAGACCCTTAAGGGAAACAACCCACACCCCTGGAACCCGGACCGCTCATGGGCGTCCAAGACAAGTCCGATTTGTATTAACAATCAACCCGCAGGCGCATAATGCCCACTTTCCTCAGACGAATCTTGATCGCTTCAGGGGTTTTTCTCCTCATCGGGGCGGTTAGCGGGTTTGGGGGGTATCTCTGGCTGAGCTCCCAGCTCCCGCCCATCACCAAGCTGACCAACTACGAGCCCCAGACCCCCATGCGGGTCTTCGCCCGGGACGGGCAGCTCATCGGCGAGTTCGGCAGCCAGCGGCGCCTGCCCCTGCCGCCCGAGGCCATCCCCGAACAGCTCAAGGACGCCTTCCTCGCGGCGGAGGACTCCAGCTTCTTCGACCACCCCGGCATCGACGTGCCGGGGATCATTCGTGCGCTGATCGCGGACATCAAGGCGGGCGCGCCGGTGCAGGGGGCCTCCACCATCACCCAGCAGGTGGCCCGGACTTTCCTGCTGACCCGCGAACGCAAGATCATGCGGAAGCTCAAGGAGATGCTGCTCGCCTTCCGCATCGAGGAGCGCCTCACCAAGGCCGAGATCCTGCACCTCTACCTGAACCAGATCTACCTGGGCAACGGGGCCTACGGGGTGGAGGCCGCCGCCCAGAACTACTACGGGAAATCCGTCCACGAGCTGACCCTGGCCGAACGGGCCATGATCGGCGGGCTGCCCAAGGCCCCCTCCGGCTACAACCCCGTCAACAATCCGGAGCGGGCCCGCGAGCGCCGGGACTACGTACTACGGCGCCTGCGGGATACCGGCAAGGCCAGCCCGAAGGCCGTGGAGAAGGCCCTGGCCACTCCCGTCCATGCCCGGAGCCATAGCCCGGTAACCAACCCCATGCCCCAGGTGGCAGAGGAGGTGCGCCGGCGAATGGTGGAGCGTGTCGGCAAGGAACGGGCCTATACGGAAGGGTTCCGGGTCTTCACCACGGTGGACCCGGACATGCAACACCAGGCGCGCAAGGCCGTTCAGAAGGGCCTCTTGGACTACACCTACCGCCACGGCTACCGGGGCCCCGAGGACCACTGGGACCTTGAGGAGCTGGTCCGGGATACGGCGCTCCCCGGTCCCACCACTGAGAGCGGTGGTGGGACCGGGTTCACGTTCGACCGGCCCGGCGCGGGGGTGGGGATCCGCCAGGCGCTGCTCGAGCGCCTGGCCAAGCTCCGGCCCATCGGCCCGCTACAGACCGGGGTGGTCCTGTATCTCGGTACTGGGGAGGGGGAGGAGGATACGGCCGCCGAAGAGGACCCGCCCCGCAGCGCCCGCGTCCTGCTGGCCGATGGCCGCGAGATCACCCTTTCCTGGGACGGCATCCGCTGGGCGCGGCCCTATAAATCGCCCACCGAGCGCGGGCCGGAGCCGGAGACGGCGGCGGAGGTCCTGTCCCCTGGCGACGTGATCCGCCTGGAGAAGCGCCCCAACGGGCCGTGGTTCCTGAGCCAGGTCCCCAAGGTGCAAGGGGCCTTCGTGGCCATGGATCCCCCTTCCGGGCAGATCCGAGCCATGATCGGTGGCTTCGATGAATGGCGGTCCCATTACAATCGGGCCACCCAGGCGCGCCGGCAGCCCGGCTCGTCCTTCAAGCCCTTCCTGTACGCCGCGGGCCTGTCCAAGGGCATGACCCCGGCCACCCTCATCAACGACGCGCCCATCGTCTTCGAGGACGAGGCCCTGGAGACCCGCTGGCGGCCGGAGAACTACTCGCAGAAATTCTACGGCCCCACGCGCCTGCGCCAGGGCCTGGAGCACTCCCGCAACCTGGTGACCATCCGCCTGATGCGCAACATCGGGACCGATTACGCCCTGGACTTCGCCTCCCGGTTCGGGTTCGACCGGGACGTCCTGCCGCGGAACCTGTCCCTGTCCCTGGGCTCGGCCTCGGTTGCGCCGATGGACGTGGTGCGCGGCTACGCGGTTTTCGCCAACGGCGGCCTGCAGGTGGACCCCATCCTCATCGAGCGGATCGAGGATCGCCACGGGCAACCGGTCACCCGGAACCTCGCCCGCTCGGGCTGCATCCAGTGCCATCGCGCCGGCAGCCCCGGGGAGCTGGACCCCGAGGCCCAGACCGAAAACCCGGAGATGCGGTTCCACCCCTCCATCCGGCCCGAGCGGGTCCTCTCCCCGCAGGTGAACTACCAGATGGTGAGCATGCTGCGCGGCGTGGTGGAGCGGGGCACCGGATGGCGCGCCAAGCGCCTGGGGCTACCCCTGGCCGGCAAGACGGGCACCAGCAACGCCCAGCGGGACGCCTGGTTCCTGGGCTTCTCCAGCGAGCTGGTGGGTGGGGCCTACGTGGGCTTCGACAAGCCCAAGACCCTGGGCAGCCATGAGACCGGCTCCCGGGCGGCGGCGCCCATCTGGGTGGACTTCATGCGCCAGACCCTGAAGGGCCGCGAGGTGCGGGAATTCGAGCAGCCCGAAGGGGTGGTGAACGTGCGCATCGACGCGGAGACCGGCAAGCTGGCCGCTCCCTGGAGCGAGGAGACCCTCTTCGAGTACTTCCGGAAGGGCAACGCGCCCACTGAGACCACGCCCCGGCCCGCCTCCGTGGCTTCCGACGGCGGATCCGGGGAGGAGGAGAACGACCGTGGGGGCGGAAGCGGCGAGCGCCGGGATTCCGGATCCTCGGAGATGATGGACGACCTCTTCTAGCCCGGGGGCCGTCGGCGGGGCTCGCTAGGCCCCGCCGTTGGCAGGGGCCGCGCGCCGCCGCACCTCGGCGGCGAGGGCGTCGAAATCCAGCTCCCGGCTGGTATCCACCGGTACCGCGTGGGCTTGCTCGTCGGCGTCCAGGGGATCCTGATGGGCCAGCTGATGCTCCAGGACCGCCTCGTTTCCCTCCGAGACCACCCCCTGCTGGCCGGCGCGCTCGCGCAGCCAGCCACGGATGACCGCCTCGGGGGCGTGCAGGTCCAGGATGACGTAGGGCACGTCCAGGTCGGCGGCCAGGGCGTGGGCCGCCCGCCGCCGTTCACCGGCGAGGTAGGTGGCGTCCAGGTAGACCGGGAAGCCGGCTGCCAACGCCGGACGGGCGAGATCCAGGAGGCGCTGATAGGTCCGCGCCGACAGCTCCTCGCCGTAGATGCCGCCCCCCACCGCCGAACCGCTGCCCGCCTCGGGCTCCAGGCCCGCGAGGCGCTTGCGCTCCACGTCCGAGCGGATCCGCACCCCGCCCAGGCGGGCGAGGAGGGGGCGCGAGACCAGGCTCTTCCCCACCCCCGTCACGCCGCGGGCAATGATGAGCATGGCCGCGTTCTCCCCGGCGGCGGATTCGGCCAGGGCGAAATAGCGCAGGGCCTCCTCCCGCAGGCGTCCCCGCCGCTCCGGGTCCTCCGTTTCGCCGGCCTGGAGGGCCGCCACCTTGGCGCGCACCAGGGCGCGGTAGACGGTGTAGAACGGCAGCAGGCGCAGCCCCGGATAATCGCCCCCCGCCTCGAGGTAGGCATTCAGGAAGGGCACCGCCAGGTCCCGCCGCTCCCGGAACCGCAGGTCCATCCAGGTGAAGGCCACATCGGCCATGACGTCCGTAAAGCGCAGGGCGGGGTCGAACTCGATGGCGTCGAAGGGCGTGAGGACGCCGTCGAGGAGAGCCAGGTTGGCCAGGTGCAGGTCGCCGTGCCCTTCCCGGACCCGCCCGGTGCTGCGGCGCTCCCCGAACAGGTCGCCGTGGCTCTCCAGGAACCCCTCCACCCAGGCCGCCAGGTGCGCGAAGCGCTCCTCCTCCAGGCCGAGCCCCGGCAGCTCCGCGCGCAGCTGCTCCAGGTTCTCCCGCTGGTCCCGCCGCACCGCATCCCAGGTGCCGTATTCCTGGTCCGGTGCCGGCTGGCGGGCCCCCTCATGGAGCTCGGCCACCCGCTCGCCCAGATCCGCCATCTCCGCGGCACCCAGCTCTCCCCGCTCCAGGCAGCGGTCGGCGCGCAGGGCGGGGTCGAACTGCACCATGCGCACGGCGTATTCGTTGGGCTCCCCCGCGCCGTCCAGCTCGGGATCCTCGGGGCTCCCCGTGATGGGCAGGACCGCTTGGTAGAGCCCCGGTGCGGTGCGCCGGTTGAGGCGCAGCTCCTCCTCGCAGCCGTGCCGGCGCTTGGCCAGGGTGGAGAAATCCAGGAAGCCCAGGTCGAGCGGCTTCTTGACCTTGTAGGCGTAGTCGCCGGTGAGCAGGACGTAGGAGATGTGCGTCTCCACCACCTCGACCCGTGAGACGGGGTGGGGATAACGGGAAGGATCCAGCAGGGACCTGATCAGGGGCGGCCAATGGAACTCCACGGGCTTTCTCCCCTGGATGGCGGAAAGTCGATGGACCAGAAAGCATCAATAAGCCGAGACACCAAGAAACACGCCGAAAGGATTTAACCGCCAAGTACCCCAAGAGAAAGACGGGAAAAAGAGAAGAATCAACCTCTCTTTAAATCTCGATCGGTATTCTCAGGTCTTCTTGGCTTCTTGGTGGTTTGTCTTTGCCTTCCTTGGCGCCCTTGGCGTTCTTGGCGGTTCAATTCGCCTTGCGGCGGCTCCCCTCCGCTCAGGCGCGCAGGTCCGGCGCCAGGGGCGTGTCCTTGAGGGCCTCCAGGAGATCGGCGTGCAGGGCGGGGTTGGCCGCCACCAGGGACCGGGTCTTGCCCTCGGGCTTGTTGAACACCACCTCGGCGCCGTCCTTCTCCGTGGCCAGCCCGCCGGCGGCCTGCACCAGGTACACCCCGGCGCAGATGTCCCACTCGCAGCGCGGCGTCAGGGTGTAGAAGACGTCCACCTGGCCCGCCGCCACCAGGGCGAGCTTGTAGGCCACCGAGCCGATGGGGCGCAGGTGCATGGTGGCCGCCACCTCGTCGAACTCGCCGCGCTTGTACTCGCTGCGGCTCACGGCCACGGAGGCCGCGGCGCGGAAGCGCTCCTCGCTGACCCGGGCGGGGCCGCCCATGTAGGTCACCCCGGCCCCTTCGGCGCCGGCGATCATCTCCATGGTGGCCGGGTTGAACACCACGCCGAGCTTGGGCTTGCCGTTATGCACCAGGGCGGCGGCGATGGAGAACTCGGGCACCTGCTCGAGGAACTCCTTGGTGCCGTCCAGGGGGTCCACCACCCACACCCATTCCTTCTCCAGGCGGGACTGGTCGTCCACGGTTTCCTCGGACTGCCAGCCGCACTCCGGGCACAGCCCCAGCAGCCGCTCGCGCAGCAGCTTGTCGGAGGCCAGGTCCGCCTTGGTGACGGGGTCGTCCACCCCCTTCTCCCACTGCTCGTTGGCCCCGCCCTGGTACTGCATCACCTCGCGGCCGGCGGCGCGCACCGCCTCCTTCACGTCCTCCAGGAGCTGGGGCAGCTGCTGTTCGTCCAAGTAAAGCCTCCTTGAGCGTTACCAATGACCGCGGAGACGCAGGGAAGCGCCGAGGAAATAAGGAAATCCTGCGGGAGCCTCGCCTTGCCGTTCCCCGCGTCTCTGCGGTGAATTCAGTGTTGGCTACTGCCCGGCCACGGTCATCCCGCCGATGAGCACCGAGGGCGCGCTGACGTTGCCGCGCAGCTCCAGGTCGCTGCCCACGGCCTGGATGTCCTTGTACATGTCCTTGAGGTTCCCGGCGATGGTGATCTCCTCCACGGGGTAGGCAATCTCGCCGTTCTCCACCCAGAAGCCCGCCGCGCCCCGGGAGTAGTCCCCGGTCACGGTGTTGACCCCCATGCCGATGAGCTCGGTCACCAGCACCCCGGTGCCCATCTCCCGCAGGAGCGCCTGCGGGTCGCGCTCGCCGGGAAGCAGGTAGAGGTTGTGCACACCGCCGGCGTGGCCGGTTGTCTCCAGGCCCAGCTTGCGGGCGGAGTAGGAATCCAGGCAGTAGCCGGTGAGGACGCCGTCGGCCACCAGGTCCCGCTGCCGGGTGGCCACCCCCTCCCCGTCGAAGGGGGCGCTGCCCAGCCCCTTGGGCCGGTGGGGCTCCTCGCGGATGGTGATGCCCGGGGTGAAGACCTGCTCCCCGGCGGCATCCACCAGGAAGGAGCTGCGCCGATAGAGATTGGAGCCGCGCACCGCCCCCACCAGGTGACCGAGCAGGCTGCCGGCCACCGGCGCCTCGAACAGCACCGGCACCCGGGCGGTGCTGATGCGCCGGGCCCCCAGGCGGCGGGCGGTGCGCTCCCCGGCGCGGCGGCCCACCGCCTCGCCGTCCTCCAGCTGGCTCAGGTCGCGAGCCGTGGAATACCAGAAGTCGCGCTGCATGGAGCCGCCTTCCTCGGCCACCACCGCCGCGGATACCCCGTAGCGGGTGCCGGAGTAGCCCCCCAGGAAGCCGTGGCTGTTGGCATAGACCACCGTGCCCCGGCTCCAGGAAAACTCGCCGCCTTCGCTGTTGCTGATGCGGCCGTCCACGGCCCGGGCGGCCGTCTCGCAGGCGCGGGCCCGCTCGATGGCTTCCTCCGGCTCCATCTCCACCGGGTGGTCGAGGTCCAGATCGGGGACCTCGGTGGCGAGGTGGTCCGGATCCGCCAGCCCGTTGGCGGGATCGGGGGAGGTGCGCCGGGCCAGGTCGCAGGCCTTGGCCACGGCGTTATCCACGGCCTCCTCGGAGAAATCCGAGGTGGAGACGCTGCCCTTGGCGCCGTCCAGGTACACGGTCACCGAGCAGCCCTTGTCGCGGTGGTACTCCAGCGCGTCCACCTCGCCCAGACGCACCTCCGCGGAGAGCCCGGAGGCGGTCTGGATGCCCACCTCCGCTTGGTCGGCCCCATGGCTCCGGGCCCGCTCCAGGATCCGCTCGGCGATGGCCTCGTGATCGATGCCCGCGCTCATTGGGTGCCTCCCACGGTCAGGTCGTGGATCTTCAGGGTAGGCTGGCCCACCCCCACCGGCACCGACTGGCCCTCCTTGCCGCAGGTGCCGATGCCGGTGTCCAGCTGCTTGTCGTTGCCCACCATGGCCACCCGGGTGAGCACGTCCGGGCCGTTGCCGATGAGCGTGGCCCCCTTCACCGGTTTGGTGATCTCGCCGTTCTCGATGAGGTAGGCCTCGGAGGCGGAGAACACGAACTTGCCGGAGGTGATGTCCACCTGACCGCCGGAGAACTGGGTGGCGTAGATGCCCTTGTCCACGGAGGCGATGATCTCGGCCGGGTCGTAGCTGCCGTTCTCCATGTAGGTGTTGGTCATGCGCGGCATGGGGCGGTGGGCGTAGGACTCGCGGCGGCCGTTGCCGGTGGGCGCCACGCCCATCAGGCGGGCGTTGGTGGCGTCCTGCATGTAGCCCTTGAGGACGCCGTTCTCGATCAGCACCGTGCGCTGGGTGGTCTCGCCCTCGTCGTCCACGGTCAGCGAGCCCCGCCGGTCGGGCAGGGTACCGTCGTCCACCACCGTGCACTGCTCGGAGGCCACCTGCTCGCCGATGCGGCCGCTGAAGGCGGAGGTGCCCTTGCGGTTGAAGTCGCCCTCCAGGCCGTGGCCGATGGCCTCGTGGAGCAGGATGCCCGGCCAGCCGGGGCCGAGCACCACGTCCATGGCGCCGGCCGGGGCGTCCACCGCCTCCAGGTTCACCAGCGCCTGGCGCACCGCCTCGCGGGCGTAGCCGCGCACCGTGGCGTCGTCGAACCAGGTATAGCCAGTGCGGGCGCCGCCGCCGGTCATGCCCTGCTCGCGGCGGCCGTCCTGCTCCACGATCACCTGCACGTTGAGCCGCACCAGCGGCCGGACGTCGGTGGCCAGCCGACCGTCTGCGCGGGCGATGAGCACCGTCTTGAACGCCCCGGACAGGCCGGCCATCACCTCGCGCACCCGGGGGTCGGCGGCCCGGGCCTCGGCGTCCACGGTCTCCAGCATCTCGATCTTGGCCGCGTCGGACAGGGAGGCCAGCGGGTCGGCGGCGGTGTACAGCGGGGCCGGCCCCTGGCCGCGGGTCAGGGCGGGGGCGCTGCCGTCGCCGCCGGAGGTGGCGATGGCGCGCGCCGCCTTGGCCGACTCCAGCAGGGCGCCGGGCACGATCTCGTCGGAGTAGGCGAAGCCGGTCTTCTCACCGCTCACCGCGCGCACTCCCACCCCGGAGTCGATGCCGTAGGAGCCGCCCTGGATGCGGCCTTCCTCCAGGCTGAAGCCCTCGCGGCGGGTGTATTCGAAGTACAGGTCCGCGTAGTCCACTTGCCGGGCCATCATCTGGCCCAGGGCGGACTGGATCTGGTTCATATCCATGTCGGCGGGCCGCAGGAGCAGCTCCTCGGCCACCTGCCACTGATCGGTCATATGCGGATACCTCGCACGGGGAGGCTGGAAGGGTTCAGCGCGTTTTTCGCCCGGCGTCCGGTCGCGTCCCCACGGGGAAGGAGCGGGAGCCGCCGCTCCGCGTGCTCCGTGGAACGGCCGGGGCGTTCAGCTCCACCGGCGGTGGGCGAGGGCGGGGAGCTGGCGGCGGACGCGGGCGATGTGGTCCCGGTCGACCGGGCCCAGGGCAAGCCCTTCGCCGGTCTCCACCCGGTCCAGCACAGCGCCCCAGGGGTCCACCACCATGCTGTGGCCGTAGGTCTCGCGTCCGCCGGGGTGCACGCCGCCCTGGTCGGCGGCCACCACCGTCACCTGCTCCTCGATGGCCCGCGCCCGCACCAGGACCTCCCAGTGGGCGGCCCCGGTGGTGCGGGTGAAGGCCGCGGGGACGGCGAGCCACTCGGCCCCGGCGTCCACCAGGGCCCGGAACAGCTCGGGGAAGCGGAGATCGTAGCACACGGCCAGACCCACCGGCCCGCAGGGGGTATCGGCCACCACCGGACGGTCTCCCGGCGCGATGGTGGCCGATTCCCGGTAGCCCTCGCCGCCCTCCAGTTGGACATCGAACAGGTGGATTTTGTCGTAGCGGGCCCGGATCTCCCCCCGGTCGTCCACCAGCAGGCAGGCCGCCCGCACCCGGTCGGGTCCGGCGGCGTAGGGGACCGTCCCGCCCACCAGCCAGAGGCCCAACCGCGCCGCCTCCTCGCGCAGGAAGGCGGTGACGGGGCCGCCGGCCTCCGGCTCGGCGTGGTCCAGCTTGGCCCGCTCGTCCCCGGCCATGAAGGGGAAGTTCTCCGGCAGCACCGCCAGAGCCGCCCCCGCTTCGCGGGCGTCCTCCAGCAGGGCGCGGGCGCGCCGGAGGTTGGCCTCCACGTCGTCCGTGGACACCATCTGCACCGCGGCCGCGCGGGGGGCGCTCACCGTTCCGCCCCTCCCGGCCGCACCGCCAGGCGCAGGGTGCCCGGCTCGGCGCCACCCGCCTCCGTCCAGATCCGGCTGCCGGGGATCCCCAGCACCACCAGCCAGTCCCGGACCTCCCGGGCCCAGGCCGTGCCGGCGGATTCCCCGTCATGGGCCAACTCCACCCGGGCCCCGGAGGCACCGACGTATTCGCTCAGCACGGCGTTCAGGGCCGGGTGGCGGGCGGCGGCGACGGGCCCCTCGGGGGCGTTCCAGCCGTCCTCCTCCAGGGTGACCTCCGCGTGCACGGGCAGGGCGGCCAGCAGGGCCAGCGCCGCCAGGATCCACATCCGCATCAGCGCCATGGCGCCAAATCCTCCCACTGCATCCTCTTGATACGGTCCAGGAGGACCTCCATGAAGTCCGGCTGCTCCGAGGGGTTCACCGCGCCAACCTGCGGATCGTCCCAGGGGCCCTCCACCCGGTAGTCCAGGGTGGCAAAGGCCTTCTCCCGGCCCGTCAGGAGGTAGCCCACCAGGGGCACCGCGGAAACCACCCGGTCCAGGGTCTGCAGGGGCTGGAGGTGGAGGCCCAGGTCGTAGGTGCGGGCGCCGAGGTCCACGCCGCCCCGGACCGCCAGCCGCAGGGCCGCGCTGTCCAGGGCCATCTCCTGGATGGTCAGGACGCCGTCGGCGATGACGGCGCCGCCGCTCAAATCCCGGTACACCAGCCCGCTGCGGCCGAGGTCCCGGAAGCCGCGCACCGCTTGCTGGGGCCAGTCCAGGACGTTGAGGGTGGACAGGGCCTTGCTGAGGAAGTGGAGCTCCTCGATCTCCCCTTCCCGCACGGCCAGGTCGACCACCCCGTCCAGGCGTCCGCGGTCGAAGGCCAGGGGATGGCTCGGCCAGCTCAGGGCGGCCTCGACGGTGCCCGCTCCCCCCTTCATGCTCGGATAGATCCCCACGTCCCGCAACCAGCGGCCGAGGTCCTGCGTCGCCAGGTCCATCTGCAGCAGGGTCCGGTCCCGCTCCGCCGTCCACGCCCCCTGCAGCCCCAGCTCGGTCTTGCCGATGCGCGCCTCCAGCGCGGGCAGCATCCACCGCTCCGCCGAGAGGTCCGCCTCCATCCGGAGGTCCCTCAGGACCGGACCGTCCATATCGATCCGGTCCGCGGTGACCCGCAGGTTCACCGGCGCGATATCCGCCGGCCCCAGACCCCCAGCGTCCCCGCCGCCGCTCCAGGAGCCCAGCCCGGGCAGCTTCAGGCGCCGGATGCGCAGCACGGCGCGGTCCACATCCTCCCTGCGGTGCTGCCACAGGTACCGGCCCGCCCCGCGGTCCCCCTCCAGGGCCCCGTGCAGGCGGTACCCGTCGGGAGCGGGATCCCCCCGCGCCTCCACCCAGCCTGCGTACAGGTCTCGGGCGCCCCAGCGGACCTTCCCCACCCGCAGGTCCGCCTCCAGACGGGGCGGTTCCCAGTCACCCCCCGTGCCCGGGGCCAGCTCGCCCGCCAGCCGGACCCAACGCTGCAGGGCCACGGTCCCCAGGTTCCCCCGTAGTCGCAGGGTCCCCGCCTCGGGCTCCGGCGCGGGTCGGTCGAAGCCCACGGCGATCCCCGCGTCGCCACCGTCCTGCGCCCAGCGGGCGCGCCAATCCCGGCCCGCATTGCGCAGCCGGAGACGGAGCTCCGGGGCACCCCCCAGGTCCCCGGACAGCTCCAGGGATCCCCCCTGACCGATGCCGTTGAACAGGGGCTCGGGGAAGGCGAGGGCGGCCTCTTCCAGGTCCAGTCGGGCCCGGATACGACGCTGGCCCTCCCCAGCGACCACCGTCAGGCGGGTCCCCAGGTCACCGGTCACCCGCCGCAGCAGAGGGTGACCCCGGCCAAGGCGCTCCGCCGTCCCCCGCAGGGCCCGGGCGGGCAATGTCCCCTCCACCCGGGCCCGGAAGGCCTCCTCCGGAGCCCGCTCCAGGCCCAGGCGCACCGGCTCCCCGAGCAGGCGCCCCTGCAAGCCGTCGGCCCGGATGTGAGGCCCCTGGAAATCCACCTTCCCTTGCACCCCCACCAGCGCCGGCCAGCCGGGAGCGGGGCGGTAGGCGGCCCCGTCCAGCCGCAGCTGACCGAACACCTCCGGCTTCGAGCCGCCGGCGAGGCGGACGTCCATGCCCAGGTCCAGGCGGCCCCGTCCCGCCAGCACCCCCGGACCCAGGAGCCCCGCCTCGGCCAGCCCGGCACGCTCCAGGAAGCGGATGCCGTCGGCCAGGCGCAGGTCCAGGTTCCCGTTCAGGCGCAGCCGTGGCGGGTCCGCGGTGAGGTCGGGCACGGAGACCTCCAACCGACCGAGCTCCGCCTCCAGGACCCGCCCGGCGTGGGCGGCGAACCCCAGACGGGTCCCGTCCACGGTCAGGGTGCCCGCCACGTCCTGCAGCTCCGGCCACCCGGGCCTGTAGTCCAGGGTCGCATCGGCCACCTCCGCCTCCAGCCGGAACCGGCCCTCGCCCTCGGGGAAGGGGAACCGTTCCAGGGGCCCGCGCACCTCCAGCCGGGTGGCACGCAGGCGGCCGGCCAGGGCCCGTTGCAGCCAGTCGCGACCCGAACGGGGCAGGGCCCGGATCCGGAGAAGCGGCGCCAGGTCCTCCAGGGCGGCCGGCTCCCCTTCCAGCTCCAGGTCCACCCGCGGGGCCCCGCCCGCCGCCTCCATGCGGAGCTCGCCGCCACCGGTCAGGCGCACGCCACCCAGGCTCAGCTCCAGGTCGCGCACGGTCAGGTCCTGCCCCTCCCGGCCCCAGCGGTAGCGGAAGCGCCCTCCGGCATCCAGGGCGTTGATCGGGCCGCGCAGGGCGGCGGGCCAGCGCAGGCCGGCCTCCGTCAGATGCGCGCTGCCCTCCGCCCGCAGGCCCTCCTCCACGCTACCGGTCACCGCCGCCAGGAAGGCGAGGTTGCCCCGGATGCGCTCCGGCCCCTCCACGCCCAGATAGGGCCGCAGAGGCTCGGGGGACAGGGCGGACCCGAAGACCTGGGCATCCAGTTCCCACCCCGGAGGGCCCGCCCCGAAACGGCCGATGCGCCCCCGCGCCCCCACCACTCCCTGCTCCAGGGAACCGCGGGCATCCACGCGATGGCCCTCCGGCATCCGCTCCAGGTCCACCTGCCAGTCCCGCAGGGTGACGTGCACCGGCTCGGCGGGACCCCGGTCCCGCCAGCGCAGGCGGCTGTCCACGATGCGGATCCGCTGGAAGCGGTCCAGCAGGCCGAAGACCCGGTTCTCCTCGGGGTCCACCCGGAGACCGCCCGCCGAGAGCCGGCCCGCCGCCCCGTGCTCCAGCTCCAGATTCAGGCCCACAAGCTCCAGCTCCTGGAGGCGCACCTCCCCCCGGAGCAAGGGCAGCAGCTCCACCCCCACCCGCACCCTTTCCACCCGAAGGCTGTGGCCGCCCACCTCCACGCCGGAGACGCGGACCTTCAGCCCTCCCACCCAGGTCCAGCTGAGCTCCTCGAAGGCCACGGGGCGGTCGATCCTGCTGCTCGCCAGCTCCTGGAGCTCCGTGCGGACCGGGGCCAGGGAGGGGGGATAGAGGAGGATCCAGGCGGCCAGCGCGACCAGGAGCAGGAGCAGGGCCACCACGGCGCGCAGGACCCAGCGCCAGAAGGTCGGGCGCAGCCACCAGGGGAAGGGGAGGGAGGACCCGGGTTCGGTCATGGGCGGCGGGGGCCCCGGTCCCGCTTTACGGTGCCAGCCCCCGGGGGCAAGATGGGCGCCATGACTGCATCCGACCCATCCCCCACCGACCGCAACGCCCTGGCCGCAGCGGGCTGCCTGCGCCTCAGCGAGATCATCGGCGGCTCATCCGGAGCCCGGCTGGCGGAGGCCCTGCTGGACGACCTTGGACTGCGCAAGGCCTGGCTGCGGGTCCTGGCCAGCAGCGCCTTCGTGCACCGCGAGCTGCGCCGGTATCCGGCCCTGGTGCACGACCTGACCACCAATCCCCACTGGCTGCGGGAGGATTGGACGCCTGAGGACGTGCGGGCCTGCATCCAGGAGGCGGTGAGCGGCTGCACCGAGCGCGCGGAGTTCCTGGCCTCCCTGCGGCGAGCCCGCAACTGGCTCATGGTGCGCATCGCCTTCCGCGATCTGGCGGGATGGGTGGATTTCCCCCGCACCGCCCGGGAGAGCACCGCCCTGGCGGAGGCGGCGGTGGAAGCGGTCCTGGGCTTCGCCGGTGGGGAGCTGCGGCCGCGCTTCGGCACCCCCCGCACCCCGGACGGCGGCCCGGCCACCCTCACCGTCCTGGGCATGGGCAAGCTGGGGGGCGGCGAGCTGAACTTCTCCTCGGATATCGATCTGATCTTCGCCTATACCGCGGATGGGGAGACGGACGGGCCGCGGGCCCTCGACAACGGCACCTACTTCACGCGTCTGGGGCGTGCGGTCATTCAGCTGCTTTCCGAGCATACCGCCGATGGCTTCGCCTTCCGGGTGGACATGCGACTGCGCCCGCACGGCGACGGCGGGCCCCTTGCCCAGCCGCTTGATGGGATGGAGGAATACTACCAAGTTCACGGCCGCGAGTGGGAACGCTACGCACTGGTGAAGGCCCGGCCCATAGCCGGCGACCTGGAGCAGGGCGAGCGCCTGCTGGCCGAGCTACAGCCCTTCATCTTCCGCCGCTACCTGGACTTCGGCGCCGTGGAGGCCGTGCGGAGCCTCAAGACCCAGATCCAGCGCCAGGTGGAGAGCCGACGCTACCGCGACGACCTCAAGCTGGGCCGGGGCGGCATTCGCGAGATCGAATTCATCGTCCAGGCCTTCCAGCTCCTCCACGGCGGCCGCCACCGCGAGCTTCGGGGCCGCGGCACCCTGGCCACCATGGCCGCCCTGCGCGAGCTGGAGCTGCTGCCCGCCTGGGACCTGGACGATTTGGTGGCGGCCTACCTCTTCCTGCGGCGCCTGGAGAACCACCTCCAGATGGCGGGGGACGAGCAGACCCATCGCCTCCCCGAGGAGCCCGAAGCCCTGGAGACCCTCGCCCGCAGCCTGGACTTCCCGGACACCGGGGCCTTCTTCGACGCCCTGGACAGCCACCGCGACCGGGTCCAGGAGGCCTTCGAGCAGACCTTCGCCGCGCCGCAGACGGTGCACGAGGAGGAGGAGCCGCCCCTGGAGCGGGTCTGGCAGGGCCAGGCCGAAGGCGAGGAGGCCCGGGACATCCTGGCGGACCACGGCTACCTCCATCCCGGGGACGCCCTGGCCACCCTGGAGCAGCTGCGCGGCGCCACCTTCCTGCAACGCCTCACCCGCACCGGGCGGGAGCGCCTGGACCGCCTCATGCCCCTGCTGATCGGTGCCGCCGGCAAGACCCCCGCCCCGGCCGTGGCCCTGTCCCGCATGGCCGAGGTGCTGGAGGCCATCGGCGGGCGCTCCACCTACTTCGCCCTGCTCGCGGAGAACCCCGTGGCCCTGGCGCAGGTGGTGCGCCTGTGCGGCGGCAGCCCCTTCCTTGCGCGCTTCCTGGGCCGCCATCCCATGCTCCTGGACGAGGTGCTGGACCCCGAGGACCTCTACGCCTGCCGCCTCCGCGCCTCCCGGGCCACCGCCCTGGAGCGGGAGCTGGAGGACGCCGACGACCTGGAGGACCGCCTTAACGGCCTGCGGCGCTTCAAGAGCATCGAGGTGCTCCACCTCGCCGCCCGCGACCTCCAGGGCCTCGCCGAGCTGGACGAGGTGAGCCTGGGGCTGACCGAGGTGGCCGAGCTCACCCTGGAGCGGGCCCTGACCATGGCCTGGAACGAGCTCACCGAGCGCTACGGCCGCCCCATGTGCACCGACGGCGGCGAGCGCCGCGAGGCCGGCTTCCTGGTGGCCGGGCTGGGCAAGCTCGGCGGCGCCGAGCTGGGCTACGGCTCCGACCTGGACCTGCTGTTCCTGCACGACAGCCGGGGGGAGGACCAAACCACCGAGGGCGGCCGCCGTGGGGGCATGGACAACGGCCGCTTCTTCGCCCGCCTGGGGCAGCGGCTGATCCACTTCGTCACCACGTTGACAGCCGAGGGGGCCCTGTATAGCATCGACATGCGGCTGCGCCCCGGCGGCAAGTCCGGGGCGCTGGCGGCCTCCATCGATCATTTCCGGGAATATCAGCTCGAGCAGGCCTGGGTCTGGGAGCACCAGGCGCTGCTGCGCGGGCGGACGGTGGCCGGGTCCCCCGGCCTGGGGGCCACCTTTCAGGAGCTGCGCAGGGAGATCCTGGCCCGACCCCGGGGCGAGGAGGCGCTGGCGGAGGCGGTCCGGGACATGCGCGGGCGCATGCTGGCGGAGCACGCCTCCCCCGCGGGGGTATTCAACATCAAGCGGGATCGGGGCGGGCTCATCGACATCGAGTTCCTGATCCAGTACCTGTGCCTGCGCCACGCCCACCGTACCCCCGCCATCCTCGCCACCAGCAACCGCGCCGCCCTGAGCGCCCTGGCCGGGCACGGGCTCATCGAGCCGGACACCGCCCGGGACCTCGACGAGGCCTACGTGCTGTTCCGGACCCTGGAGAACCGGGTCAAGCTCTTCGAGGATCGCGCCCAGGTGGAGGTAACCGCCGATCCCACCTGGCGGGAGCAGCTCGACCGCATGGTGGACCCCGCATGGCGGCCCGTCGTACCGCGCCTGGAAGCCACCCGGGACCGGGTCAGCGCGGCCTTCGAGGCGATCCTGGGTCCGCCCGTGCGCACCGGCTGAACCGCCGCCGACCCATCCCCGAACCCCATCTCCGCTTAGCTTGCGAACCGGGAGCGCGAACAACATGTCCATGGCCGACCGCGACGGCAAGATCTGGATGGACGGCGAGCTCGTCGAATGGCGGGACGCCACCACCCACGTCCTCACCCACACCCTGCACTACGGCATGGGGGTGTTCGAGGGCGTACGGGCCTACAACACCGAGCGCGGGGCGGCCATCTTCCGGCTGCGGGAGCATACCCGGAGGCTGTTCAACTCCGCCCACATCATGCAGATGCCCATGCCGTTCTCCGAGGAGACCATCGTCGAGGCCCAGCGCGAGGTGGTGCGGGCCAACGGGCTGGACTCCTGCTACATCCGGCCGCTGGCCTTCTACGGCTCCGAGGCCATGGGGCTGAACGCCCAGGGCCTGCAGGTGCACGTGGTGGTGGCGGCCTGGCCGTGGGGGGCCTACCTGGGCGATGAGGGGCTCAAGAAGGGGATCCGGGCGGTCACCAGCAGCTACACCCGCCACCACCCCAACATCACCATGACCGAGGCTAAGCTCACCGGCGGCTACTTCAACTCCATGCTGGCCCACCGCGAGGCGCAGGAGGCGGGCTTCGACGAGGCCGTGCTGCTCGACCCCTATGGCTTCGTGGCCGAAGGCCCCGGCGAGAACATCTTCATGGTGCGCGACGGGGTCCTATACACGCCGCCGCTGTCCACGGCCCTGGACGGGATCACCCGCAAGACCGTGCTGGAACTGGCCCGGGAGGAGGGCATCGAGGTCCAGGAGAAGCCGCTGTCCCGGGATACCTTCTACATCGCCGACGAGGCCTTCTTCTGCGGCACCGCCGCCGAGGTGGTGCCCATCCGGGAGATGGACAACCGCACCATCGGGGCGGGCGAAGCGGGGCCGGTGACCCAGCGGCTCCAGGCCCGCTATTTCGACGTGGTCGCCGGCCGCGACGCCCGCCACACCGACTGGCTCGATTTCGTCTACCAGGACTGAAGGGATTCACCGTGACCGCCAATCAATACCGCGCCGTCGACGTCACCGAGGACGATCTGCCGCTGCATTGCCCCACCCCCGAGATGACCACCTGGGACTCCCATCCCCGGGTCTTTTTGCCCATCGAGGAGAGCGAGGACGGCGAGTTCAGCTGCCCGTACTGCGGGATCCTCTACCGGCTCAAGCAGCGGCAGCCGAGGGCGAGCTGAGTCCGGCACCCGTCCTCAGGGGCGAATGGCCCCCGACCACGGGGGCGGGCGCATGCCGGCGACGAGCTCGCGGGGCTCGCTGCGCCAGCGGCGGTGCACCCAGAACCACTGGGCGGGGGCCAGGGCGATGCCGGCCTCCATCGCCGCCACCGTCTCGGCGGTGAGGTCGCGGATGCCGGCCTCGTCGTCGCCGAAGGTGTCGGGCTCGATGGGCGGAAGGACCACCAAGCGGAACCGCTCGGGGGCCTCCCGCACCAGGAAGGCGGGTAGGATGGGGGTCCCCGCCTTCTTGGCGAAGCGGGCAAGGGTGGTGGGCACGCGGGCCACCTCGCCGAGGAAGGGCAGGGGGATGCGGTCGGTGCCGCGCAGGTGCTGGTCCATGAGCATGGCCACCGTCTCGCCCCGCCGCAGGGCGGTCATGACCTGCCGGCTGGCCCGCCGCCGGTCGATGGGCTGGACCCCGTGGCGACCGCGGGCGGCGCGCAGGCGCTCCTCCAGGATCGGGTTGTCCAGGGGGCGGTAGACCCCGTTCAGCGGGCTCAGGCCGTATTGGGGCAGGATCTGGCCCATGAGCTCCCAGTTGCCGGCATGGGCGCTCAGCAACAGCACGCCCCGGGGATCGGCGGCGACCGCCTCCAGATGCTCCCGGCCCTCCACGGTCCGGACCGTCTCCTGCAGCCCCTCCAGGGACAGGGTCTCCAGAAGCGGAATCTCCCCGACCAGGTGGCCCAGCTCCCGGAACACCTCCTGCACCTTCTCCTCGGCACCCTCCTCGCCGTAGCGCAGAGCCAGGGATTGGTAAGCGATGCGCGCGTGGCGGCGATCCACGAACCGGGCCCATTCGCCCACGCGCCCCGCCAGGGCGTAGCGGAACCGAACCGGCAAAGAGCGAATCAGGCGCAGCAGACCGCCCAGGGCGGCGGCTTCCAGGCGATGGCGAAGAGTAGGTGGTTTTTGGGCTTCCATTGGCTTCTCGAGGCTTGGCAGAGGCGCGCATTGTACCCTACCTGCACGGCGCTCAAAGGAGCCCCATGAACTCCATACCGAATCTGCCTTTTGCCGCCCGGCTGTGCGAGGGTGCCTACGCCCTGCTGCGCCGGCTGGTGCCGCGGTGGCCCGGCGCCCGGGACCGCCGTAGGGCGCTGGACAACCCGGCGGCCCCGGCGGGGCGGCCGCGGCTCTGGCTGCATGCCGGCACCCGGGCGGGCCTGGACGCCGCCGGCCCGGTGCTGGCCTCCTGGCGCGCCCGCCACCCCGGGGCGGGGGTGGTGCTCACCGTGGTCTCCGAGGCCGCCCGGGCCGAGGCGGAGGCCCGCGCCGACCCCGGTACCCGGGTTGCCTGGCTGCCCCCGGACGCCCCCCCATCCGTGCGGCGCTTCCTGGAGCAGGCGGAGCCCGACCTGGCCGTCTGCCTGGGTCCGGGGCTGTGGCCCAACCTGTCCCGGGGCCTGGCCCGGCGCGGCGTGCCGTGGCTCTGGCTGCTCGGGGGCGTGTATCCGGCCCCGTGGCGCTGGGCCCGGCGGCTGCCCTGCCTGTACCGCGGCAGCATCCTCCGCGCCGACGCGGTGCTGCTGGGGCAGGGCGAGGACCGGGAGACCCTGGAAGGGCGCGGGGTCCCGGGGGAGCGCATCCGCGTGGTGGGCAACCCCCTGCTGGACGCCCCCGAGCCCGCCGCCGCCCGCGACGCCCGGCAGCTGCGCTCCGCCCTGCGAGGCCGGCCCCTGCTCGCCTTCGACGGCACCGAACCCGGCGAGGAGGAGCTGCTGGCGGGGGTCTGCCAGCAGCTCCCGGCCCCCTTCACCCACTGGCTCATGGTCCTGGCCCCCGCCGATCCCGGGCGTGCCCCGGAGCTGGCGGAACGCTTCCACCGCTTCGAACTGGAGACAGCCATGGCCTCTCGGGGGGATACCATCCGCAGGGACACCCGCGTCTACCTGCTCGACGACCCGGACCAGCGGCCTCTGTTCCTGGCGGCGGCGGACGCGGTGGTGCTCGGCGGCACCTGGATCCAGGGCTTCGCCGGGGCCGACCCCCTGCCCGCCGCGGCGGCGGGCCGGCCCATCGTCTACGGGCCCTACGCCCACCGGCACCGCGAGGCCCTGCGGATCCTGGACCAGGCCGGGGCCGCCCGGCAGGCGCCCAACGTGAACAACCTGCTGGCGGCCCTCCGGCGTCACCTCCAGCACCCCGGGGAGGGCCAGGCCGCCGGGCGCGCCGCCCGCGAGGCCCTCGACCCCCATCGCGGCGCGGTGGGCCGCGTCACCGATGCGCTTGAGGACCACTTGGGGGACCGCCGGCCCGGCGATTGACGCCCTGTGGAGCCTGGCCCTAGTGTAGGTCTTACCCCCGGCGGCCCTTGGCTCGCGCGGCCGGGAGCCCGAACCCCTCACCAGGCACCGTTCCGCCCATGGCCCACGCCGAGCCCGTCGTAGAGGTGGAGCATCTCCACAAGGTCTTCGGGGCCCACCCCGAGGTGGCCCTGGAGCTCCTCGACCAGGGCTACGACAAGGAGGCCATCTTTGACCGCACCGGGCTGACCGTCGGGGTGCGCGACGCCTCCTTCGCCATCCGGCGGGGGGAGGTGTTCGTGATCATGGGCCTGTCGGGCTCCGGCAAATCCACCCTTTTGCGCCTGCTCAACCGCCTCATCGAGCCCACCAGCGGCACCGTGCGCATCCACGGCAACGAGGTCACGGCCATGGACGCCGGGGCCCTCATCGAGCTGCGGCGCAGCGAGATGAGCATGGTCTTCCAGTCCTTCGCCCTGCTGCCCCATCTGAGCGTCCTGGAGAACGCCGCCTTCGGCCTGGACATCGCCGGGGTGGACAAGGCCGAGCGCCGCGAACGGGCCCTGGCGGCTCTGGAGCAGGTGGGACTGGAGCCTTACGCCGACAGCCTGCCCGACGAGCTGTCCGGGGGCATGCAGCAGCGCGTGGGGCTGGCCCGGGCCCTGGCCGTGGACCCCAGCCTGATGCTCATGGACGAGGCCTTCTCCGCCCTCGACCCCCTCATCCGCCGCGAGATGCAGAACGAGCTGCTGCGCCTCCAGGAGGAGAGCGAGCGCACCGTGGTGTTCATCTCCCACGACCTCGACGAGGCCCTGCGCATCGGCGACCGCATCGCCATCATGGAGGGGGGGCGCATCCTGCAGGTGGGCACCCCGGCGGAGATCCTCAACGACCCCGCCGACGACTACGTACGCAGCTTCTTCAAGGGCGTGGACGTGGGCCACATCTTCCGCGCCGGCGACCTGGCCCGCCCGGACCAGGTAACCTTCCGCCAGCCGCGGGAGGGGACCATGGACAAGGCCACCCTGGTGCGCCACCTCCGCGAGTACGACCGCACCTACGCCTTTGTCCTCGACCCCGACGGGCGCTACGTGGACGCGGTGTCCCTGTACTCCCTGGAGCGGGTCGCCGGGCGGGCGGAGGCGCCCCTGGAGGAGGCCTACCTGACCCTGGGCGCCGCCAAGGCCGACACCCCCCTGGACGAGGTGCTTCGCCTGCTCTCCTACACCGAGACCCCCCTGCCGGTGGTAAACGGCGAGCGCCGCTTCCTGGGGGCCATCGCCAGCCCCACCCTGCTGTCCACCATGGCGCGGGCGCGGTGACCGTGCGGCGGCTGCTCCCCCTCGGCCTGCTGGTCCCGGCCCCGGCCTGGGCGGCCGTGCCCTGCGGGGTGCCGGTGGCGGAGTACATCGAGCGGGCCGTGGACTGGCTGCTGGCCAACCTGCAATGGCTGTTCGACGCCATCGTGGCGGTGGTGGGGGGCCTGACCGGGGGCCTGGAATGGCTGCTGCTGGCCCCGCCCGCCTGGCTGCTCACCGTGGCCGTCGTGCTGCTGGGGGCCTGGCGGGTGGGCTGGCGCTTCGCCCTGTTCGCCCTGGTGGCCCTGGCCCTGGTGGTGGGCATGGGGCTGTGGCCGGACACGGTCTCCACCCTGGCCCTGGTGCTCGCCGCCACGGTGGTGAGCCTGGCCATCGGCCTGCCCCTGGGCATCTGGGCCTCCCGCAGCGATACGGTGGAGAAAGTGGTCCGCCCGGTCCTGGACTTCATGCAGACCATGCCGGCCTTCGTCTACCTGATCCCGGCGGTGATGTTCTTCAGCACCGGCAAGGTGCCCGGCGTCATCGCCACCATCATCTTCTCCATGCCGCCGGCGGTGCGCCTCACCAACCTGGGGATCCGGGAGGTGCCCCGGGAGCGGGTGGAGGCGGGCCTGGCCTTCGGCTGCACGCCGCGCCAGCTGCTGTTCAAGGTGCAGGTGCCCTCGGCCATGCCCTCCATCATGGCGGGGGTGAACCAGAACATCATGCTGGCGCTGTCCATGGTGGTGATCGCCTCCATGATCGGCGCCGGAGGCCTGGGCGACGTGGTCCTGCGCGGCATCCAACAGCTGCAGGTGGGCATCGGCTTCGAGGGCGGCCTCGGCGTGGTGATTCTGGCCATCATTCTCGACCGCATCACCCAGAGCTTCGGCCGCCGGCGCCGCGTCACCGTGCGCGAGCGGCTGCGCGGACTGTTCCAGCCCCAGCGCGTGCTGCCCCGCGGCGGGGGCGGAGGGTAGGAGGCCCGTATGCGTCCCTGGCTGCGGTGGCTGACCATCGGCGTGGTGGGCGGGGTGGCGGCCGCCCTGTTCGTCTACCTGTTCCTGTGCGGCCCCGGCCTCAGCGGACGGCCTGGACCGGGGGAGACCGCCCACCGGGGCGCACCGGCGGAGCGGGCCGGGGAGCCGCCTCCCGTAGCGCCGGGGACAAACGGCGGAACGGCCCGCACCCTGCGCATCGGCTGGACCGCCTGGTCCGACGCCGAGGTGGTCTCCCTGCTGGCCCAGCGCCTCCTGGAGCGGCGCATGGGGCTGGAGGTGGAGCGGGTCATGACCGACATCGGCATCCAGTACCAGGGGGTGGCGAACGGCGACCTGGACATCATGCTCATGGCCTGGCTGCCGGTGACCCATCGGGACTACTGGGAGAAGGTGCGCGACCGGGTGGTCAACCTGGGGGTGCTCTACACGGGGCGGCTGGGCTGGGTGGTGCCCGCCTACGTGCCGGAGGCGGAGCTGGCCGCCATCCCCGACCTGGCGGACCCGGCGGTGGGCCGCCGGGTGGGCGGCCGCGTCCAGGGCATCGACCCCGGCTCCGGGCTCATGCAGGCCTCGGAACGGGCCATGGAGGCCTACAACCTGGAGGAAATGGATCTGGTGCCGGCCAGCGGCGCGGCCATGACCGCCGTGCTTGACCGCGCCATCCGCAATCGCGACTGGGTGGTGGTAACCGCGTGGCGGCCGCACTGGGTCTTCGCCGCCTACGACCTGCGCTTCCTGAAGGACCCGGAGGGGGTGCTGGGCGGCGAGGAGCGCGTCCATGCCCTCGCCCGACAGGGCTTCCACAACGACTTCCCACCCCGCGTGACGGGCTTCTTCAGCCGCCTCTACCTGCCCCAGGAGGAGCTGGCCGCGCTGCTGCTGGAGGCCCAGGACACCTCCCCGGAGGAGGCGGTGGAGGGCTACATCCGCGAGCACCCAGCCCGGATCCGCTACTGGCTCACCGGAGAGGTTGAAGAACCAGGGAAAAACCCGCAATCTCAATAGGGAAATCCCGGCCAGGGAGGCTGTCATGCCCAACCAGCCCCGGCCCTTCGCCCGCCTGACCCGGGCCATGGAGCCCTGGGTCTTCCTACCTGCCGCCGCCCTGGTGGTGGCCTTCGTCGCCTTTGGCGGCACCTACACGGCCACCGCCCGGTCCCTGTTCCAGACCCTGCAGAGCAGCATCGTCGCAACCTTCGGGTGGTTCTACATCCTCACCGCCAGCACCCTGCTCGGCTTCGTGGTCTGGCTGCTGTTCTCGCGCTTCGGCCGCATTCGCCTCGGCGGTCCGGAGGCGCGCCCCGAGTTCGGCTACCTGGCCTGGTTCAGCATGCTCCTGAGCGCCGGCATGGGCATCGGCCTGGTGTTCTTCGGCGCCGCCGAGCCCCTGCAGCACTTCGCCGACCCGCCCCCGCAGGCGGCGGGCGAGGCGGACGCCCTGCGCGAGGCCATGCGCTACACCTTCTACCACTGGGGCCTGCATCCGTGGGCCATCTATTCGGCCCTGGCCCTGCCGCTGGCCTACTTCCACTTCCGCCACGGCCTGCCGCTTGCCCCTCGCTCGCTGCTGTACCCCCTGCTCGGCGAGCGCATCCGCGGCGCCCCGGGCCACGCCGTGGATGTGCTGTGCACCGTGGGCACTCTGTTCGGCGTGGCCACCTCCCTCGGCCTGGGCGCCGCCCAGGTCAACGCCGGCTTCGCCCGCCTGTTCGGCATGCCGCAGGACATCGGCGCCCAGCTCCTGTTGGTGGCCGGCATCACCGCCGTGGCCACCATCTCGGTGGTCTCCGGCCTGCATCGCGGCATCCGCTTCCTCAGCCAGCTCAACATCGGCCTGACCTTCCTGCTTTTCCTCTTCCTCCTGGTGGTGGGGCCCACGGTCTTCCTGCTGGAGGTGTTCCTGGACAGCCTGGGCTACTACCTGCAGAAGTTCCCCTTCACCAGCCTACACATTGAGCCCGGCAGCGACGGCGGCTGGCAGTCCCACTGGACCCTGTTCTACTGGAGCTGGTGGATCTCCTGGTCGCCGTTCGTGGGCGTCTTCGTGGCGCGCATCTCCAAGGGCCGCACCATCCGCGAGTTCCTCACCACCACCCTGCTGGTGCCCAGCCTGGGGGGATTCCTCTGGTTTTCCATCCTGGGCGGCACGGGCATCTACCTCGAGACGCAGGGCCCCGGCGGCATCGCCGAGCAGGCGGTGCGCAACGAGGCCCTGGCCCTGTTCGCCGTCCTGGAGAACCTGCCCCTGCACACCCTCACCTGGGCCCTGGCCACCCTGCTGGTGATCGTCTTCTTCGTCACCTCCTCGGACTCGGGCTCCCTGGTGGACGACATGGTCACCTCCGGCGGCCACCCCGATCCGCCCCGCGCCCAGCGCCTGTTCTGGGCGCTGGCCGAGGGCGCGGTGGCCGGAACCCTGCTCTACGCCGGGGGCCTGACCGCCCTGCGCACCGCCTCGCTCACCACGGGGCTGCCCATGGCGGTGTTCCTCCTGGTGGCGTGCTTCGGGCTGGTACGGGCGCTGCGGGTGGACTACGCCACGGCGGGGGTGCCGTCGGCGGAGGAGCTCCGGCAAGGGGAGGCCCGCATGCCGGGCCTGAGCCTGGACGAGCGGGGGGAGGGCGGCGTTACTTCCGCCAGAAGGCGGGCATCAGAAGAACGAAAAAGGTGAACAGCTCCAGCCGGCCCATGAGCATGGCCAGCGACAGCACCCATTGTCCGGGGGTGGAGATGCTGGCGAAGTTGTTCGCCGGGCCCACCTCCCCCAGGCCGGGGCCGACGCAGGTCAGGGTAGCGCCCACCGCCCCCACCGAGGTCTCGAACTTGCCGCCCTCCAGAGCCATCATCACCAGGGTCAGCAGGATGAAGGTGGTCACGTAGACGGCGAAGAACCCCCAGACCGCCTGGATGACCCCCTCGGGGACCGCTCGCTCGCGCATCTTGATGGGGGCGATGGCGTGGGGGTGGATGAGCAGGTAGGCCTGGCGGATCCCCTGCTTCCACAGCAGCAGGAAGCGCATCACCTTGATGCCGCCGGTGGTGCTGCCGGCGCTTCCCATGAAGAAGCCGATCATGAGGATGAAGAAGGGCAGCAGGGAGGGCCAGGCCGCGTAGTCGGCCGTGGCGAAGCCGGTGGTGGTGCCGATGGACACGGTCTGGAACAGGGCGCTGCGGAAGCTCTCCTCCAGGCTCGGGTAGGCCTGGTAGGCCATCAGAAAACCCGTGACCAGCAGCGCCGCCACCACGTGGAGCGCCAGGTAGGCGCGGAACTCCGGGTCGCCCAGGTAGCCGCGCAGGCCGCCGCCATGCAGGAAGGCGAAGTGCAGGGCGAAGTTGGCCCCGCCGAGGAACATGAAGAGGACGATGAGGTAGTGGATCAGCGGGCTGGAGAAATGCCCGACGCTGTCGTCGTAGGGGGAGAAGCCGCCGGTGGCCACCGAGCTGAAGGCGTGGGCGACGGCGTCGAAGGGCCCCATCCCAGCCGCCCACAGGGCCAGGACCGCCACCACGGTGAGGCCGATGTAGATGAGCCACAGGGCCTTGGCGGTCTCGTTCACCCGGGGGGTGAGCTTCTGGTCCTTCACCGGCCCCGGCACCTCCGCCTTGTACAGCTGCATGCCGCCCACCTGCAGGATGGGCAGGATGGCCAGGGCCAGAATGATGATGCCCATGCCCCCGAGCCACTGCATCTCCTGGCGCCAGAAGCGGATGCCGTGCGGCAGGTCCTCGATCCCGGAGAGGACCGTGGAGCCGGTGGTGGTGAGTCCCGACATGGATTCGAAGAAGGCGCTCGTGAAGCCCGGCGTGGCCCCGGACAGCAGCAAGGGCAGGGCGCCGAACAGGGCGAGGACCACCCAGAACAGGGTAACCAGCAGGAAGCCGTCGCGGTGGTTCAGGTCCCGTGGGGCGCCGCGCAGGGTGACCCACAGCACGAAGCCGGTGCCCAGGGTCAGCAGGTAGGAATCCACGAAGGCCACCAGGGCCCCGTCCCCGTAGTACCAGGCGATGGCCAGGGGCGGCAGCATGGCGGTGGAGAACACCATGAGCAGCAGGCCCGCCAGGTAGCCGATCGCCCCCCAGTGCACTAGAAGAACCCCAGGCCGACCTGGAAGAGCTTCTCCACCTGGGCGATCTTGCGCTTGTCCACCAGGAACAGGATGACGTGGTCCTCGGGCTGGATGACCACGTGGCGGTGGGCGATGAGCACTTGGTCATCGCGCACGATGGCCCCGATAGTCACCCCCTTGGGCAGGCGGACCTCGTCGAGGCGCTTGCCGATTACCCGGGAGGTGGAGGCGTCGCCGTGGGCCAGCACCTCCAGGGCCTCGGCGGCTCCCCGGCGCAGACTGTGCACCATGGCCACGTCCCCGCGCCGCACGTGGGCGAGGATGCGCCCGATAGTGGCCTGGTGGGGAGAGACGGCCACGTCGATTCCGGTCTGCTGCACCAGGTCCACGTACGCGCCGCGGTTGATGAGGGTCACCGCCCGGCCCACGCCCATGCGCTTGGCCAGCATGGAGGAGAGGATGTTGGCCTCGTCGTCGTTGGTCACGGCGACGAAGACGTTCATGGCGCCGATGTTCTCCTCCCGAAGCAGCTCCTCGTCGGCGCCGTCGCCCTGCAGGACCAGGGTGTTCTTGAGGCCGGCCGCCACCTCCGCCGCGTTGCGGGCGTTGTGGTCGATGAGCTTCACCTGCACGGGGGTGCGCTCCAGGGCCTTGGCCAGGGAGCTGCCGATCTTGCCACCACCGACGATGGCCACCGTGCGCACCGTGTCCTCCACCGCGCGCAGGGACCGAAGCACCGACTGGATGTGCTCGCGGGCGGCGATGAAGAAGACCTCGTCGCCCTCCTCGATGACCGTCTGGCCCTCGGGGATCAGGGCCTGGCCGCGGCGGTAGATGGCGGCCACCCGGGTCTCCACCCCGGGTATGCGGTGGCGCAGCTCCTGGAGCTGGTGGCCCACCAGCGGACCGTCGGCGTCGGCGCGCACGCCCACCAGCCGCACCCGCCCGCCGGCGAAGTCCACCACCTGCAGCGAGCCGGGATGCTCGATGAGGCGGTGGATGCCGTCGGTGACCACCTGTTCGGGACTGATGATGTAGTCGACCGGAAAGGCTTCCCGGTTGAACAGCTCGGGATGGGCGAGGAATTCGGGGGCACGCAGGCGGGCCAGCTTGGTGGGGGTGTGGAACAGGGTCTCGGCCATCTGGCAGGCCACCATGTTCACCTCGTCGGTGCCCGTTACCGCCAGGACCATGTCGGCCGCCCCCATCCCGGCCTCCTCCAGGATGGGGGGATAGGCCGCCTGGCCCGTCACCGTCTGGATGTCCAGGCGCTCCCCCAGCGCGGCGACCTTGTCGCCGTCCCGGTCCACCACCGTGATGTCGTGGCCTTCCAGGGCGAGCTGCTCGGCCACCGGGGCGCCCACCTGGCCGGCGCCGAGGATGACGATCTTCACTGTGGACGTTCCCGTTGGTGGAAGGGGCGGGCGTCGAAAGGCCCAAAGGATAACGTAAACCGGAACCGGAGATAACACGCCGGCTCGCCAGGGGCAGGTATAACCGCAGAGACGCAGAGAAAGACCAAGCTTAACGACCTTCTTACCACGGAGGGCACGGAGGAAGAACTGGTTGCCTTCCGGCCGGCAAGGGGCTCGGTTATTCGTTGGTGCGGACGGCCATTGGGCCTATTGGCCCGCTTCGGCTAGACAGCTGCCTTTCTCCATGACCCCGTGGTTTTCGCCGCTTTTTCTCCGCGTCCTCCGCGTCTCCGCGGTCAACCCGCCGAAGGCCTAGCTGATCCGCCGCAGAAGGGGATCCAGGGTCCGCACGGGCAGGGACCACTTGAGCCCGGCCAGCAGGTAGGTGGGGAAGGTGACGTAGTAGCGCGGCCGGGGCCGCCGGGCCTCCAGGGCCTTGACCGTCTTGGCCAGCACCGCCTCCGGGCCGAGGGTGAAGGGGGCATCCTCGTCGCCGGCGAGGCGGGCGCTCACTTCCTGCTCGTAGGTCTCCCGGTGGGGGCTGCGCTCTACGTCGATGTTGGCCTGGAAGGCCCGGAAGGCGTTCTCCCGGAAGCGGCTGGTGACGGGGCCGGGCTCCACCAGCACCGGATGGACGCCGCTGCCCGCCAGCTCCAGGCGCAGGGTGTCGGTGAGGCCCTCCAGGGCGAACTTGCTGGCGTTGTAGGCCCCCCGGTAGCGCAGCGCCACCAGGCCGAGCAGGGAGCTGATCTGGACCATCCGGCCGAAGCCCTGCTCCCGCATCACCGGCAGCAGGCGCACGGTCAGGTCGTGGGTGCCCAGCAGGTTGGCCTGGAACTGGGCCTCCAGCACCTCCCGCGACAGGTCCTCCACCGCCCCGGGCTGGCCGTAGGCGGCGTTGTTCACCAGCCCCACCAGGCTGCCCCCGGCCCGCTCGGCAACGGCGGCGGCGCATGCGGCCACCGAGTCCCGATCGGCCAGCTCCAAGGGCAAAGCCTCCAGCCCCTGCTCCGTCAGGCGGCGCCGGTCCTCCTCCCGGCGGGCGGTGGCCAACACCCGGTAGCCCCGCTCATGCAGCCCCTGGGCGATGCACGCACCGATCCCCGAGGAGCAGCCGGTGACGGCCACGGCCGGCCGGCTCACCCCTTCCCTTCCCTGGTTGGCCATCCCGCCCGAAACTCCTTCAGCGCTGGGTGATCTTGAGCTCGATGCGGCGGTTCTGGCGCCGCTGGTCCGGGGTCTCCCCTGGGGTGAGGGGATGGTATTCCCCGTAGCCCGCCGCCGCCAGGCGGCCCGGCCGAATGCCCTGATTCACCAGGGAGTGGACCACCGAAAGGGCGCGGGCGGTGGACAGCTCCCAGTTGGAGCCGTACCGCCCGCCCCGCACGGGAACCCGGTCGGTATGGCCCTCCACCTGGATGATCATGTCCAGACCCTCCGGGATCTCCTCCCGGACCTGGTCGTAGACGGTAACGAAGCGCTGGAGCTGCTCCGCGCCGGCGTCGGACAGGGCCGCCTCCCCCGAGGGGAAGAGGATCTCCGACTGGAAGACGAAGCGGTCGCCGCGGATCTCGATGTTGGGGGCGTCGGCGAAGACCTCCCGCAGCCGGCCGAAGAACTCGGAGCGGTAGCGCTCCAGCTCCTCCACGCGCTCCAGGAGCTGGGTGCGGATCTGCGCCGCCATGGCCTGGATGCGCTCCTGCTGCTCGCCCACCCGCTGCCGCTGGCTGGCCACGCGCTCCTCCAGCGCGCTCACCTGCTCCTCGGCGGCCCGGCGCTCCCGCTCCTCCAGGGCCAGGGCCCGCTCCATGCGCTCCAGGCGCTCGTTGAGGGCCGCCACCCGCTCGGACAGCACGTCCAGATTCGTTCGGGCCCCAGTAAGCTCCTCCCGGGTCTCGGCCAGCTCCTCCTCGCTGGCCTCCCGCTCCGCGCGGGCGGCGGCGAGGTCCTGCTCCAGGGCCTGGCGCCGCTCCCGGACCGCCGCCAGCTCCTCCCGGGTGCGGGCCAGCTCCGCGTCCAGCTCCTGGCGGCGCTGCCGGCTCTCCGCCAGGCGCTCTTCCAGCCGCTCGCGCTCCTCCTGGCTCTCCCCCAGAATCCCCGCGAGGCGGTCCACCTGGCTGCGCAGATTGCCGATGATCTCCTCCTGGCCGGTCACCTGGCGGGAGAGGACCACCTCGAACAGGAAGAACAGCACCAGGAGGAAGACCAGGGCCACCACCAGGCCCGCCAGGGCGTCGGTGAACCCGGGCCAGATGTTGGGGGTGGGATCGCCGCCGCGCCTAGTCCGACGCATTCCCGCCGTCCCCCGGCTGGCGGCCCATCACCCGGGCCAGCCGGTCGATGGCCTCGCGCAGGTTCCGGTTGCGCTGGTCCTCCAGCTGGTCCAGGCGGTTGCCCAGGGCGTGCAGCTCCTGGCGCAGGGTCTCCCCGGACCGGTCCAGGGTACGGTTGAGGCCCTCGGGATCGGGCTGGCGGGCGATAAGCCGGTCCATCTGCTCCGTAACGGCATCCAGGCGGTGGCCGATGCCCTCCAGGAGGGCGGCCTGGTAGGCGGGGCGGTCCTCCGCCTCCATATCCAGGTCCCGGGGCCGCTGCTGCTCGCGCCAGAAGGGCAGCAGGTCGGTGACGATGATCTCCTCCACCCGGGTCTGACCGTGGGCCACCGCCCGGGCCAGCTGGGTCTCGGTGAACCCGAGGACGAGCGAGGAACCCAGGCCGAAGAGGCTGGTGGAGAAAGCCAGCGCCATGCCGGCGATGGGGTCCGCCATGCGCTCGCGCAGTGCGCCCACGAAGGCGGCGACGTTGTCGTATTCCTCGGCGGAGAGGGTGCCGATGATCCCCTGCACCCCCTGCACGGTCTGCAGCAGCCCCCAGAAAGTACCCAGCAGCCCGAGGACGATGAGGGTGCCGGCGAGGTAGCGGGGCAGGGAGCGGCGGCTCTCGGCGCGCTCGCCCAGGGAGTCCAGAAGGTAGGGCAGGGTTGCGTGGTGGTAGCCGCGCGTCACCACCTGGTGCAGGGTGCGCATGAACTCGGTGATGCTGCGGTTATCGCCGTAGAGGATGGCCTCGTTAGCCCGCTCCGGCGGTTCCATGCCCTGTTCGGCGTAGCTCAGGTAATTCTCCACCCGGTCCAGGTAGCGGTCCTCCTGCACCAGCTCGTAGAAGTGGCGGAAGACGTCCGCCAGGCCCACCACCAGCAGGAGCAGGATGATGCCGTTCAGGGGCGGGTTGGCCTCGAACAGGGGGATCAGGGAGGAGGCGAAAAGCCCGGCCGCCAGGACCACCACAGCGACGAACAGGACCGCCCGCACCAGGTACCGTACGCTGCGTCCGCCTTGCTCCATGGTCGTCCCCTGTTGTCCGTGGCCCCGTCCACTGTACCGCAAGCGGGAACGGAGGCCATAGCCGCAGGCCGGCTATGCGGGACGGCCCCGCCACCGAGCCACGGCGGCGCCCGGATCGGTCTCCGCCAGGGCCTCCCCGGGCACCACCAGGGTGTCGGCGGGGATCCCGCCCCCGGGGACGACGGGGTCCCCGCTGCGGGGAAGGGTCAGGGAACGCTCCGCAGCCTCCGGGGCCTCCGCGAAGGGGGCCGCCGCGTCCGCATCGGGGGCGGCGTGCACCCGGGCGGCGTCCAGGGGGGCGGCGGCGGGGGGCCAGGCGACACCCACCCCGAGGGCCTCCAGATGGTCGGCCATCGCCTTCGGAAGCGCCCGGCCCGGGACCACCCAGTCGATGCCGGTGGCGGCGAGGGGCGCCGCCCAGTCCTGCTCGGGAAGGGGGGTCGGGGGGAAATGCAGCTCCAGGGGCAGGGGAACCGCCCCGCGCAGGGCGGCCAGGAGGTCCCGGGCGACGGGGTCGGCGGGATCCCCCTGCAGCGCAAGGCCATCGACGCCGGCGTCCCGCATGGACCGGGCCCACTCCACCGGCGCCCCCGCCGCGCCGGGCGGCAGCAGCGCCACCAGCCGGGGAACGTAGGGCCGCGCCCCGTTCATGCCGCCTCCTCCGGGGCGTCCAGGCAGGCGTAGAAGAAACCGTCCATGCCCTGCTCGCCGGGCAGGATCTGGCGCCCGGGCCCGTCCGGCCGCCCCCAGTCCGCCTCCGGGGTGGCGGGGCGGGCCTCGGGGTGGCCGTCCAGAAAGGCCGCCACCACCTCCCGGTTCTCGGCGGGCAGCACGGAGCAGGTGGCGTAGACCAGGCGGCCGCCGGGCCGCAGCAGGGGCCACAGGGCCTCCAGCAGGGCGGCCTGGCGCCCGGCCAGGACGGGGATGTCCTCCGGCCGGCGCAGGTGCTTGATGTCCGGGTGCCGCCGGATGACCCCGGTGCCGGAGCAGGGGGCGTCCACCAGGATGCGGTCGAAGGGCCGGCCGTCCCACCACGCCCCGGGGGTGGTGGCGTCGCCGTGGACCAGCTCCGCGGCCCCCAGGCCGAGGCGGTCCAGAGTCTGGCGGATCTTCGCCAGCCGGTCGCCCTCGGCCTCCACGCCCACCACCTCCGCACCCGGGGCTCGGTCCAGCAGGTGGGCCAGCTTGCCGCCCGGGGCGCTGCAGGCGTCCAGGACGCGCTCGCCGGATCGCGGTGCCACCAGCTCCGCGGCCAGCTGGGCGGCCCCGTCCTGCACGCTGACCCGCCCCTCGGCGAAGCCGGGCAGGGCGCCCACCGGCAGGAACTCCTCCAGGGCCACCGCCTCCGGGACGCCGTCCAGGGACGTGGCCGGGATGCCCGCGGCGGCCAGCTCCTCCAGATAGGCGGAGCGGTCGCCCCGCACCCGCAGGGTCAGGGCCGGCGGGCGGTTGCCTGCAGCCAGGACCGCCTCCCAGTCGTCGGGGTAGCCACCGCGCAGTGCCTCCACCAGCCAGTCCGGGTAGGCGTGGCGCAGGGCCGGGGAACGGCCGTCCACCGCCGCCAGCCGGTCGTCGCGCTCCCGGCCGAAGCGGCGCAGGACGCCGTTCACCAGGCGGCGGGCCCAGGCCTGCTTGCCGGTAAGCGCCCCCACCGTGGCGGACACGGCGGCGTAGGGGGGAATCCCCGTGTGGGCGAGCTGGTGGAGGCCCACCAGCAGCAGGGCCTCCAGGCGCTTCTCCTTGCGGGGCAAGGGGCGGTCGAGCAGATCGTCCAGGACGGCGCGCAGGCGCACGGCCCAACGCACGGTGCCGGTGGCCAGCTCGCGGAGCAGGGCCCGGTCCGCCTGCCCCAGCCCCTCGTAGTCCAGGGCCGCCTCCAGCCGCCGGCCCTCGTGGAGCACCGCCGAGACGGCCGCGGACGCCCGGCCCCGGACCTCGCTGCCGGCCTCCTGGCCGGTCTGGGTTGCCTTCCGCGTCCGGGCGGCCATGGCGGTTCCCCCCGCGCCTCCCTTCAGCCCAGGGCCCGCAGGCGCTCGATGCGGTCGTCCAGGGGCGGGTGGGTGGAGAACAGCTGCATCAGGTCCTGTCCGGACAGGGGATTGACGATCATCATCTGCGCCGTCTCCGGGTGGCTCTCGGCGCTGGCCATGGGCTGGCGGCTGGCGCCGTAGGCGAGCTTCTCCAAGGCGCGCGCCAGGGCCTCGGGATCGCCGCTGATCTCGGCGCCGCCCCGGTCCGCTCCGTACTCCCGCGCCCGGGAGATGGCCATCTGGATGAGGCTGGCGGCGATGGGGGCGAGGATCATCACCAGGATGACCCCCACGATGCCGAGGGGGTTGCCTTCGTCGTCCTCGCCGGGACGGCCGCCGAACAGCAGCATGAACTGGGCCATGCTGGCCAGGGCGGAGATGGCGCCGGCCACGGTGGCGGCGATGGTGGAGATGAGGATGTCGCGGTTCTTCACGTGGGCCAGCTCGTGGGCCAGCACGCCGCGCACCTCGCGCTCGTCGAGCAGGTCCATGAGGCCGGTGGTCACCGCCACCGCCGCGTGCTCCGGGTTGCGGCCGGTGGCGAAGGCGTTGGGGGAGCCCTCCTCGATAATGTAGACGGCGGGCATGGGCAGCCCGGCGCGGCCGGCCAGCTCCTCCACCGTCCCCCAGAGACGGGGCGCGCTGTCCCGGTCCACGGGCTGCGCCTTGTACATGCGCAGCACCATCTTGTCCGAGAACCAGTAGGCGCCCGCGTTCATGGCCAGGGCGAACACCAGGGCGATCACCATGCCGGTGGTGCCGCCGATCACGCCGCCCACCACCACGAACAGGGCGGTCAGACCCGCCATCAGGACAGCGGTCTTCAAACCGCTATGCATCCTCGTTCCCTCCTTTGGGTATTCGTTGTCCGGGGATATGTCTGGGGATATCGGCCGGCCTATGGGACAGCCCTCCGGCCCCGGGGTTCACTCCGGCCCCGGGTCCCCGAGACGCTCGCCGGGGCACAGGTGGCCGCCGTGCAGGGCCGCCGACCCCGCCATGCGCTTGCGGCCAGGGGGCTGGACCTCCTCCAGGAGCAGACCCCCCTCGCCGCAGGCCACCAGGGGCAGGTTGTTTGCGCCCGCGGCGACCGTCCCCGGGGTACCGTCAGGGACGGCGGCCACCGGCCGGCTCCGCCACACGCGCAGACGCTCGCCGCGATGCCCGGTATGGGCCACCGGCCAGGGATTGAAGGCCCGCACCCGGCGGTCCAGCTCCTCCGCGGACCGGCTCCAGTCCAGCTCCGCCTCCTCCTTGGTGATCTTGGGGGCGTAGGTGGCCCGGTCCGGGTCCTGGGGCATCGCCTCCAGGGTGCCCGCCCGCAAGCGCTCCAGGGCCTCGGCCAAAGCCTCGGACCCCAGCCGGGCGAGGGCATCGTGCAGCTCTCCCGCCGTCTCGCGCGGACCGATGGGCCGACTGCGCCGGAGCAGCATGGGGCCGCTGTCCAGGCCCTCCTCCATCTGCATGATGGTGACCCCGGTTTCGGCGGCCCCGTCGAGGATGGCGCGCTGGATGGGCGCCGCCCCCCGGTAGGCGGGCAGCAGGCTGGCGTGGACGTTGATGCAGCCCAGGCGGGGGAGGTGGAGCACCTCGGGGGGGAGGAGGAGGCCGTAGGCGGTCACCACCAGCAGGTCCGGGGCCCACTCGCGGAGGACCGCCCGCTCCGCCTCCCCCCGCAGGTGGGCGGGCTGGGCCACGGGCACGCCCGCCTCCTCGGCCGCCACCTTCACCGGGGACGGTCGCAGCCGGCGGCCGCGCCCCGCCGGACGGTCCGGCTGGGTAAGCACGCCCACCACCCCCTCCGGACCCTCGAGGAGGGCCCGGAGGCTGGGGACGGCGAAGTCGGGGGTGCCGGCAAAGGCGACGCGCAGCGCGGGCTCGGAACCCTCGGTGCCGGTCATGGAACGCTCAAGCGACTGGGAAGGGGAGGACGCCAACCCTCAGGCGGGGGTCGCCTGAAGGCGCTTGTCCTTCTCCATCTTCTTGCGCACGCGGCTGCGCTTGAGCTTGGAGAGGTAGTCCACGAACAGCTTGCCGTCGAGGTGGTCGAGCTCGTGCTGGACGCAGCGGGCCGCCAGGCCGGAGAAGCGCTCCTCGCGCTCCCGGCCCTCGCGGTCCCGGAAGCGGGCCGTCACCTCGGCCGCGCGGACCACGGGCTCGTAGACGCCCGGCAGGGAGAGGCAGCCCTCCTCGCCGTCCTGCTCCCCCTCGGCGGCGACGATCTCCGGGTTGATCAGGGCCAGGGGGGCGTCCCGCTCCTCGCTGGTGTCCATCACCAGCAGGCGGAGGTGGCGGTCCACCTGGGGAGCCGCCAGGCCCACCCCCTGAGAGGCGTACATGGTCTCCAGCATGTCATCCACCAGGGAGCGGATGCCGTCGTCCACCTCGGCCACGGGCTCGGCCTGGGCCCGGAGCCGGTCATCGGGGTAGTGAAGGATATCCAGAACAGCCATTGCCTGCTTCCTGTATGGCGCTAACGAGGGAGTGATCCGAGCAATATCGTAGCACAATCCGTCCGGGAGGCGTCGTTGACACCGGACCGGGGTTTTGCCACCGTATCGCGCGCTTCGCGCCCGGACGCACCTATTTAGAGACCGCGAAGCGCGCCCCGGGGTTCCGGGGAAGGGCAACCGGGCGGGGAACCCAACCAAAGGAGACGGGCACATGCGGCTTCGCAAGGGGATGCTGTTGGGATTGGCGACGGTGGCGCTCGCCGGCTGCGGGGACCAGGAGGCCTACGACCCCGAATCGGGCACCAGCGCCGCTACCATGTTCGAGGAAGGGTGCGCCCACTGCCACGGGCAAGAGGGGACGGGCAAGTTCGGCTTCCTGCTCTCCCTCGAGGACACCCAGCTGCCCGAGGAGGGCATTGCGGACATGATCGCCAACGGCACCGGCATCATGCCCGCCTTCCCCGAGCTGGAAGAGGACCAGCGCCAAGACTTGGCCCGCTACGTTACGGACCTCTAGGGCCCCGGGCAGTCTTCCAAGGGGCGGGGGCGGAGCGAACCTTCGCCCCCGGGCCCTCGGGGTCCCACTTACCCAGCCTGTTCGCCCCACCTATTTAGCTTCGGGGGATCCCCCAGGAACCCGCTTTTCCGGTTGGGGACACCCTTCCTTCGTTTGCCCTTTCCCGTAGGATGTGGTAGCCAGATAGTGTTCCTCGGGCGGGTACCGGCGGTGGCCGGATCCGCGCTACGCTCCAGCCTCCAGTGAATGTTAAGGATCCCATGCGCCTTCGGACCCTCCTGCTCGCCCTGACCGTCCTGCCCCTTCCCGTCTGGGCCCTCAGCCCCGATGAGCTGCGCACGGACGCCCCCTCGGTCTATACCGTCAAGAAGGGGGACACCCTCTGGGACATCGCCGCCACGTTCCTGGACGACCCATGGCGGTGGGAAGAGCTCTGGGACCGCAACGCCTACATCAGCAACCCGGACCTGATCTATCCCGGTGACCGCCTGTTGCTGCGGATCGTGGACGGCGAGCCCCGCCTCACCCGACAGCGGGTGGAACGGCTGTCCCCGGAGGCCGAGGAGAAGCCCGTGCAGCGACTGGAGGCCATCTCCACGGTGGACACCAGCGTGGTGGTGCCCTTCCTCGGCCGCTACGGCATCGTCGATCCGGGGAACGAGCCCACCGACCGGGGGGGCTATTTGGTGGCGGGTCAGAACGAGCGGGCCATGTACGCCACCGGCGACCGGGTCTTCACCCGCCTGAAGGAGCCGGAAGGGCTGGAGGACCCCACCGCGCAGGACTGGCACAGCTACAAGGAGCCGGAGGCCATCCGCGACCCGGACAGCGGGGCCCACCTAGGCTACCTCCTGCGCCACACGGGGACCCTGACCATGGAGGGGCCTACCGGGGACGGGCTGTTCGCCTCGCGCGTGGAGCGCACCTTCGCGCCCGTGGAGGCCGGCAACCACCTCTATCCCGCCGACGGGGACTACGAGGCCCGCTTCACGCCCAAGGCCGCCCCCGACGTGGAGGGCCGGGTTCTGCGCCACGTGGATAAGGAGAGCCTGGTGGGGCAGGGTCAGATCGTGGTCCTCAACCTCGGCACCCGCGACGGGCTGGAGAAGGGCCATGTGCTGCGCGTGCAGGGAAGCTCCCGGAGCGTGGACGACCCCCAACGCTGGGGATCCGCCGAGCTGCCCGGCAGGAACAAGGGCACCCTCCTGGTCTTCCAGACGGGGAAGCGGCTCAGCTTCGCCATGATCATGAGCAACTCCCGGGCCATCGCGCCCCGAGACCGGGTGGTCAGCCCGGAGCGCTGAGCGTGACCCTGGACCCCCGTGCGCGCGCCTGGCTGGCCATCCGCCACGCTCCGGGCATGGGGGAACGGCTCCTCGGCCGGCTCATGGATGCCTACCCCGATCCCGACGAGGCCCTGGCCGCCCCCGCGGCGGAGCTCAAGCAGCGGGCCGGTATTCCCCCGGCCACCGCCGCCGCCCTCCACCGGAGGGAGGCGGACCCGGCCTTGCGGGGCGATGCCGTTTGGCTGGAACCAGCCGACCGCACCCTCCTGATTCGCACCGACCCCCGCTATCCCGCCCTGCTCGCCGAAACCCCCGATCCCCCGCCACTGCTCTACGTGGAGGGCCGCCCGGAGGCCCTGGAGGAGCGCCCCGCCCTGGCCGTTGTGGGCAGCCGCAACGCCTCCCGCGCCGGGCAGCAGGACGCCCGGGACTTCGCCCGCGACCTCGCCGCCAGTGGCTTCTGCATCGTCAGTGGGCTGGCGCGGGGCATCGACGCCGCCGCCCACCGTGGCGCCCTGGACGGCGGCGGCTGCACCGTGGCCGTACAGGGGTGCGGGCCCGACCGGGTCTACCCCGCCGAGCACACCGCCCTGGCTGCGGAGGTAGCCGCCCGGGGCGCCCTCGTCAGCGAGTTCCCCGTGGGCACCCCGCCGCGCCGGAGCCACTTCCCCCAGCGGAACCGCATCGTCAGCGGGCTAAGCCTTGGTGTTCTGGTGGTGGAGGCCGGGGAGCGATCGGGCGCCTTGACCACAGCCCGCTGGGCGGGTAGGCAGGGAAGGGAGGTGCTCGCAATTCCGGGCTCCATCCATTCGCCCCTGAGCCGGGGTCCCCACGCCCTGATCCGCGAAGGGGCCAAGCTGGTGGAGACGCTGGCCGACGTGGCGGAGGAACTCCCTCCACCCCGGTCGGTCCCATCGGAAGCGGCAACGGCCCAGGAGCCGGAAGCCGCGACGGCCCTGGCGGGGGAGCAACGGACCGTGGCTCAATGCGTCGATTTTCATCCCACGGCCCTCGATCAGGTGGTCAACCGCTCCGGCTTGACCCCCGATAGGGTTTCGGCCATTCTTCTTGAGCTCGAAATCCTGGGGGTGGTGGCCGCCGAGCCCGGCGGTTTCTTCATCCGCACACCCGCAGACGGGGCAAGAGGAACATGAACGAGAACGTCCTGGATATTCTGATGTATCTGTTCGAGAACTACTTCTCGGAGCCCATGGACGAAGCGCCCGATCAGAACGTGCTGCAGACGGAGCTGGTGGAGGCGGGGTTCGCGGAGCCCAAGGTGAAAAAGGCCTTCTCCTGGCTGGAGGGGCTCGCCAACCAGCAGTCCGGCACCGGCAAGGAGCACGGCGGCCGGCCCTCCCACCGCTCCGTGCGGATCTTCACCGAGGAAGAAGAACACAAGATGACCCGGGACGCCCGGGGCTTCCTGACCTTCCTGGAAGATTCCGGGGTAGTGGATGCGAGCACCCGCGAGGTGCTCATCGACCGGCTCATGGCCCTCGACAGCGACGAGATCGACGCCGAGGCCCTGAGCTGGGTCTTGCTCATGGTCCTGCATAACAGCCCCGGTCACGAGGGGGCCTATGTGTGGGTGGAGGATATGATCTTCGACCGCATGGACGGGGTCTTCCACTAGGTTGTTCCGCCCAGGCTCCAAGCGCTTTTCCAGGCCGTCCGGGCTCTCCCGGGCGGCCTTCGGTTTCCTGAGGGGCTCCTTCCGACCGGACCCCCGCGACGGCGCCGCCGTCCCGGCACCTGACAGGTAGCGGTCTCATGGCAAAGCATCTGGTGATCGTCGAGTCCCCGGCGAAGGCCAAGAGCATCAACAACTACCTCGGCAAGGACTACAAGGTCATGGCGTCCTACGGCCACGTGCGCGACCTGCGCGCTAAGGAAGGGGCCGTGGACCCGGAGCACGACTTCGCCATGACCTACGAGGTCATCGACCGCAACAAGAAGCACGTGGACGCCATCGCCACGGAGCTGGACAAGGCCGAGGACCTCTACCTCGCCACCGACCCCGACCGCGAAGGGGAGGCCATCGCCTGGCACCTGGTGCAGCTCCTGCGCGAGCAGGGCCACTTGGAGGACAAGGGCGTCTACCGGGTGGTCTTCCACGAGATCACCAAGGGCGCCGTGCGCGAGGCCATGGAGCATCCCCGCGACATCTCCGAGGACCTGGTGAACGCCCAGCAGGCGCGCCGGGCCCTGGACTACCTGGTGGGCTTCAACCTCTCCCCGCTGCTGTGGAAGAAGGTGCGCCGAGGGCTCTCCGCCGGCCGGGTGCAGAGCCCGGCCCTGCGCCTCGTCGCCGAGCGCGAGGAGGAGATCGAGAACTTCGAGCCCACCGAGTACTGGTCCATCGAGGCGGACCTGACGGCGGAGAACGAGAAGGCGGAGCAGCAGCCCTTCACCGCCACCCTGGTGGAGGCCGAGGGGCAGAAGCTGGAGAAGCTCTCCATCGGCAACGGCGAACGCGCCGAAGAGCTGCGGGCCCACGTGGAGGCCGCCGCCGGCGACGGCACCCTGCCCGTCACCTCCGTGGAAAAGAAGCAGCGCAAGCGCAACCCCACGCCGCCGTTCACCACCTCCACCCTCCAGCAGGAGGCCTCGCGCAAGCTCGGCTTCTCCGTCTCCAAGACCATGCGCGTGGCGCAGCAGCTCTACGAGGGCATGGACCTCGGCGAGGGCATCGTCGGCCTCATCACCTACATGCGGACCGACTCGGTGAACCTCTCCGAGGAGGCCATCGCGGAGGCCCGCGGGCTCATCGACGAGCGCTACGGGAAGGACTACCTCCCCGACCAGCCGCGCCAGTTCAAGTCTCAGTCCAAGAACGCCCAGGAGGCCCACGAGGCGGTGCGGCCCACCAGCCCGGCGCGCCTCCCGGAGCAGGTGAAGGACAAGCTGGACAAGGACCAGTACCGCCTCTACGAGCTGGTGTGGAAGCGCATGGTGGCGGGGCAGATGACCCCCGCCCTGGTGGATACGGTCACCGCCCACTTCGAGATCGAGCCGGGCTGGCGCCTCAAGGCCAGCGGCTCCACCATCGCCTTCCCCGGCTTCCTCAAGGTGTACGAGGAAGGCCGGGACGACGCCGGCGAGGAGAAGGAAAGCAAGCTGCCGCCACTGGCCGAGGGCGACCGTCCGGAGCTGCAGCAGGTGCGCGGTGAGCAGCACTTCACCGAACCGCCGCCGCGCTACACCGAGGCCACCCTGGTGCGGAAGCTGGAGTCCTTCGGCATCGGCCGGCCCTCCACCTACGCCTCCATCCTGTCCACGCTGCAGGACCGCGGGTACGTGGAGCTGGAGAACAAACGGTTCTTCCTCACCGACGTGGGCAAGGTGGTGAACCGTTTCCTCACCAACCACTTCACCGACTACGTGGACTACGACTTCACCGCCAAGCTCGAGGACGAGCTCGACGCCGTCTCCCGCGGCGAGGAGGATTGGAAGCCGGTTCTCCGGGAGTTCTGGGAGCCCTTCCACAAGCAGGTGGAGGAGAAAGAGGAGAGCGTCAGCCGGGCCGAGGTCACCTCGGAGGCCATGGAGGAGACCTGCCCGAAGTGCGGCGCCCAGCTGGAGAAGAAGCTGGGCCGCCACGGCCAGTTCATCGGCTGCTCCGGCTATCCGGAATGCGACTACACCCGGCCGGTGGAAGGGGAGGCGCCCGAGCCCGAAGTCACCGACCGCACCTGCCCCAAATGCGAGCGGCCCCTGGCCATCAAGCACGGCCGCTACGGCAAGTTCCTGGGCTGCACCGGCTATCCGGAGTGCAAGTACCTCGAGCCGCTGGAGAAGCCCAAGGGCACGGGGGTGACCTGCCCCGAGTGCGGCAAGGGCGAGATCCAGGAGAAGAAGTCCCGCAGGGGAAAGACCTTCTACAGCTGCTCCGAGTACCCGGAGTGCAAATACGCCATTCCCAACCCGCCGGTGGCCGAGCCGTGCCCCGAATGCGGCTCCGCCATCCTGATGGACAAGACCACCAAGAAGTACGGGCGGGAGAAGGTGTGCCCCAACAAGGAGTGCAAGTACCGGGCGCCGCATCCGGAAGGCGAGGAGGAATCCGCCGGCAACGGGGAGGGGACCGACGAGGACCGCCAACCGGTGAACGCCAAGTCCGATTCCTAGAAGAAGGATTCACCGCAGAGGCGCAAAGAACGCAGAGAAGGGCCTGAAATTACCCGGTTCACGCCCATGCCCACTCCCACCTCGTACCCGACCAAGGACGCCGCCCGCCAGGCCGTCTGGGACGCCCTCCAGGAACAGCGGGCGGCCCGCTTTCCCTATCCGCCCCACGGCCGCATCCCCAATTTCGCCGGCGCCGATTCCGCCGCCTCTCGCCTGCTCGACCATCCGCCTTTCGCCGAAGCCCGGGCCATCAAGGCCAACCCCGACGCCCCGCAGCGGCCCTTGCGCCTCGGCGCCCTGGAGCGGGGGATCACCGTGTACATGCCCACGCCCCGCCTGCGCGGCGGCTTCTACCGCCTCGATCCGGCCCGGATCCCCGCGGAGCACCGGAAGGAGGCCGCCTCCCTGTCCAGGGGGACCCGGTGGGCCGAGGCGGTTCCCCTGCGGGCCCTCGCGGAGCCCATCGACCTGATCGTCACCGGCTCCGTGGCGGTCACCCGAGGCGGGAAGCGCTGCGGCAAGGGCCACGGATACGGCGACCTGGAGTACGCCATCCTCCGCGGACTGGGCCACCCGCCCATCCCGGTGGTAACCACCGCTCATCCCCTGCAGGTGGTGAGCGAATTCCCCGCCGATCCCTTCGACCTGCCCGTCTCCCTGATCGCCACCCCGGAAGAGGCCATCGAGGTGGCCGAACCCCCGCCCCCGCCCGACGGCATCGACTGGCAGGCCTTGCCCGAAAGCGCCCTCACCGAGATGCCGGTGCTTAAAGAGCTAAAAGGCTGATGAACCGCCAAGGACGCCAAGAATCGCCAAGGAAAAATCCATTTAACCGGTCACGGCTGGCTTAAGGGTTCCGCACAGAAGTATCAAGCACCGATCGAGGATAAGCACCGGCAGAACCTAAAAGGCCGGGGGCTGACCCCGGCCTTTTAGGTTCCACTTGTGGAAAGATCGTTGCTCTTGGCGCTCTTGGCGTCCTTGGCGGTTCACCCAGCCGTTCAGACGTCCAGGTTCTCCACCTCCAGGGCGTTAGCCTCCAGGAAGGCGCGCCGCGGCTCCACGTCGTCGCCCATGAGGGTGGTGAAGATCTGGTCCGCGGCCACCGCGTCCTCGATCTGCACCCTGAGCATGCGGCGGGTCTCCGGGTTCATGGTGGTATCCCAGAGCTGCTCGGCGTTCATCTCGCCGAGGCCCTTGTAGCGCTGGACGGAGAGGCCGCGCTTGCCCTCCTCGAGCAGCCAATCCACCACGTGCTCGAAGGATTCCACCTCTTTCTCCCGCTCCCCACGGCGGACCCGGGCCGGGGGCTCCAGCAGGCCCTCGAGGTTGCGCGCCATGTCCCGGATGCGCCCGTACTCCGGCGACTCGAGGAATTCCCGGTCCACTGTGGAGCGTGTCACCGAGCCGTGCTCGTAGCGCTCGATGGTGGCCTTGTAGCCGCCCTGCTCCGGATCGGGGAGGATCTGCATCCGGGCGTGGACGTCCTCGCCACCACCCTCGGTGAGCTTCTCCACCACCGGATCCAGGGCCGTACGCAGCTGATCCTCCTCCGCGCAGGCCTCCGGGCCCAGCTCGGGGTGACCCAGGAGGGTGCGCAGCAGAACCGGATCGTACCGGCGGCTCAGCCGCTCCACGAGCCGCTGCACGTCCCGGAACCGCCGCGCCAAGTCCAGCAGTCGGTTGCCCTCGATAGGCTCCGCGGCGGACTCGCTGGGGTAAAGCTGGGCGCCCTCCAGAGCGTTCTCGAAGAGGTACTCTTCCAGGGACTCCTCGTCCTTGAGGTAGGTCTCCTTCTTCCCGCGCGTCACCTTGTACAGCGGCGGCTGGGCGATGAAGATGTGGCCGCGCTCCACCAGCTCGTACATCTGCCGATAGAAGAAGGTGAGCAGCAGGGTGCGGATGTGGGCGCCGTCCACGTCTGCGTCGGTCATGATGATGATGCGGTTGTAGCGCAGCTTCTCCGGGTCGAAATCCTCCTTGCCCGCACCGGTGCCGAGCGCGGTGATCAGCGTGCCGATCTCCTGATGCGAGAGGATCTTGTCGAAGCGCGCCTTCTCCACGTTCAGGATCTTGCCGCGCAGGGGCAGGATGGCCTGGAAGCGCCGGTCCCGGCCCTGCTTGGCCGAACCGCCGGCGGAGTCGCCCTCCACCAGGTACAGCTCCGACTCGGAGGGATCCTTCGTCTGGCAGTCGGCCAGCTTGCCCGGCAGGTTGGCGGTCTCCAGGGCCCCCTTCCGCCGGGTGAGGTCGCGGGCCTTGCGGGCCGCCTGACGCGCCCGGGCCGCCTCCACCACCTTGGAGGCGATGGCCTTGGCCTCCTTGGGGTGCTCCTCGAGGTAGCGGGTGAGGGCCTCGTTGAGCACCGTCTCCACCACGTTCTTCACCTCTGAAGAGACCAGCTTGTCCTTGGTCTGGGAACTGAACTTGGGGTCGGGGACCTTCACGGAGATCACCGCCGTCAGCCCCTCGCGGGCGTCCTCCCCGGAGGTCTGCACCTTTTCCTTCTTGGCCAGGCCGGCCGTCTCGACGTAGCCGTTGATGCTCCGGGTCAAGCCGGCCTTGAAGCCGGAGAGGTGGGTGCCGCCGTCGCCCTGGGGGATGTTGTTGGTGTAGCAGAAGACGTTTTCCTGGTAGGACTCGTTCCACTGCAGGGCGATCTCCACCTCCATGCCCTCGTAGGCCTCGTTGATGTAGACCGGATCCGGGTGAAGGGGGTGCTTGTGCTGGTTGAGGTGGTCCACGAAGGAGCGGATGCCGCCGGCGTAGGCGAACTCCTCCTCCTTGTCGCTGCGTTCGTCGCGCAGGACGATGGCCACCCCGGCGTTCAGGAAGGAGAGCTCCCGCAGGCGCCGGGCCAGGACGTCGTAGTGGAAGCGGGTGTCGGAGAAGATCTCGGGGCTGGGGCGGAACTGGATGGTGGTGCCGGTACCCTCGGCCTCGCCACTGGGCTCGAAACCGGTGGCCGGCTCGCCGAGACGGAACTCCTGGTGCCAGATCCGGCCCTCCCGGCGCACCGTCAGCCGGAGCCACTCGGAAAGCGCGTTCACCACCGACACGCCCACGCCGTGAAGGCCGCCGGAAACCTTGTAGCTGTTGTCGTCGAACTTCCCGCCGGCGTGCAGGCTGGTCATGATGACCTCGGCGGCCGGGCGGTCCTCCTCGCGGTGCCAATCCACGGGGACACCCCGGCCGTTATCCGCCACCGTCACCGAGTCATCGGTATGAATGGTTACCTCGATGCGGTCGCAGTGGCCCGCCAGGGCTTCGTCGATGGCGTTGTCCACCACCTCGAAGACCATGTGGTGGAGGCCGGTGCCGTCATCGGTGTCCCCGATATACATCCCGGGCCGTTTGCGGACCGCCTCCAGGCCCTTTAGGACCTTGATGCTCGAAGAATCATAGGCCTGCGTGGTATCGGGCATTCACTCGCTCCGCTCGATGGTCCCCTCGTGCACCCGGAATGTTGCTGCCGGGATACCAGAGGAGGGGAGGGGGCACAAGGCCTCCTCCGTGCTGGTGACGAAAACCTGCCTGCCGTAGCGCTCCAGGAGGCCCATGGCCGCCCGACGACGCTCCGGATCCAGCTCGGAGCCCACGTCGTCGAACAGGAAGACCGGGACCTCCCCGCTCACCTCCAGGGCCAAGGCCAACTGGGCGAGGCGCAGGGCCAGGATGATAATCTTCTGCTGGCCCCGGGAGGCACGCTCCCGAGCCGGGCTGCCGTCCAGGATCAGGCGGAGATCCGCCCGGTGCGGTCCCATCCGGGTGCTGTCGAGCTCTCGGCGGCGGTCCCGCTCGAGGGCCTCCCCCAACCCCAGGGCCTCCGGCCAGCCCTGCTCCAGACCCATGGTCAGCTCCCCGGCGCCGCCCAGCTCCCCGAAGATCTCCTGTACCTTACCTTCCAGACGGGCCACATAGGCCTCGCGCTGCTGGTTGATCTCCTCCCCGGAGGCGGCCAGCTGGCTGGCCCAGGGATCGGGCCCCGAAGGACCCGTCTTCAGCCAGCGGTTTCGCTGTTGGAGGGTCCGGTGGTAGCGCCGCGCCAAGTCCAGGTAGGCGGGTTCCACGTGGAACAGCCCCCAGTCGAGGAACCGGCGGCGCTCCCGGGGACCTCCGGAAGCCAGGCGGTGGCCCTCCGGGGTGTAGTGGATGGTCTTCAGGACCCCGGCCAGGGCCGAAAAGCCGGGAACGTTGGCCCCGTCCAGGCGGATCTCCCGGGATCCCTCGCCAAGGCGGACGCCCAGGGCATGCTCCCCGCGGTCCGCGATCCGGGCGGACAGCACCGCCTCGCCGCTACCGTTCTGGCGGAGGGTATCCGGCCCGCCGCGCCGGAAGGAGCGCCCGGAGGCAAGGAAGTGAACGGCCTCCAGAACGCTCGTCTTCCCGGCCCCGTTCACCCCCACCAGGCGGTTCACCCCTTCCGCAGGATCCAGGCGGGCCGAAGAGATGTTCCGGAAGGCGCCGATCTGGAGCCGTTGAATGACCACCACCACTCCATTGGCCGGGCTGCAGGAACCGGCGGTTCTCGGCGGGAAGGCCGACCCGGTCCGCGCCGGAGACCGGGGCTTCACCCTCGTGGCCCCGTGGGCGGGCAGGGTGCGCAAGCCGTTCGGTACGCCCGTCTATTCTAACGCATAACCGAGGGCTACGGGGGGCATTGGTAGCCGGAAGAGGCGGGGCCCTTTGCGGGCGGAAGGAAGGGTACCGCGGGAGGACGAAGAGTTCTTCTTACCAGGTTTTAGGGGACTAAGGGAGAACGGCGGGGGCCGGTCGATGCCCGGCCTACCTCCGTCCGCCTTCTTTAGAGGCGCTTCCCCGTTCCCGCTAGCAGGACGATGAAAAACTGCTGCGGAGGCCATCTGCGGCGTTGCGCACTGCTCGTTCCCTCACCTATCTTCTTGATATGCCTCGGTCGCTGCGCGGTGCGTGCTCTACTGCACGCCCGCCAAGTCTTTAATTGGCGAGACGGGGCGGCGGTGGGCGCCTTGCATCTGGCCTTCCTCGCGACGTTTTTCACCGCCCTGCTAGAGGCGCATGGGCATGACGACGTACTTAACCGAGGTATCGTCCGGGGCCATGATCAGGCAGCTGGACTGGGCGTCCCAAACGTGGATGACCACCTCCTCGGTGGGCAGTGCGCCCATGGCCTGCTGCAAGTACTCCACGTTGAAGCCGATCTCCAGGGACTCGCCGTCGTAGGTGACGGGAACCTCCTCCGCGCCCTGGTCCTGGTCGGGGTTCTCCGCGGAAAGCTCCAGGACCCCCTCCCGACAGGAAAGGCGAATGCCGTGGGTCTTGCGGTTGGACAGGATGGCGATCCGCCGCAGGGCCTGCTGGATGGTCTTGCGGTCGCCGATGACCCGGTTGCCGTTGGCCTCCGGGATGACGCGCCGGTAGTCGGGGAACTTCCCTTCAATGAGCTTGGAGGTGAAGGTCACCCCGGGAAGCCGGAACCGCACGTGGTTGGCGGTGAAGCCCACCGTGATGGGGTCCTCGGTGTCGTCCAGGAGGCGCTCCAGCTCCTGGACCCCCTTGCGGGGCAGGATCACCCGGGTCTCCTCGCTGGTGGCATCCACCTCGCGATCCATGAGGGCGAGGCGATGGCCGTCGGTGGCCACCGCGCGCAGGTTGGCCTCGTTCCACTCGAGAAGGACCCCGTTCAGGTAGTAACGCACGTCGTCGCGGGCCATGGCGAAGGAAGTCCCCTCGAGCAGGGCCTTCAGGGCCCCCTGGGGGATGCTCACCTCGCGCTGGTAGGCGTCCAGCTCCAGGCGCGGGAAGTCCTCGGGCTGCAGGCCTGCCAGGCGGTAGCGGCCGCGGCCGGCCTGCACAGTGACCCCGGTTTCGTCCTGGAAGACCTGCACTTGCGTTCCGTCCGGCAAGGAGCGGGCGATATCTAGGAACTTCCGGGCCGGCACGGTAGCCGTGCCGGCCTCCTCCACCTCGCCGGGAAACCCGGCCTGGAGCTCCACCTCCAGATCGGTACCCGTCAGCGCCACCTCCCCGTCTCCGGCCCGCACATGCAGGTGGCCCAGGATGGGCAGGGTCTGGCGGCTCTCCACGACGGACGCCGCGGGATTCAGGCCCGCGAGTAGATCCTCCTTGGCACACCGAAACCGCACTGGCTCCCCCTCAGACGTGGCGATGGGCCCCGACGGTCAGCCCGTCAGGACCCGTTTCAGGTTGTTGAGGTCCTCGCGCAGGCGAGGGTCCTCCCGTTCCCGCTCCTCCACCTTCCGGCAACCGTACAGGACCGTGGTGTGGTCCCGCCCGCCGAAGGCGTCCCCGATCTCGGGGAGGCTGTGGTCGGTCAGTTGCTTGGCCAGCGACATGGCCACCTGCCGGGGCGCGGCGATGGCCCGCGAGCGCTTCTTGGACCGCATGTCCGCCACCCGGATGTTGTAGTAATTGGCCACCACCTTCTGGATGTTCTCGATGGTAATCAGCCGGGTCTGCATCTCCAACAGGTCCGCCAGGGCCTCCTTGGTAAGGTCCATGTCGACGTGCCGGCCCAGGAAGCGGGCATGGGCCACCACGCGGTTGAAGGCCCCCTCCAGGTCGCGGACGTTGGACTGGATGCGCTCGGAAATGAAGAAGGCCACCTCCTCCGGCAGATCCACCCCACTGGAGGCGGCCTTGCGCATGAGGATGGCCATGCGCGTCTCCAGCTCCGGGGGTTCGATGGCCACGGTGAGCCCCCAGCCGAAGCGGGAACGCAGGCGCTCCTCCAGGCCTTCCACCTCCTTGGGATAGCGGTCGCAGGAGATGCCGATCTGGCTGTTTAGGTCCATGAGGGTGTTGAAGGTGTGGAAGAGCTCCTCCTGGGTGCGATCCTTGCCGGCGAAGAACTGGATATCGTCGATCAGGAGCACGTCCAGGCTGCGGTAGCGCTGGTTGAAGTCTTCGATGGCGTTGTGCTGGATGGAACGCACCATCTCGTTCACGAACCGATGGGCGGTGATGTAGCGCACCTTGGCCTCGGAATCGTGCTGCCGAACCTGGTTGCCGATCGCCTGCATCAGGTGGGTCTTGCCGAGGCCGGTGCCCCCATAGATGTACAGGGGGTTGTAGGCACCGCCGGGGTTCTCGGCCACCTGTCGGGATGCGGCCAGGGCCAACTGGTTGGACTTCCCCTCCACGAAGGTCTCGAAGGTGAACTGCGGGTCGAGCATGTCCCGCGACCGCCCGGTGCCCCGCGAAGCCGGGGCCTTCTCACGGGGCGCCTGCGCCCGGGGCTCGGGGGAGGAGGCCTCCGCCTCGGGGACCGCGACCTCAGCCACTTCCAGCTCCACGGCCAAACGTCCCTCCCCGAAGTGCTCCACCAGCTCGGCGATGCGTCCCAGGAACCGCTCCCGGATCCAATCGTAGAAAAAGCGGTTGCTCACTCGCAGGTGAAGGCGCTCCTCGCCCTCCTCGGCCTGAATGGGCCTGATCCAGGTATTGAACTGCTGCGAGGAGAGCTCCTCGCTCAGGCGTTCCAGACACAGCTTCCATACGGCCGATTGCGCCAACTAAGGCCCCCACTCGCGCGTTCCCAGCGTCTGTTCCATCGAGGAGGAAGATTCTAACCCAAATGGGCAGGGCCGGGTCGAATGCCTGTCGGTGGACTCCCTGGGGAAATCCCGTGAACGACGGTGGAAAAATAGACCATCTATCCCCAGGCAGGTCCGATCGCACGGATCGCTCCCCGTTTTGTCCCGGTGCGCTCCCCGGGGTATTCCCAAAGGCTACCCACAAGCCGGAACCGAGGAAAACGTCCCGATTTGAACGGTCTTTCCGTTTTCTCCACACACCGAGGCGGACTCTAATAAGTAATAACAAGCCGTAAAAAAAAACTACAATTACTACTCTTGGTTATAGGCCTCGCACCGGGTCCAACCGCCAGGCCGCTGGCCCGCAATTGACAGGCTCCACGCCGGGGCAGTATCTTTATCGCTTTTTTGGACGGTTTTTCCTGGGGGCTCCCTGGGAGCTCCTCTCCAAACGAATCCGCGGAGCGCACCAATGAAGCACACCTTTCAGCCCAGCAATATCCGCCGCAAGCGTCGGCACGGATTCCGTGCCCGGATGGCCACCAAGGGCGGCAAGCGCGTCCTCAAGCGCCGTCGCGCCAAGGGCCGGAAGCGGCTGACCCCCTGAACCGCGAGCGAGGCCCTGTTCCCGGTGGGAAAGACCCCAGCGGCACTACCCTCTGGAGCGGCCGGTCCTTGAGCTTTGGCTTCCCCCAGGCGGCCCGGATCAAGAAGCCCCGCGAATTCCAGCGGGTGTTCAAGGGGGGAACCAAAACGGTGGGGCGGTTTTTCGTGGTCTTCGCCCTGGAGCACGCTGAGGCCCGGCCTCGACTGGGCCTGGCGGTGGGCCGCAAGGTCGGAAACGCTGTATTTCGCAACCGGACCAAACGCATCGTCCGGGAGAGCTTCCGGCACCACCAGGAAAGCCTCGGTGGACTGGATTTGGTGGTCGTAGCCAGGGGCTCGGCGGCTCGAGGAAGCCCGCGGCAGCTTACCGAAGACCTCGCCGCATGCTGGAGGAGGGTCGCCCATGATCGGTAGGTTCCTGGTATTGATCATCCGTGGCTACCGGTGGCTGATCAGCCCCTTCCTCGGGCCCCACTGCCGTTTCCACCCCACCTGCAGCAGCTACGCCATTACCGCCCTGGAACGCCACGGCCCTTTCAAGGGTAGTTGGCTCGCTCTGCGGCGCCTCCTTCGCTGTCACCCTTTCCATCCCGGGGGAGACGATCCGGTGCCCTAGGCCCCGCTGGAGGCGGGCCCCCATTCTTCCACCATCGTGAAAGATCCATGGATACAAAGCGCTTCCTCCTCGCCATCGGTTTAACCCTGATCATCCTTTGGCTCTACCAGTCGTGGCTGGAGTACCAGTACCCCGACTACTACGCCCAGGTGGAGCAGGAGGAGGGGCAGGACCCTACCGAGGGAGGCGCTGAGAGCGGGGCGCAGGAACGCTCCCCGGCCACACCGGAAGCCGGGGAGCGAAACGAGACTCCCTCCATGGGTTCGGCCCAGAACGGACAGCCCTCCGCTCCGCAGCCCGCCCGCACTAGGGGTCCCACCCGGGGGGTGACGGTTAACACGGATGTACTCCGGGTCTCCTTCTCATCCGGAAGCGGGGACCCCGTGGCCGCCTCGCTTCAGGGCTATCGCCAGGAGGACGACCCCGACTCCGCCCCGGTTGAGGTGCTGAAGGAGCAGGGGAGTTGGCGGGTGATCGGCCAGACCGGGTGGCTTTCCGGCGTAGGCGAGGCCCCGAACCATCAGGCGGAATTCGAGGGTCCCGACGAGGGCTCCCTGTCTCTTGGGGAGGGCGAGGACACCCTAACGGTGACCTATACCCGCCGGGAGGGGGAGCTGGAGTTCCGCAAGAGCTACCGCTTCGAACGCGGATCCTACGTTGTCCCGGTCGAATACACCGTGGTCAACCAGGGCGAGGACGCCTGGACCGGCCACGTCTACGGCCAACTGCGCCAACAGGGCACTAAGGGTCAGGGCAACTGGCTGCTCGGGAATTTCTTCTACCACGGGCCGGTGCTTTTCACCGCCAACGCCATGCAGACGTTCCCCCTCACCGAACTGGAGGAACGGGCCCAGAACACCTTCCGTGACCAGGATCCCGCTGGGTGGAGTGGGATCATGTCCCGGTACTTCATGGCCGCGTGGATACCCGCCGAGCAGGAAGGGAACACCTTCTACGCCCGGTCGTCCAATGGGGATCTGTTCGCGGGCTACACCGCGCCCTTCCCCCGGGTGGGCGGCGGTGAGGAGTCCTCGGTCCGGCAGTTCCTCTTCCTCGGGCCCAAGGAACAGAGCATCCTGGAGCAGGTGGGGGAGAACCGGAACCTCCGGCGGTCCGTGGATTACGGCATCCTGTCCTTCCTGGCGGTGCCCCTGTTCGAGACCCTGCGCTTCTTCCATGGGCTGGTGGGGAACTACGGCTTTGCCATCATCCTCGTGGTCCTGGTGATCAAGATCGTCTTCTATCCGTTGTTCACCATGAGCTACCGGGCTATGGCGAAGATGCGGAAGGTTCAGCCCGAACTGCAGCGGTTGCGGGAGCAGTACGGGGATGATCGCCAAAAGCTCAACGAGGAAATGATGCGCCTGTACCGGGAGGAGAAGGTCAATCCGCTCGGCGGGTGCCTTCCGATCCTGGTGCAGATACCGGTCTTCATCAGCCTGTACTGGGTGCTCCTGGAGAGCGTGGAAATCCGCCATGAGCCCTTCATGCTCTGGATCACGGACCTAACCAGCCAGGATCCCTTCTACGTGCTGCCCATCCTCATGGGTGCCTCCATGGTGGTCCAGCAGCTCCTGAATCCGGCGCCCCTGGATCCGATCCAGAAGAAGGTGATGCTGGCCCTGCCGGTGGTCTTCACCGTCTTCTTCATGCAATTTCCGGCCGGCCTCGTACTCTACTGGCTGTCCAACAACCTCCTATCGATCGCGCAGCAATGGTGGGTGATGCGGAAAATCACGTAGCGGGACGGACCATCGCCGCCATCGCCTCGCCCCCGGGGCGGGGCGGGGTGGGGGTGGTCCGCGTCTCCGGTCCCCTGGCCCAGGCCATCGGGCTGACGGTATCCGGGCGCGGGGATCTGCAGCCGCGCTATTGCCACTTCGCCACCTTCCGGGATTCCCGCGGCGAGCCTCTGGATCAGGGGCTCGTCGTTTTCTTTCCGGGTCCCCGTTCGTTTACGGGCGAGGATGTGGTGGAGCTGCACGGCCATGGTGGTCCGGCCGTGCTCAACGGGATCCTGCAGGCCGCCTTTGACGCCGGGGCCGAGGCCGCCGAGGCCGGGGAGTTTACCCGACGTGCCTTCCTGAACGACCGCATGGATCTGTCCCAGGCCGAGGCGGTAGCGGAGCTCATCGAGGCGGATTCCCTGGCCGGAGCGCGGGCCGCGCTCCGGTCCCTGGAAGGGGAGTTCGGGCGTCAGGTGGAACAGCTTGCCGAGGAGCTGGCTGATCTTCGTGTCTTTGTCGAAGGTTCCCTGGATTTTCCCGACGAGGACGTGGACTTTCTGGCCACGGGGGATGTGGACGGTCGGCTCTCAGCGGTACGGGAGCGGCTTACCCGGCTTCGGGAGCGTGCCTCCACGGGGGTCCGGCTGTCGGAGGGGTTCCTGGTGGTCCTGGCCGGCCGCCCCAACGCCGGCAAGTCCAGCCTGCTGAACTGCCTAGCCGGGCGGGAGTCCGCCATCGTCACCGAGCGCGCCGGCACCACCCGCGATATTCTCCGGGAAAAGGTGGCCCTGGATGGGTTCCACGTGGAACTGGCCGACACCGCAGGGCTCCGGGAGACCGATGACCCCGTGGAACGCGAGGGGGTACGGCGTGCCCGGGATCTGGTGGAGCGTGCCGACCTGGTCTTTTTTCTCGTGGATAGCCAGCAGGGCTGGACCTCGGAGGACGCACGGGAATGGGGCCGCCTCCCCGAGGACCGGCGGGTGGCCCTGTGGACGAAGGCCGACCTCGACGCCGCCGAGGGTGCCCCGGCCATCTCCTGTACCGGGGAGCCCGGCGTCGGGCCCCTGGAAGAGGAGCTGCGCAGGCGGCTTCCCCTGCAGGGCGGGGGCGATGCCCTGGGGGCACGGCAACGCCACCTCGAGGTGCTGGACCGGGTGGCAACGGAACTGGCCAGCGCCGCCGGGACCCTGCAAAACTATGGCAGCGGCGACCTAGTCGCCCAGGACCTACGACGCGCCCACGAGGCCCTGGGAGAGATCACCGGACGGGTCCATTCCGACGACCTCCTGGGGCGGATCTTCGCTACCTTCTGTATCGGTAAATAGCCATGGAACCCTATGACGTCCTGGTCGTCGGCGGCGGCCACGCCGGAACCGAAGCCGCGGCCGCCGCTGCGCGGATGGGTGTTCGCACCCTCCTGGTTACCCAGAACCTCGACACCATCGGGCAGATGTCGTGCAACCCGGCCATCGGCGGCCTCGGGAAGTCCCACCTCGTTCGCGAGGTGGACGCCCTGGACGGCATCATGGGCCGGGCCGCGGATCGCGCCGCCATCCAGGTTCGGGTCCTTAATCGGCGCAAGGGGCCTGCTGTCCGAGCCACCCGGGCCCAGGCCGACCGGCTGGCCTACCGCCGTGCCGTGCAGGAGGCGCTGTTCGCCCAGCCGGGGCTGGAAGTGCTGCAGGGGGATGTGGAGCAGCTGTGGCTGGAAGGGGAACGGGTTCGCGGCATCATCCTGGCCGGGGACCAGCGCCTTGAGGCGCGCAACGTGGTCTTGACCACGGGGACCTTCCTGGCAGGCCGCGTCCATATGGGTCGGGAGCAGCATTCGGCGGGGCGGGCCGGGGAGGCGCCTTCCATGGGCCTCGCGGATTGGCTACGCGCGCAGGGGTTCCACGTGGAACGGCTTAAGACGGGAACCCCTCCTCGGCTGGACGGACGGTCCATCGACTGGACTCGGGTTACCCCGCAGCCCGGAGAAGAACCCCTCCCGCGGATATCCTTCATGCCCACGGGGGAACCCCTTCCACAGGTACCGTGCCACCTAACCCACACGAACGCCGAGACCCACCGGGTGGTCCAGGGGGCCCTGGCGGAATCGCCCATCTACTCGGGGGTCATCGAAAGCGCGGGGCCACGCTACTGCCCCTCCATCGAGGACAAGGTGGTGCGCTTCGCCGACCGCGACGCCCACACCGTCTTCCTGGAGCCCGAGGGCCTGCACACCCCGGAGGTCTATCCCAACGGCATCTCCACCTCCCTACCGCGGAAGGCGCAGCAGGAGGTGGTGGCAACCATCCCTGGCCTGGAGCAGGCGCGCATCACACGCTACGGCTACGCGATCGAGTACGATTACCTTGACCCGCGCCAGTTGGAGCCGACCCTGCAGCTACGGGAGGTGGACGGCCTTTTTCTGGCCGGCCAGATAAACGGCACCACCGGGTACGAGGAGGCCGCCGCGCAAGGCTTGTTGGCGGCCACCAACGCCGCCCTGGCCGCCCAGGAGCGTCCGGGCTGGTATCCCGGCCGGGACGAGGCCTATCTGGGCGTGCTTATCGACGACCTGGTAACCCGGGGGGTCGATGAACCCTACCGCATGCTGACTTCCCGGGCCGAGCATCGGCTCCTGCTGCGGGAAGACAACGCCGACACCCGGCTGACCCCGACCGGAAGGGAGCTGGGTCTGGTGGGGGAGGAGCGCTGGGGGAGGTTCGCCGAGACCAGCGATTCCCTCCAGACCCTGATGAACGAGCTGGATGCGGCTTGGCTGGACCCCCAGCAGGTGGACGGCGAGCGGGCCGAGGAGATGCTCGGTGGACCCTTTTCCAAGGGGGGTACCCTGGCGGACCTCCTGCGGCGGCCGGAGGTGAACCTGGATGCGGTCGCCACCCTTGCGGGTCGCGAGGACCTGGGGAGGTATCCGGAGGAGGTGCGGAAGCGCGCGGAGATCGAGGTGAAGTACGCGGGCTACATCGAGCGGGACCAGACCCAGAACCGACGCCTGGAGGCGGAGATGGACCGGGCCATCCCGGAGGGGCTGGACTTCGCCGAGGTGCGCGGCCTGTCCAACGAGGTGGTGCAACGCCTGGAGGCCGCACGGCCCCGTACCCTGGCACAGGCCGCCAACGTTCAGGGGGTGACGCCCGCCGCCCTATCCCTCCTGCTGGTTCACAGCAAGCGCCGAGCCGGGTAGCGAAAAGCCTTGGCCTGTCTCAGGGCCGAAGGGTATCCTACCCCGGTTCGTGATGCCCTGTTTCACGTGGAACCAAGGAGCGGGAATGGGCAAGGTAATTGCCGTGACCAATCAGAAGGGGGGGGTGGGAAAGACCACCACCTCGGTCAACCTGGCGGCCGCCCTGGCCGTAGGGGAGCAGCGGGTCCTGGTGGTGGATATCGACCCGCAGGGCAACGCCACCATGGGCCTTGGTTACGATAAGAAGGCCCAGGAAACCACCGTCTACCAGGTCCTGATGGGGGAGGTTCCGGCCCAGGAAGCTGTCCTGAGCGCCGCCCAGGAAGGGCAGGGCGGACCGGACCTCATCCCGAGCAACAGCAACCTTTCCGGCGCGGAGATCGAGCTGGTGGACCAGGACAGCCGGGAGCGGCGGCTGCGCCGGGCCTTGGCGGACGTCCAGGACCAGTACGATTACATCCTCATCGATTGCCCACCCTCCCTGAACCTGCTGACGGTGAACGCCCTGGTGGCGGCCCACAGTGCCCTGATCCCTATCCAGTGCGAGTATTACGCCCTGGAGGGCCTCTCCCAGCTGATGGACGTGATCCAGCGCATCCGGCGCAAGGCCAACCCCGAGCTCCGCATCGAGGGGCTACTGCTCACCATGTACGATAGCCGCAACAACCTGGCCAACCAGGTCTCGGATGAGGTGCGGGAGCACTTCGGGCGCAAGGTCTACGAGACCACCATCCCGCGCAATGTCCGCCTGGGAGAGGCGCCCAGCTTCGGCATGCCCGTGATCTACTACGACGCCCTGTGCCGGGGCTCAGAGTCCTACCTGGACCTTGCCAATGAGCTCATGGACGCCGGGGTGCCGGCATGAGCAAACGCCGTTTGGGACGGGGCCTGGACTCCCTCCTGGGGGATGATTACGAGGAGGCGCCGGAGGCGGCGGAGACCGAGGTGCAGTGGGTGCCGGTGGACATGATCCGGCCGGGCACCTACCAGCCGCGCAAGCAGATGAACGACGACGCCCTCCGGGAATTGGCGGAGTCCATCCGCAGCCAGGGCATCGTCCAGCCCCTGGTGGTCCGGCGCCGGGAAGAGGGCGGGGAGTACGAGCTGATCGCCGGCGAACGCCGCTGGCGGGCGGCCCAGCTGGCCGGGTTCGAGAGCGTGCCGGCCATGATCCGGACCCTGGCCGACGAGCAGGCCCTGGAGATCGCCCTCATCGAGAACATCCAGCGGGAGGAGCTGAACCCGATGGAGGAGGCGCGGGCCTTCGACAGGCTGGTCAGCGAGTTCGACATGACCCACGAGGCCATCGCCGAGCGGGTGGGCCGGAACCGCGCCACCATATCGAACACCCTGCGCCTGTTGCGCCTTCCGGACCCGGTGCACCGGGCCCTGGAGGAGGGCACTCTGCGCATGGGCCACGCCCGCGCCCTGCTCGCCCTGGAGGGGCACGAGCGCCTGGGGGAGGTGGCCCAGGAGGTGGTGCAGAAGGGCATGTCCGTACGAGCGACCGAGGACCGTGTACGCAAGACCCTCCAGGAGGCGGAATCCGGGGAAGGCCAGGAGGCGAAGCCCGGCGGGGCGGTGCGCAAGGATCCGGACATCGAGCGCCTGGAGCAGGACCTCGGCGAGCGCCTGGCCACCCGGGTGCGGATTACCCAGCGAAAGAACCGCGGCAAGCTGGAGATTGAATACACCTCCGTGGACGAGCTGGAGGACATTGTCGCCCGGATCCGCCCGGAGCCCGGCGATTGACTAACGGTGTGCTCTCCCTTAGTATCGCCGCCACCTGAAAGCGGAACGATTCCAATCCGATCGGGGTCGGCCCCGCCCTTCCCGGACGCAAACCGGGCAGGACGAGGCCGAAATTGTTTGCGGCCATCGTCCACCCCGAGCGCGCACCCGACGGATTAAGGGTCCCTTGGACCAGCAACGAGATCTGATCAACCAGACCGGCCGGGTAGTCGCCCGCCAGATCGTTACGGTGGCGGCGGTGGCTGCCCTGGCCTGGTACCTCGGCCGCCCGGACATGGCCAAGGGCCTGGGCTACGGCGGGGGTCTGGCGGCCTTGCTGGCCGCCATGCTCTCCGCCAGCCTCCAGCGGGCGGCGGATCACGCCGGAGAGGGCGGCGCCCGGATCCTCTATCGGGGGGCCGTCGAGCGCTTCGTGGTGGTGGGTGTGGCGGTGATCCTCGCGGCGGCGGTCTGGGAACTGCACATCGGCGGGGTGATCGGGGGCCTAATCATCGCCCACGTCGTCAGCTTCATCGAAGCGGCCAGCCTGTACGGGCCGCGGCGAAAAACCGAATGATTTCCGGGATAGGGGAGCAACGGTGAGCAGCGGGAACGTAGAAGAAACGCATTCCGAAGCCGCATCCCATGGGGCGGAAGCCGCTTCCCATGGGGCGAGCCTGACTCCGGGGGAGTACATCCAGCACCACATCACCAATTGGACCTTCGGTGAAGGGTTCTGGGCGATCAACCTGGACACCATGATCATGTCGATCTTCTGCGGCGTGGTCATCCTCCTCTTCGGGCGCTACATCAAGAACCGCGTCACCGAAGGGGTGCCCCAGGGGAGCCAGAACTTCATGGAGATGGTGGTGGAGTTCGTGAACAAGAACGTGGACGATAACTACCCCGGGCATAACCCGATCGTCGCCCCCATCGCCATCACGGTGTTCCTGTGGATCTTCCTGATGAACTTCTTCGACATCATCCCCGTGGACCTGATCCCGGGGGCGATGGAAGCCATGGGAGCGGACAACTACCGGGCGGTGGCCACCGCGGACCTCAACGTGCCCATGGGCATGGCCCTGGTGATCTTCATCCTCACCATGTACTACAGCTTCAAGACCAAGGGCGGCGAATTCGCCATGGAGTTCGTCACGCACCCCTTCGGCAAGTGGCTCGCCCCCATCAACATCATCATGAAGGCGGTGGAGGAGCTGGCGAAGCCGCTCTCCCTGGGCCTGCGACTGTTCGGCAACCTGTTCGCCGGGGAGCTCATCTACCTCTTGATCGCCGCCCTGATCCCGTGGTGGCTCCACTGGCTGGGTGGCCTGCCCTGGACCATCTTCCACGTCCTGGTCATCGTGCTGCAGGCCTTCATCTTCATGGTCCTGAGCATCGTATACCTGGCCATGGCAGTCTCGTCTGACCATTAACCGGTTTTTGTTTCCCACTCTTACAGCTCGCTAACTGCAGGAGGATTCGATGGAACCTGCCACCATCATCACCGCCGCTACCGCCATCGCCGTTGGAATCATTCTGGGTGCCGCCGGCCTGGGCTCCGCCCTCGGCTGGGGCATGATCACCTCCAAGGCCCTGGAGGGGATCGCCCGCCAGCCCGAGATGCGGCCCCAGCTGCTGACCAACACCTTCATCTTCGCCGGCCTGATGGAGTCCTTCCCGTTCATCGTGCTGGCGCTGGCCCTGTGGTTCGTCTTCGCCAACCCGTTCCTCGGCTAAGCGACGGGCCAGGCTACCGGGCGGCGTAGTGGCCGCCCGGCCCCGAATTTCGGGACCAACCATAGGGGAAAGACCTTGAATCTGAATCTGACCCTGATCGGCCAGGCGATCACCTTCGTGGTCTTCATCTGGCTGTTCCAGCGGTATGTCTACGCCCCCATCAACGCGGCCCTGGCCAACCGGCAGAAGAAGATCCAGGAAGGCCTCGAGGCCGCCGAACGGGGCGAGAAGGAGCAGGAGCTCGCCGAGAAGCGCGCCAAGGAGACCATCGCCGAGGCCAAGGAAAAGGCCCAGGAGATGGTGAGCGCGGCCGAGCGCCGGGCCAACGAGATCCGGGAGGAGGCCGCGGGCGAGGCCCGTCAGGAGGCCGAACGGATCCTTGCCAATGCCCGGGACGAGGCCGAGCAGGAAATGAACCGGGCGCGGCAAGAGCTGACCCAGCGCGTTGCGGACTTGGCGGTGGAAGGCGCCGAGAAGATCCTCGAGCGGGAGATCGACGCGAGCGCCCACTCCGAGGTCCTCGACCGCGTGGTGCAGCGCCTGTAAGGAGGGCCCCATGGCTGACGCCAATACCATCGCCCGGCCCTACGCGGAGGCGATCTTCGAGCTGGCCCAAAGCAAGGGAACCTTCGCGGAGTGGGAGGACACCCTCACCCTCCTGGCCGCGATCGCGGAGGACCCGAGCATGCAGCGCATGCTGGGCAACCCCAAGGTGAGCAAGGAGCGCCAGGAGGAGGTGTTCCGCTCCGTGGGGGGCGACCGCCTGGATCAGGCGGGCACCCGGCTCCTCGACACCCTGTTCGCCAATGATCGAGTGGCTTTTCTCCCCGACATCCTGGAGATCTACCGGGACTTGCGGCGCAGCGCCGAAGGCGAGGTCCACGCGGAGGTGACGGCCGCCGCTCCCCTCGACGAGGAGGCGGAAAAGGCCATTGCCAGCCAGCTGGAAAAGCGCTTTGGTAAGAAGGTTAGCGTGGAAAGCCGGGTGGACGAGTCGCTCATGGCGGGGCTAGTGATCCGTGCGGGAGACATGGTGATCGACGGCTCCGTCCGGGGCGGGCTGGAACAGCTCCGTAACCAATTGAAAGCCTGAACAGGCCGCGAGGATAGGGGATCTGACGGTGCAACTGAACACCTCGGAAATTAGCGAACTCATTCGCAAGCAGATCGAGGGCTTCGAGCAGGACCTCGAGGCCCGGAGCGAAGGCACGGTGGTGGCCGTCCAGGACGGCATCATCAAGGCCCACGGCATCGAGGACGTCATGCAGGGGGAGATGCTCGAATTCCCCAACAACACCTACGGCATGGCGCTGAACCTCGAGCACGACGCGGTGGGCGGCGTGGTCCTCGGCGACTACACCCACATCCGCGAAGGGGACACGGTCAAGGCCACCGGCCGGATCATGGAAGTCCCCGTGGGCGAGAACATGGTGGGCCGCGTGGTAAACCCCCTCGGCCAGCCCATTGACGGCAAGGGCCCCATCGAGGCCTCCGGCCACGAGCCCATCGAGAAGATCGCGCCCGGCGTGATTGCTCGTGAGGGCGTGGATCAGCCCCTGCAAACCGGTATCAAGGCCCTCGATGCCATGGTGCCCGTCGGCCGGGGTCAGCGTGAGCTGATCATCGGCGACCGCCAGACCGGCAAGACCGCCGTGGCGGTGGACACCATCATCAACCAGAAGGGCACCGGGGTTACCTGCATCTACGTCGCCGTCGGCCAGAAGGCCTCCTCTGTGGCGCAGGTGGTGGCCAAGCTGGAGGAAGAGGGCGCCATGGACCACACCATCGTGGTCGCGGCGAACGCCTCGGAATCCGCCACCATGCAGTACATCGCCCCGTACGCCGGTTGCTCCATGGGCGAGTACTTCCGCGACCGCGGCCAGGACGCCCTGATCGTCTACGATGACCTGACCAAGCAGGCCTGGGCCTACCGCCAGGTCTCCCTGCTGCTTCGCCGGCCTCCCGGCCGCGAGGCGTACCCCGGTGACATTTTCTACCTCCACAGCCGCTTGCTGGAGCGGGCCGCCCGGGTGAACGCCGACTATGTGGAGCAGGCCACCGGGGGCGAGGTGAAGGGCCAGACCGGCTCCCTGACGGCCCTGCCGGTGATCGAGACCCAGGCTGGCGACGTGTCCGCCTTCGTGCCCACCAACGTGATCTCCATCACCGACGGGCAGATCTACCTGGAGTCGGACCTGTTCAACTCCGGCATCCGGCCCGCCATCAACGCCGGCCTCTCGGTGTCCCGCGTGGGCGGCTCCGCCCAGACCGGGCTCATCAAGAAGCTGGCCGGCGGCATCCGTACGGACTTGGCGCAGTACCGCGAGCTGGCCGCCTTCGCCCAGTTCGCCTCCGATCTGGACGAGGCCACCCGGAACCAGATCGAGCGGGGCAAGCGAGTCACCGAGCTCATGAAGCAGGGGCAGTACAAGCCGCTGTCCGTGCCCGAGATGGCCTCCTCCCTCTTCGCCGCGAACGAGGGCTACCTCGACGACGTGGAAGTGGAGAAGGTGGTGGATTTCGAAAAGGCCCTGCATGAGTACATGCATAGCCAGCAGAAGGACCTGCTGGACAAGATGGCCAACGAGCTCAAGCTGACCGACGAGATCACGTCCGGCCTGCATAGCGCCCTGAAGGACTTCAAGGAGAAGCACGCCTACTAAGGCGGGCGACAACGATCGGAGAGCGGGATGCCGAGCTCCAAGGAAATCAAGAAGCAGATCGGCTCCGTCGAGAATACGAAGAAGATTACTTCGGCGATGGAGATGGTCGCGGCCTCCAAGATGCGCAAGGCGGAGGCCCGCATGCACGCCACTCGGCCCTATGCCGAGAAGATGCGGCAGGTGATCGGGCACATCGGCAAGGCCCATCCCGAGTACACCCACCCGTTCATGGAAGAACGGGAGGTGAAGAAGGCCGGGATCATCGTGATCACCTCCGACCGCGGCCTGTGCGGCGGCCTCAATACCAACGCCCTGCGTGAGACGGTGAACCTGATGGGCGATCTCGACGGCAAGGGGATCGGCTATCGGGTCGCCGCCATCGGCAAGAAGAGCCTGCCCCTGCTGAATCGGCTGGGGGTGGACATCATGGCCGAGTCGTCCGAGCTGGGCGATGCGCCGGAGGTGACCGAGATCGCCGGTGCCGCCAAGGTGGTGATGGACGCCTTCATGGAAGGCGAGCTGGACCGGGTCTACCTGGTGTTCAACGAATTCGTGAACACCATGACCCAGAACGTCCGGGCCGAGCAGATCCTGCCCATCACCGGCCTGTCCGAGCCCGATGAGCTCCACTGGGACTACATCTACGAGCCCGAGCCGCAGGAGGTCATCGACGGCCTCATGCAGCGCTACGTGGAATCCCTGATCTTCCATGGGCTGGTGGAGAACATCGCCTCGGAGCAGGCAGCGCGCATGGTTGCCATGAAGAGCGCCTCGGACAACGCCGAGGACCTCATCGAGGACCTCAAGCTGTCCTACAACAAGGCGCGCCAGGCGGCCATTACGGCGGAGCTGGCCGAGATCACATCCGGTGCGGCGGCCCTGGAAGGCTGACGCGGCCGCGGCTACCGAATTCCCAAGCTAGAGGAAGCGGGCACGAAAATGAGCGAATCCACTGGAACTGGCAAGATCGTCCAGATCATCGGCCCGGTGGTGGACGTGGACTTCGGGCAGACGGACATGCCCGAGGTTTACGACGCCCTGGAGCTGGTGGACGGGGACCTGGTCCTCGAGGCCCAGCAGCACACCGGTGACAAGACCGTACGCTGCATCGCCATGGGCTCCACCGACGGCCTCAAGCGCGGCATGGAGGTGAAGGGCACCGGCGCCCCCATCACCGTGCCCGTTGGCGAGAAGACCCTGGGCCGCATGATGGACGTCCTGGGCAACCCCATCGACGAAGCCGGTGAGGTCCCCAAGGACGAGACCGCCCCCATTCACGCCAAGCCGCCGGCCTACGAGGACCTGTCCTCCACCGCCGACATCCTGGAGACGGGCATCAAGGTGATCGACCTCATGTGCCCGTTCGCCCGGGGCGGCAAGGTCGGCCTGTTCGGCGGCGCCGGGGTGGGCAAGACCGTGAACATGATGGAGCTGATCCGGAACATCGCCATCGAGCACTCCGGCTACTCCGTGTTCGCTGGCGTCGGCGAGCGGACCCGCGAGGGCAACGACTTCTACTACGAGATGAAGGAGTCCGAGGTCCTCGACAAGGTGTCCCTGGTGTACGGCCAGATGAACGAGCCGCCGGGGAACCGCCTGCGCGTGGCGCTGACCGGCCTGACCATCGCGGAGAAGTTCCGTGACGAGGGCCGCGACGTGTTGATGTTCATCGACAACATCTACCGTTACTCCCTGGCGGGTAACGAGGTGTCCGCCCTGCTGGGCCGCATGCCGTCGGCGGTGGGTTACCAGCCGACCCTGGCCGAGGAGATGGGCGTCCTGCAGGAGCGCATTACCACCACCAAGACCGGGTCCATTACCTCGGTGCAGGCGGTGTACGTGCCCGCGGACGACCTGACCGACCCGGCGCCGGCCACCACCTTCGCCCACTTGGACGCCACCGTGGTGCTCGCCCGCTCCATCGCTGAGCTGGGCATCTACCCGGCCGTGGATCCCCTGGACTCCACCAGCCGTCAGCTGGACCCTCAGGTCATCGGCCAGGACCACTACGACACGGCCCGCCGGGTGCAGCAGGTGCTGCAGCGGTACAAGGAGCTGCAGGACATCATCGCCATTCTGGGCATGGACGAGCTGTCCGAAGAGGACAAGCTCATCGTGGCCCGGGCGCGGAAGATCCAGCGGTTCCTGTCCCAGCCCTTCTTCGTGGCCGAGGTCTTCACCGGCGCGCCCGGCAAGTACGTGCCGCTGTCCGAGACCATTCGCGGCTTCAAGGGCATCGTCGACGGCGAGTACGACGAACTGCCGGAGCAGGCCTTCTACATGGTCGGCACCATCGACGAGGCGGTGGAGAAGGCCAACTCCCTGAAGAAGGCCAGCTGAGCCACGGCCCGGACGGGTCGGCGGGGGTTGTCCGCCCCCGCCGCGAACGGGCTATATTGAGTAGGGGAGAGAGGGCATCATGGGAATGACCATCCACGTGGATGTTGTTAGCGCCGACCGGGAGATCTATTCCGGCACCAGCGAGATGGTGGTCGCCCCCGCCGAGATGGGCGAGGTGGGCATCATGCCCGGCCACTCCGCCTTCATCACCCGGTTGGTACCCGGGGAGGTGCGGATCCAGCACGAGAGCCGCGACGAGGAGGTGCTATTCGTCTCGGGCGGCTACCTCGAGGTCCAGCCCTCGGTGGTGACCGTGCTGGCGGATACGGCGGAGCGGGCCCCGGACATCGACGCGGCGGAGGCCGAAGCGGCCCAGCGCCGGGCGGAGAAGGCCCTGGAGGAGCAGACCTCCGACATGGAGCTGGCCCGCGCCAAGGCCGAGTTGGCCGAGGCGGCGGCCCGTCTCCGGGTCTATCGCCGGCACCGCGAGCGCGCCGGGGTGTGAGGGCGCTTGCCACGGCTGCGCTGACGACCCGCCGGTTCGTATCGTCGGAGCAGGGGGCGGCCTTCGGGCCGCCCCCTTGTTGTTTGGAGGGTTTGAAGCCTTGAACTTGACCGTTGTCATCCTCGCCGCGGGACAGGGCACCCGTATGCGCTCGGCACGCCCCAAGGTGCTGCACGAGGTGGGCGGGCGCCCCATGGTGGCGCACGTCCTGGACGCCGCCCGTTCCTTGTCCCCGCAGCGCATGCGGCTGGTGGTCGGCCACGGCGCGGAGGAAGTGCGGGACCGCGTAGGGGCCCCGGACGTGGAGCTGGTGGAGCAGGAGGAGCAGCTGGGCACCGGCCACGCCGTACAGTGCGCCGGGCCCGAGTTCGCCGACTCCGACTGGGTGCTGGTGCTGAACGGGGACGTCCCTTTGCTGCGCGGCGAGACCCTCCGGGCCTGGGCCGACGCCCTCGCCAGCTCCAGCCACGACCTGGGCATCCTGACCACCCACCCCGCGGACCCCACCGGCTACGGACGCATCCTCCGCGACGACCAGGGACGGGTCACGGGTATCCGCGAGGAGAAGGACGCCACCCCCGAGGAGCGTTCCATCGGCGAGGTGTTTACCGGTACGCTGGCGGTTAGGGGGAAACGTCTCGGCCCCTGGCTGGCGTCCCTGTCCGCGGACAACGCCCAGGGGGAGTACTACCTGACCGACGTGGTGGGACTGGCGGCCGCAGCGGGCGGGGTCCTCGCCCACCGTGTCCCGGACCCGGGGGAGGTGCAGGGAGTGAACAACCGCAGGCACCTCGCGGCGGTGGAGGCGGCCTTCCAGGAGCGCACGGCCGATGCCCTCATGGAGGCGGGGGTGACGCTGCGGGACCCCGCCCGGACGGCGGTCTACGGCAAGGTGCATCCGGCGACCGACGTAGTGGTGGACCCGGGCTGCCAGTTCGAGGGGGAGGTGACCCTGGGCGCCGGGGCCCACATCGGCCCCGGATGCGTGCTCCGGGACTGCGCCATCGGTGAGGGCGCCCGGGTGGAGGCCAACAGCCACATCGAGGGCACCACGGTGGGCCCCGGCGCCGCCGTAGGTCCCTTCGCCCGCCTGCGGCCGGGCACGGTCCTGGAGGAGGGCAGCAAGGTCGGCAACTTCGTGGAGGTGAAGAAGGCCCGCCTGGGCCCCGGGGTCAAGGCCAACCACCTCTCCTACGTGGGCGACGCCGATGTGGGGGCGGGCGCCAATCTGGGGGCGGGCACCATCACCTGCAACTACGACGGCCATCGCAAGCACACCACCACCATCGGCGCGGGGGCCTTCATCGGCTCCGCGGTGCAGCTGGTGGCGCCGGTGAGCGTGGGGGAGGGCGCCACCATCGGCGCCGGTTCCACCATCACCAAGGACGCCCCGGCCGGGGCCCTGACCCTGTCCCGGGCCAAGCAGCTTACCCGCCACGACTGGAAGCGCCCCGAGGAGCGGGCCAAGGAGGAGCAGGACTAGATGTGCGGGATAATCGGCGGAGTGGGCGAGCGGAACATGGTCCCCGTACTCCTGGAGGGGCTCTCCCGCCTGGAGTACCGGGGCTACGACAGCGCGGGGCTGGCCGTGCTCGGCAGCGGCGGCATGATCCGCCGGCGCCGGGAGGGCAAGGTCTCGGCCCTGGAGGAGGAGGTGGAGGCCGAGGGGGTCCGCGGCCACACCGGCATCGCCCACACGCGCTGGGCCACCCACGGCAGCCCTTCCGCCGAAAACGCCCACCCACACGTGGCCGGTGAACGGGTGGCCGTGGTCCACAACGGCATCATCGAGAACCACGGCGAGCTCCGGGCGGAGCTGGAGGCGGAGGGTTACGTCCTCCACTCCCAGACCGACACCGAGACCATCCCCTGCCTCATCCACCGCGAGCTGGCCCGGGGAAGCGACCTGTTCGGCGCCCTCCGGGGGGTAGCCAGGCGTCTGCAGGGCGCCTACGCCCTGGCGGTGGTGGACGCCGAGGACCCGGGCCGCATCGTGGGGGCCCGCAAGGGCAGCCCGTTGCTGCTGGGCGTTGGGGTGGGTGAGCACTTCCTCGCCTCCGACGCCGCCGCACTGGTGCCGGTGACCCAGGAGCTGGTGGACCTGGCCGATGGCGATTTCGTGGAGCTCACCCGCGACGGCTTTACCGTCACCGACATGGACGGCCACCCCCAGCACCGCGAGGTGCGCACCTCCCACATCCGCGTGGACCAGGTGGAGCGCGGCCAGTACCGCCACTTCATGCAGAAGGAGATCTTCGAGCAGCCGGCGGCGGTGGCCGAGACCTTGGAGGGGCGCATCGAGCGGCCCGACTGGGGGCTGGACGACATCGCCGACGGCCTCGCCGAAACCTGGTCCGGGGTGGAAGAGGTGCTGATCCTGGCCTGCGGCACCAGCTACCACGCCGCCCAGGTGGCGCGCTACTGGATGGAGGCCCACGCCGGTCTGCCCACGGCGGTGGAGGTGGCCTCGGAGTTCCGCTACCGGGACCCGGTGGTGCGTCCGGGCACCGCCATCATCGCCATCTCCCAGAGCGGCGAGACCGCCGACACCCTGGCCGCGGTCCGCGAGCTGCGTGCCCACGGCCACGGCCCGGTGCTGGCCATCTGCAACGTGCGGGAGAGCTCCCTGGACCGCGAGGCGGACACCACCCTCTACACCGAGGCCGGCCCGGAGATCGGCGTGGCCTCCACCAAGGCCTTCACCACCCAGCTCACCGTCCTGGCGCTGCTCACCGCGGCGGCCAGCAAGTCCAGCCAAGGGGCCGCCTGGCAGGATCCCGGGGTCTGGCGGGAGGAGCTGCGGGCGCTGCCGCGCCGCCTCCACGGGGCGCTGGAGCTGGACGAGTCCATGCGCCGCGTGGCGGCCGGCCTCCTGGGGCGGGAGCACGCCCTGTTCCTGGGCCGCGGGCCCTTCTACCCCATCGCCATGGAGGGGGCCCTGAAGCTCAAGGAGATCAGCTACATCCACGCCGAGTCCTACCCGGCCGGCGAGCTCAAGCACGGCCCCCTGGCGCTGGTGGACGAGGACATGCCGGTGTTCGTCCTCGCCCCCAACAACCAGCTCCTCGACAAGGTGCTGTCCAACCTAGAAGAGGTGCGCACCCGCGGCGGCGATGTGGTGGTGCTCACCGAGCCCGGTCAGGGACCGCCCACCGGGGAGGGCCTGGAGGTGGTGGAGCTGCCGGACCCGGGCGCGCTGCTCGCCCCGGTGCTCTACACCATCCCGCTCCAGCTGCTCGCCTACCACACCGCCGTGCTCAAGGGCACGGACGTGGACCAGCCGCGCAACCTGGCCAAATCGGTGACCGTGGAGTAGCCTGCCCGGAAACGGCGCGCCCCGAGGGGCAAACCCGGCGAGGACCATGGACCTCCCCCACCTCCTGCGGACCTGGACCCAGCACTGGAGCCTGCGGCTCATGGCGCTGGGGGTCGTCGTGGGGGTACTGGCGGGGGCGGTGGTCCTCCTGTTCCGCCTCGCCATCGCCCAGGCCACGGAGTGGTTCACCCTGGGCGCCGGGTTCGCCGGCCTGCCCGCCTGGGCGCGGCTCCTGCTGCCCGCCGCCGGGGGCCTGGCCGTGGGCCTGCTGGCGGCCTTCGCCTTCCCCCGCCACGCTGATGTGGGGGTCAGCCGGGTCCTGGAGCGGGTGGCCTACGGCGCTAGCCAGCTGGGGGCCCGCAGCGCCATCGCCCAGTTCGTCTTCGGTACCCTGGCCATCGGCTCGGGGCATTCCGTGGGTCGGGAGGGGCCGTCCATCCACATGGGCGCCGCCATCGGCTCCCTGGTGGGCCAGCGGGTCGGGGTGGATCCCGAGTACCTGCGCATCCTGGTGGCGGCCGGGGCCGCCGGGGCCTTCGCCGGCGCCCTGAACATCCCCCTGGCCGGCGTGGTGTTCGCCCTGGAGGTGATCCTCGGCGAGTACACCCTGATCCTGTTCGCGCCCGTGGTGGTGAGCGCGGTGCTGGCCACTGTGGTGGCCCAGGCCGGGGTGGGCGGGGAGATGACCTTCGAGGTGCCGCAGATCGCCACCCACTCCCTGGTCTACCTGCCCCTGGACTGGGTGATCGGCCTGGGGGCGGCCCTGGTCTCCTTCCTCCTCATCCGCGGGGTGGAGGGCATCTACCGCCTGGGCCGCTGGAGCCCCGTGCCCGCCTGGGCCCTGCCGGCGGTGGGTGGACTGCTGGTGGGGGTGCTGGCCGTGCCGCTCCCGGAGGTGATGGGGGTCAGCTACGACACCCTGACCCGGGTGTTCACCGGCAGCGTGCCCCTGCTGGCCCTGGCCCTGATCCTGGTGGGCAAGTTAGTGGCCACGGCGGTGAGCCTCGGCGCCCAGTCCCGGGGCGGCGCCATCGGTCCCTCCCTGTTCATGGGCGCCCTGGTCGGGGCCCTGGTGGCGGAGCTTGCGGGGTACCTCCCCGGCGACCCCGGGGACACCGCCGTCTACGCCGTCATCGGCATGGCGGCGGGCATGGCCGCCATCCTTAACGCCCCCTTCAGCGCCATCGTGGCGGTGTTCGAGCTGGTGCAGAACCCGGCGGTGATCCTGCCGGTGATGCTGGCCACGGTGACCGCGGCGGTCACCTCCCGCGACTGGTTCAAGGCGCAGTCCATCTTCGCCTGGACCCTCCATCTGCGGGAGTTGTCCGAGCCCACGCTGCCCGAGGCGGGGCAGAAGTGCACCATCCCCGTGAACCGGGTCATGCTCCGGGAGTACCGTGCCCTGCCGCGCCGGATAACCGCCGAGGAGCTGCGCGGCGCGCAGTCCGACTCGGGCCTCCAGGTGGTCTTCCCGGTGGAGGAGGCGGGCCGCTTCCGGGGGATCATGGACCTCATGGGGCTCCTGCAGGCCGGCCTGGAGGCCCCCGACGAGGAGGGTCTGGTGGACCTGGACCCCTTCCTCCACCCCGCCGAGGATTTGCGCAATCTCTATCCCGGCGACGGGGCGGTGAAGGCCATGGACCTCATGGCCTCCTACGGGCTGGAGGGCTTCCCCGTGCGCTCCCCCCGGGATGCCCAGACCCTGGTGGGCCTGGTGAACCGGACGGACGTGGTGCGGTCCTGCTTGGAACAGATGCGAAACCCCGAAGGAAGGGAAGAGACCGAGCCCCATGCTTGAAGGCCTGAACGAGCAGCAGCAGGAGGCGGTGGCCCTGCCCGCCGGACCCAACCTGATCCTGGCGGGGGCGGGCAGCGGCAAGACCCGCGTACTCACCCACCGCATCGCACACTTGGTGGGGCACCTGGGTGAGCCCCCTGGATCCATCCTGGCCGTGACCTTTACCAACAAGGCCGCCCGGGAGATGCGCGAGCGGGTGGAGGAGCTGCTCGGCATCAGCGTCGCCAACCTGTGGATCGGCACCTTCCACGGCCTGTGTCACCGCATCCTGCGCGCCCACGCGGCCGCCCTGGAGCTGCCCAGCGACTTCCAGATCCTCGACGCCGAGGACCAGAAGCGCATGGTGCGCCGGGTGATCCGCGAAGCCGGGGTGGATGAGAAGGCCTACGATCCCCGCCGGGTGCAGGGTGCCGTCAACGCCTGCAAGGAGGACGGCCTGACCCCCGCCGAGGTGGCGAGCCGGGGCGACGACGATCCCACCATCACCGACCTCTACCGCCGCTACCAGGCCACCCTCCACCAGGCCGGCTTGGTGGACTTCGGCGACCTGCTGCTGCGGACCCTGGAGCTGTTCCGCAAGCAGCCCGAAGTGGCCGCCCACTACCGCGAACGCTTCCGCCACGTCCTGGTTGACGAGTTCCAGGACACCAACCGGATTCAGCTACTTTGGCTGCAGGCGCTGGTGGGGGAGGGCGACGACTTCTTCGCGGTGGGCGACGACGATCAGTCCATCTATGGCTGGCGCGGGGCGCGGGTGGACCACGTGCTCAACTTCCGCGACCACTATCCCGACTGCAACGTGGTGCGGCTGGAGCGCAACTACCGCTCCACCCAGCCCATCCTTACCGCCGCCAACGACGTCATCCGCCGCAACACCGGCCGCTTGGGCAAGGAGCTATGGACGGAACAGGAGGAGGGCCAGCCGGTGGGCTGGCTCGCCGCCCCCACCGAGCGGGAGGAGGCCCAGTTCGTGGTCAGCGAGATCCGCCGCTGGGTGGAGGGGGGCCGGGCCCGCGCGGAATGCGCGGTGCTGTATCGCTCCCACGCCCAGTCCCGGCAGATCGAGGAGGCCCTGCTCGGCGCCGGGCTGCCCTACCGGGTCTACGGCGGCATGCGCTTCTACGAGCGCGCCGAGATCAAGGACGCCCTGGCCTACCTGCGCCTGCTGCGCAACCGGGACGACGACGCCAGCTTCGACCGGGTGGTGAACCAGCCGGCCCGCGGGGTGGGGGAGAAGTCCCTGGCGGCGGTGCGCGAGGCCGCGAGCGGCGGCTCCCTGTGGCAGGGGGCGGAGAACGCCCTGGCGAGCGGGGCGGTGCGGGGCAAGGCGCGCACCGGCCTGGAGGCCTTCATGCGCCTCATCGACGATCTCACCGCCGCCTCGCGCAACCTGGAACTGGGCGATCTGGTGGAGCGGGTGCTCCGGGACACGGGGCTGGCCGAGGCCTGGGCGGCCAAGGGCGACGGCGACGCGGACAACCGCATCGAGAACCTGGAGGAGCTCATGAGCGCGGCGGAGCAGTTCGCCGCCGAGGAGGTCCCCGACGACGAGGACCCCCTGTCCGCCTTCCTGGCCCACACCGCCCTGGAAGCCGGCGAGGGCCGCGCCGACCCCGACGAGGACGCCGTGCAGCTCATGTCCCTGCACGCGGCCAAGGGCCTCGAGTTCCCGCGGGTCTTCCTCACCGGCATGGAGGAGGGCCTGTTCCCCCACTTCCGCACCCTCGACGACGAGGCGGCCCTGGAAGAGGAGCGCCGGCTCTGCTACGTGGGCATGACCCGTGCCATGGAGGAGCTGACCCTCACCATGGCGCGGCGCCGGCGGCTGTACGGCCGCGACCAGACCAACCCGCCGTCGCGCTTCAGCGAGGAGATCAGCCCGGAGCGGCTCAACGACCTCACCCCGCGGCCGGCGGTGGACGGCCCGGGCCTGGGCGGAATGGCGGGGCCCGGCGCCGCCCCCCAGCCGGCGGAGGGGCGCGAGCCGCCGCCGTACCCGCCGGGCTCCGGGGTGCGCCATCCCCGCTTCGGCGCCGGCGTGGTCATGGCCTGCGAGGGCAGCGGTCCCAAGGCGCGGGTGCGGGTCTTCTTCCGCGACCTGGGGGAGGAAAAGTGGCTGATCACCGAGTACGCGGGGCTGGAGCGGTTGGAGTGAGGCGTGAGGGATGATGGAAACCGCGCCTAGCCTGTAGGAGCCCGCTTCAGCGGGCGAATCCCACCCACCCCCCCACGGCCTTCTTACCCATCGCTCGCTAAAGCGAGTTCCTACGGTGCAGGAGGCCCGTTCCCCCTGTTGGAAGGGGCCGGTTCCTACTCCGCCGCCTTCGGCCAGCCCACCCAGGCGTTCTGGGGCAGGTCGCGGCGGGCCTCCAGGATGGCGCGGAAGGTGTCCGGGTCCTTGGTGGAGGTGAGCTCGCCGTCGCGGGGGTGGTGGTAGTCCCAGAGCCGGGACAGCCAGAAGCGCAGCGCCGCCCCGCGCAGCATCACCGGCCACAGGGCCTCCTCCACGCTGGTCAGCGGCCGCTCGGCGTTGTAGTTCTTCAGCAGCGCCCGGGTGCGGTAGGGATTGAGGGTGCCGTCGGGGTGGATGCACCAGTCGTTGGCGACGATGGCCAGGTCGAAGGCCAGCACGTCGCTGCAGGCGTAGTAGAAGTCGATGACCCCGGTGAGCTCGTTGCCCTCGAACAGGGCGTTGTCGTGGAACAAGTCGGCGTGGATCACGCCGCGCGGCAGGTCCACCCGCCGGTTGTGGTACTGGTAGGTGAGCTCGTCCTGGAGCAGCCGCCACTCGTCCGGGGACAGGTCCCCCTCCAGGGCCGCCGCCGTATCCTGCCACCAGCCGGGCCCGCGCGGATTGTCCCGGCTGTCGGGGAAGCGCTGGCCGGCCCGGTGCATGCGTCCGAGCACCCGGCCCACCTCCGCGCAGTGCTCCACGCCCGGGTAGTAGATGGTCCGGCCCGGTAGCTTGGTGACGATGGCCGCGGTCTTGCCCGCTAGGCGGCGCAGGAAGCTGCCCTCGTCGTCGGGCACCGGCCGGGGCACGGGCAGGCCGTCGTTGGCGAGGAAGGCCATCAGGTTGAGGAAGAAGGGCAGGTCCTGCTCCGGCACCCGCTCGAACAGGGTGAGGATGTACTCCCCCCGGTCGGTGGTGAGGAAGTAGTTGGTGTTCTCCACGCCCTGGGAGATGCCCTGCAGGTCGCGGGCCTCGCCGATCTGGCGGAAGTGGGCGAGAAACTCGTCCAGCTGTTCGGGGGTGACGGAGGTATAAACCGACATCGACGTCTACGCGGGCCTCACCATTCGAAGATGGTCCATTGGGGTACGGTAATGTCCGGGCCGAGCTCGGAGAAGCGATCGTCCCATTCCCCGTCACCGTTGCGGTCGTACAGGTAGTAGGACGGTCCCACGGCGGGCTCCACCTTGATCATGTAGACCTGGCCCTGGGCCTCGTACTCGGTGATGGTCGTGTCCCCGCGCTGGATGATGCGGACCTCGGGCTCCTCCTGGCCCGGAGCGATGCGCTGCTCGGGAGGCAGGTCCTCGATCCCCTCCGGATCCTGGGCGGCCGCGGGAAGCGCCAGCGCCAGTGCCAGGAGCGTCAGAAAGCGTCGTGCGGGCTGCATGGCTCGGCCCTCCGGTGCCGGCGGCAAAAGCCCCCGGTGGGCGGGGTTCGCCGGCATGATACCAGGGAATTGGAGCCCGGGCGGCGGCGCGGGGTTCAGAATTCCCGCGCCCGCCCCCCGGGCGGCGCGCCGCCGTGCTCCCGGCGGTAGAAGTCCAGGATCTCGCCGACCACCTCCTCGGGCTCGTCGCACACCATGAACAGATCCAGATCCTCGGCGCTGATGGTGCCGAACCCCAGCAGGGTCTCCCGGAACCAGTCGATGAGCCCCTTCCAGAAGGGCGACCCCACCAGGATGGTGGGGAAGCGCCGGCTCTTGCCGGTCTGCTGCAGGGTCAGGGCTTCCACCAGCTCGTCCAGGGTGCCGAAGCCGCCCGGCATGACCACGTAGGCCGTGGCGTACTTGACGAACATGACCTTGCGGGCGAAGAAGTGGCGGAAAAGCAGCTCCCGGGTCTGGTACGGGTTGGCGCGCTGTTCCCGGGGCAGATCGATGTTGAGCCCCACGCTCTCCGCGCCGCCCTCCACGCCGCCGCGGTTGGCGGCCTCCATGATCCCCGGGCCGCCGCCGCTGATGATGGTGAAGCCGTCCGCGGCCAGGCGCCGGGCGATCTCCCTGGTGGTCTCGTAGTAGGGGTGCCCCGGCTCGATCCGCGCCGAACCGAAGATGCTCACCGCCGGCTCGATGTCCGCCAGGTTCTCGAAGCCGTGGCTGAACTCGGCCAGGATCTCGTCGTTCCAGGCCCCGTTGGTGCTCGTTGTCCCCGGCTTGAGGAACTCCTGGGCCTCGGGGGCGGATCGGTCACCCTTCCTGTCCATGGTACCCTTTTCGCCTTATCACCACAGCCGGTTGCGGGCCGGCCGGTGGCCGTCAAAGAGGGAGAGCATACCGCCTATGACGAAGGACGGGCAAAAAACCGACGGGGGCGCCGGCCCGGTCTTCCTGGTGGACGGCAGCTCCTACATCTTCCGGGCGTACCATGCCCTCCCCAACCTCACCAACGCCAGCGGTATGGCCACCGGGGCCGCCTTCGGCTTCGCCCAGATGGTGCTCAAGCTCCTGGAGGACTACGGCCCCGCCGAGCTGGGCGTGGTCTTCGACCCCAAGGGCCCCACCTTCCGCTCGGAGATCTATCCCGAGTACAAGGCCCACCGCCCGCCCATGCCCGAGGACCTGGCCGAGCAGCTCCCCTACATCCACCGGCTGGTGGAGGCCTTCGGCCTGCCCATGCTGGTGGAGGAGGGCGTGGAGGCCGACGACGTGATCGGCACCCTGGCCGTCCAGGCGGAGTCCCTCGGCTGCGAGGTGATGATCGTCACCGGCGACAAGGACATGGCCCAGCTGGTGGACGGCCATACCCGGCTGTTGGACACCATGAAGAACCGCCTGATCGACGAGGACGCCGTCCGGGAGCGGTGGGGCGTGCCGCCGTCGGCCATCGCCGACCTCCTGGCCCTGGTGGGCGACAAGGTGGACAACATCCCCGGTGTGCCCGGAATCGGCGAGAAGACCGCCGCCAAGCTGTTGCAGACCTACGGCAGCGTGGAGAACCTCCTCGACCACCTCCACGAACTCAAGGGCAAGCAGCGCGAGCGCCTGGAGGAGCACGCCGAGCAGCTGCGGCTCAGCAAGGACCTCACCACCATCCGGCGGGAGCTGGACCTGGACCGCACCCTGGACGACCTGCGCCGCCACGCGGAGGACGTCCCCGTCCTCCAGGAGTTGTTCCGCGAGCTGGAGTTCCACAGCCTGGCCCGGGAGCTGGGTGCGCTGGAGGGGGAGGCCGAGGCCTCCGCTTACGAGGCGGTCACCGACGAGGATGAGCTCGCGGTCCTGGGGGAGCGCCTGGGGGAGGCCGAGCGCTTCGCCTTCGACACCGAGACCACCAGCCTGTCGGCGGAGCGCGCCGACCTGGTGGGCCTGTCCTTCGCCGTGGAGGCGGGCACCGGCTATTACGTGCCGGTGGGCCACACCGGGGAGGGCGCCGACCGGCAGCTGCCCGCCGAGCGGGTGCGTGAGGCCCTGGAACCGCTCCTGGGCAACGCGCAGCCCAAGGTGGGCCACAACCTCAAGTATGACCTCTCCGTCCTGCACCGCGCGGACTATCGGGTGACCGGCCCCTTTCACGACACCATGCTCATGAGCTACGTGCTCAACCCCACCCGCCACAATCACAGCATGGACAACCTGGCCACCGAGCGCCTGGGCCGCGCCACCACCAGCTACACGGAGGTGGCGGGCAAGGGCGCCAAGCAGGTGACCTTCGATCGGGTGCCGGTGGCCGAGGCGGTGGACTACGCCGGCGAGGACGCCGAGGTGACCCTGGCCCTGTACGAGTCCCTGGCCCCCGAGCTGGAGGCGGAGCCGCGCCTGTGGGCCATCTACGAGGAGCTGGAGCTGCCGCTCATGCCGGTGCTGGCCAAAATCGAGCGCACCGGGGTGCGCCTGGATCTGGACCTGCTCGGCCAACTCTCCGAGGAGATGGCCGGCGAGATGCAGCGCGCCGAGGAGCAGGCCTACGCCATCGCCGGCCGCGAGTTCAACCTGGGCTCGCCCAAGCAGATCCAGACCATCCTCTTCGACGAGCTGGAGCTGCCGGTGCTCAAGCGCACCCCCAAGGGGGCGCCCTCCACCAACGAGGAGGTGCTCACCCAGCTCGCCGAGGACTATCCCCTGCCGGCGCGCATCCTGGAGCACCGGGGGCTTTCCAAGCTCAAGTCCACCTACACCGACGCCCTGCCCAAGCTCATCAACCCCGAGACGGGCCGGGTGCACACCAACTACCACCAGGCCAATACCGCCACCGGGCGGCTGTCCTCGGCGGAGCCCAACCTGCAGAACATCCCGGTGCGTACCGAGCAGGGCCGCCGCATCCGCAAGGCCTTCGTCCCGGAGGAGGGCTGGACCATGGTGGCGGCGGACTACTCGCAGATCGAGCTGCGCCTCATGGCCCATCTCTCCGGCGACCAGCGCCTGCGCGAGGCCTTCGCCCACGGCGAGGACGTCCACGCCGCCACCGCCGCCGAGGTGTTCGGCGCCGCGAGCGCCGACGCGGTGCAGCCCGCCCAGCGCCGCGCCGCCAAGGCCATCAACTTCGGCCTCATCTACGGCATGTCCGCCTGGGGCCTGGCCCGCCAGCTGGAGATCCCCCAGGAGGACGCCCAGGCCTACATCAACGCCTACTTCGAGCGCTACCCGGGGGTGCGCGCCTACATGGACGCCACCCGGGAGCGGGCCCGGGAGCAGGGCTTTGTCGAGACCCTGCGCGGCCGGCGCCTCTACCTGCCCGACATCCACGCCCGCAATCCGGGCGTGCGGGCGGCCGCCGAGCGCACCGCCATCAACGCCCCGCTGCAGGGCACGGCCGCGGACATCATCAAGCAGGCCATGATCGCGGTGGACCGCTGGCTGGAGGGGGAGGGCATGGCCACCCGCATGCTCATGCAGGTGCACGACGAGCTGGTGTTCGAGGCGCCCCCCGAGGAGCTGGCGGCCCTGCAGCAGGCCCTGCCCGGCCTCATGACCGGCGGCAACGACGAGCTGGAGGTGCCCCTGGAGGTGGAGATCGGCACCGGGGCCAACTGGGAGGAGGCCCACTAGCGGCCCGGAAGGCCGCCTCTAAGCCTCAGCGGGGAACCTCCCAGGGCAAAGGCGGGCCCCGGCGCCCGGATCACCTCCCGTGGGAGCCCGCATCAGCGGGCGACGGCCAACCCGGTTTCCAACCCCGATCCGAAATCCCGCCCTGAAGCGGGCTCCGACCCGGATCCGTCCATGCCCACGAGCTCCTACCCCCACGCCATCGGCTTCGACGACGTGCCCTTCGACCGGGCCGGCCCCGGCCCGGTGGGGGTGGTAGGAGCGGTATTCGCCAAGGACCGTCTTGACGGGGTAGTGAGCGGTCACGTCCAGCGGGACGGCACCGACGCCACCGCCGTCCTGATCCGCTTGGTGGCCGCCTCGCGCTTCTTCCCCCAGCTGCGGATCGTGTTCCTGCAGGGCGTGACCCTGGCCGGGTTCAACGTGGTGGATCCCGTGCTGCTGCACCACGCCCTCGGCCTGCCGGTGCTGGTGGTGGCCCGCCGCGAGCCGGACCGGGAACGGATCCGCCGCGCCCTGCTGGAGCGCGTCCCGGGAGGAGCCCGCAAGTGGGCCGTCCTGGACCGGCTGGGGCCCATGGAGCCGATGGGGGGTGTCCACGTGCAGCGGGCCGGCCTGACCCGGACCCAGGCAGAGGCGGCCCTGCGCCAATGGGCCCGGCACGGCAAGCTCCCCGAGCCCCTGCGCGTGGCCCACCTCATCGCCGGCGGAGTGGGGGAGGGGCACAGCCGCGGCCGGGCCTAAGGTCCGGGTCGCCTTTGTTTCCCAGGTTTGCCCAGCTATGGAAAAGGGGCAGGGTGGAAAGAGATCCACCCCAACCGGGTCATTCGCCCATGTCCCAAGATCCCCAGAGCCTGGAAGAATTGCTGGACCGGATCGGTGAGGCGGCCCAGGACAAGGATCAGGTCTCCATGGAGTCCATCCTGCACGCCACCGGACGCCGTTCCTTCGGGCCCCTGCTGCTGCTCGCGGGGCTGGTCACCCTCGCTCCCATCGTCGGCGATCTCCCCGGCATGCCCACCATCATGGGGCTCCTGGTGCTGCTTACCGCGGGGCAGCTGCTTTTCCAGCGCGAGTACTTCTGGCTGCCGTCCTGGATGCTCAACCGGGAAGTGGGGCAGGAAGGCCTGCGCAAGTCCCTGGACTGGATGCGGCCCCCGGCGCGCTTCCTGGACCGCTGGACCCGGCCGCGGCTGCGCATGTTCGCCCAGGGCACGGGGTTCTACGCCATCGCCGCGGTGTGCGTCCTCATCGCCTTCGGCATGCCGGTTATGGAGGTGGTCCCCTTCAGCGCCAACGGGGCGGGGGCGGGCCTCCTCGCCTTCGGGCTCTCCCTCATCGCCCGGGACGGGCTGCTGGCCCTGGTGGCCTTTGTCGTTACCGGGCTGACCATGGGCGCGGTGGTCTACACCCTCCTCTAGATCCATGGGCTCCCGGCGGCGGATTCCGTACACTTGGGGCCTTCGCCGGGTGGCGAACGGACCGGAACCATCCAGCCAACGTCGGGAGGCCCCGCCATGTCCCTCGCACGCGCCGAACAAAGTGTCCTTGCCATCGTGGACATCCAGGAGAAGCTCGCCCCGGCCATGAGCCCCGATGCCCGGCGGGAGGTGCTGGCGGGCGTGGAGGTGCTGCTGCGGGCCGCCGAGGAGCTGGGGCTCCCGGTCCTGGCCACCGAGCAGTACCCCAAGGGGCTGGGAGCAACCCTCCCGGAAGTCAGCGAGCACTTCCCCGAAGACGCCCGGGTGTTCCCGAAGGACAGCTTTTCCTGCTGCGGCGCGTCGGACTTCACCGCCGCGCTGGAGACCGCGGGCCGGCCCCAGGTGGTGATCGCGGGCATGGAGACCCACGTGTGCGTCCTGCAGACCGCCCTGGAGCTCAGGGAAGCGGGCTACACCCCCTTCGTGGTGGAGGACGCGGTCTGCTCGCGACGGTGTGACCACAAGGCCAACGCCCTGCACCGCCTCCGGGCCAACGGCGTGCAGGTGGCCAACGTGGAGTCCGTGCTGTTCGAGTGGCTGCAGCAGGCGGGCACCGACAGCTTCCGCCGGCTGGCCCGCCTGATCCGCTAGGCGACTCCCGCGTCCCGGGCGGGGGATCCCCCGCCCGTCACCCCTGGGTCCGGAATCTCGCCCCGGCCCCGATGCCTGTCCCCTTATCCCAGCGCTCGCCCCGGCGGCTTCCCCGTCTCCGGGGCGCTCCCGATCCCCGACCCCCACCCTCCCGGACCCTGAGGGTATTTCCGCCAGCGGCCGGCATTCACCGCCCGCGGCGGCCCGCGGTCGCCCCTTCGTAAGGCAAAGACCGCATACAGCACCACGTTTCCCCCATTTTCGGAAGGAAGGGTCGATTCGGTACAAATGTTCCGGATCGGTGGGAGGCCGGGTTGGCGAACCCCGAAGCGTACCGGTCCACCCGGAGGCGGAGTAGGGGGATCCTTGAGCGGCAGGAACCCCGGGCGCATCGGGGAGCCATATCCCATAAGGACGGCGGGTCGCCGCAGCGACGGAGGCCGGGGGCTCCCCCGGGACCTGAAGCGCAGAATAGATTCACGAAACAAACGGGACAGAGATGCGTAACTTCAGCGAACTGGAATGGAAGGCTATCCTGAATGCGGCGGAAAGCTCCCTGAAGGAGCAGAAGTTCCTGATCGAGCAAGAATATGGGCTGCCCGGCGAGGCGGAGGAGGCGGGACCCCGCCAGTGGGAAACGGCCCGCCAGCGCTTCCGGGGCGCCCATTCCCGCCTGGCCCAGCTGGCCGAGCAGGGCCATCCCGACCACCGCCACCACCTGCGCCGCGTGGTAGAGCGCCTGCGGGAGAACGCCGAGGATCTTGAGGGCCGGCGCCGGATAGGCCAGCGGGAGCCGCGGGGGGACGTGGGCGCCTCCTCCCGGATGAAGACTTCCTGATTACCCCTTGCCCCCGGGGCCATAGGGCCCTCGGTCCCTTCCCGATGCCTGCCCCGGTGCCCTGCACCGCCTCATCCGGTGGGTGTCGGAGACGCCAGATCGCTTCTGTACCGGAAAAAAAAGGCCGCCCCGCCAGAGGGACGGCCTAGAGCCGGCCGCTGCGCTTGATGGCCAGGTACTGGTTGACCACCGCGCTGGGCAGCTGGTCGGGCGTGGCCTCCAAGGGGAGGGCGCCGCCGTGGCGGAGCCGCTCCTGGACCCCCTCGCGGCGGGCCAGAAGGTCCACCGCCGCGGCGTGGCGCAGGGATTGGTCCACCGTGGCGACGGGCTCGGCCACCAGCCGGTCCAGGACGGTCTCCCGCAGGTTCGCCACCATCACCAGGTGCTGGGGGCTCGCCATGCGGGCGGCTCGGACCAGGTCGTCGCCGTCCTCGTCCCGGAGGTTGGTCAGGAACACCAGCAGGGCGCGCTTGCGCTGCCGGCCCAGGAGCTCCTGTACGGCCGCCGTGAAATCGGCCCCGTGGCCCGTGGCCTCCAGGTCGTAGAGCTGATTGAGCAGGCGGTTGAGGGTGGCCGTACCCTTGCGGGGAGCGAGCCGGCGTCGCGGCCCGCCGAAGGTGTGCAGGCCCACGGCGTCGCCCTGGCGCAGGGCCACATGGGCCAGGAGCAGCAGGGCGTTGAGGCTCTGGTCGAAGTGGCTGCGGCCATCCTCCTCCGTGCGCATGCGGTGGCTGCAGTCGAGGAGGAACACCACCTCCTGGTCCCGCTCGTCCTGGTAATCGCGGGCGATGGGCTTGCCGTGCCGGGCGGTGGCCTTCCAGTCGATGCGGCGGATGCTGTCGCCCTCGCGGTAGTCGCGGAGCTGATGGAATTCCAGGCCCATGCCCCGCTGCTGGCGCTGGCGGATGCCGAGCTGGGAGAGCTGGTTGTCCAGGGCCAGTAGGGAGTATTTGACGGTTTCGGCGTAGTCCGGGTAGACCCGCCTTTGCTGGTCCTGCGGCAAAAGGGCGTAGCGCCGCCACAGGCGCAGGGGGGAGCGGACGCAGATCTCCACCGGTCCGAACTGGGCCTCCCCGCGCCGGGTGGGCCGCAGGCGGTACCGGACGCGGGCCGAGGCCCCGGGCTCCAGGCGCAGCGGCACAGGCTTGCCCGCCGTTTCGGCGGTCGCCGGGTGGTGGTCGTACACGGCCAGGGAGTAGGCCCGCTTCCCGAGGTTGCGGAGGACTACCTCCACGGTGGCCCAGGCACCCTGGGCGAGGTTGGCCGGGGGGCGCCGCTCGACCTCCAGGTCCAGCGGGCGGCGGGCGGCCAGCCAGTCGGTCCCCAGGAGGCCGGCCAGGAGGAGGCCGCCGCCCCGCCAGGCCTCCGCCAGGACCGGCCACAGCGCCCCGCCCAGACCGAGCGCGAACCAGCCGGCCAGGAGGAGAAGGCTTGGCAGCGCGGGTCTCATGGCCGCGGGGCTTCCACCTGCTCCAGGATCTGGTCGAGGACGTCGTCGCTGGACAGGCCCTCGATCTCCAGCTCCGCCCCGAGCTGCAGGCGGTGGCGCAGGACGGGCTTGGCGATGGCCTTCACGTCGTCGGGGACGATGAAGTCCCGGCCCTGGAGCAGGGCGTAGGCCCGGGCCGTGCGGACCAGGGCGATGCCGCCGCGGGGCCCGGCGCCGTTGTGGACGCCCGGCCAGTCCCGGGTGGCGCGGGCGATGCGTACGGCGTAGTCCACCACCTGGCCGTCCGCCTCCAGGCCGGCGGCGGCTTGCTGGAGGTCCAGGACCTCGGCGGCGGAGACCATGGGCATCACCGCCTCTACGTCCAGCTGCTCGCCCGTCTGGCCCCGGGTCACCCGGTCCACGATGTCCGACTCCTCATCGGCGGAGGGGTAGTCGATGCGGACCTTGAGCAGGAAGCGGTCCAGCTGGGCCTCGGGCAGGGGGTAGGTGCCCTCCTGCTCCACCGGGTTCTGGGTGGCCAGGACCATGAAGGGGGGTTCCAGGGGCAGGGCCTGGTCCTCCAGCGTCACCTGACGCTCCTGCATCACCTCCAGCAGGGCGGACTGGGTCTTGGCCGGGGCCCGGTTGATCTCGTCGGCCAGCAGGAAGTTGGTGAACACCGGCCCCTTGCGGATGCGGAACCGCCCCGAGGTGGCGTCGTAGAGGGTATGACCGGTGACGTCGCTGGGCATGAGGTCGGGGGTGAACTGGACACGGGCGTATCCGCCGTTCACCGCCCGGGCCAGGGCCCGGGCCAGGAGGGTCTTACCCAGCCCGGGGACCCCCTCGATGAGGACGTGGCCCCCCGCCACCAGGGCGGCGAGGGTCTCGGTGACCACCCGCTCCTGGCCGACGAAGGCGGCGCGCACGGACTCCAGCAGGCGCCGCGCGTGCTCGGCCCCGGCGGGCGCTTCCGGCGGTTGGGGGCTGAGGGGGGTCTCGTTGCTCATAGGTGTCGTCCCAGGGTTTGCAGGGTCTGAATCGTCTCCAGGAGCTCCCCGTCGCTGCCCGGAGTGTGGTAAAGGGCGCGCTCCAGGGGCTCCTCCTCCAGGCCCGAATGCTCGGCCAGCCAGGCCAGCCGTCGGGACCGGTCCCAGTGGCGCCACAGGGCGATGCGCCCCTCCAATCGGTTGTGCAGGCGCCGGCGGAGGGGCTCCAGGAGCCGGTCCGGCTGGCTGTGGCGGTAGTGGAAGGCGCCCAGGGCGTCCAGGTGCTCCACCAGGCTGCGGCGGGGGCCGCTGCCGGGGGGAGGCAGCGGCGGCCCGAAGCGGTTGTACGCCGCCCACAGGGCGAAGAGGAGGAGGATGGCCCCGGAGAGGATGGCCTCCGGGGCCTTTTCCCAGAGCAGGAGCGGGAGACCGGGCATGTCCACGTGGGCCAGGAACCGGGCCCCGGCGGGCTCGGTAAGCGTTATCACGCGCCAGAGGAACAGGGCGTGGTCCCCTTCGCCGATCCGGTCGTTGCGCCAGAAGCCCGTGTCGGAGACCACGGTGAGGCGGCCTTCGCCCACGGCGCGGGTGAGCAGGTGGGGGCCGCAGAGGGTCGTGACCCGGCCGTCCGCCGCCCCGGCGGCGTCCTCCAGGTAGTACCGGGGCGACGGCTCGGCCTCCATGGCCGGGCGGACTCCGGGCAGGGTCACCTCGATCTCTCCGTCTGCCTCCTCCCGGCACACGGACCCGGCGTCCCCATGGCGGTGCAGCCGGATGCCGAAGCCATCCAGGAAGGGGTCGCCGCTGGCCTGCTCCTCCGGGTCCCACAGGAAGAACGCCTCGGTGACCAAGTGGCCTCCGGCGCGCAGCCAGGCGGCGAGCTCCTCCCGTTCGGAAGCCTCCAGGTCCGCCAGGGGCGCGGTGAGGAACAGGACCCGGTCCGGCGGGGGCAGCTCCTCCAGCGTGCCCCGGCCCCGGGCGCGCTCAGTGGGCACCCCGCCGGCCTCCAGGAAGCGCGCCGCGGCCAGGAAGGGGTTCTTGCGCGCCTCCAGGGAGACATCGGTGCGCACCTCCTCCTCCACGGGCTTGAAGAACAGGAGGAAGCCCCCCACGACCAAGCCAAGCACGGCCAGAGTCAGTCCCCCGAGCGCCAAGCGCTCGCCCCGGGTCACCGCCTGCCCTCCTCGAGCATCGGCCAGCGGCGGCAGAGGTCCTCAACGGTGGCCGGGGGAGGGGGCCGGTGCCCGTAGGCGAAGCGCAGCCAGGTGGCGGTGAGCTCGGTGAAGAGGCCCCGGCCCGTGGCGTCCAGGGCCCCTTCGGCCTGGCGCAGGACCTCTCCCTCCGTGGCCCCGGAGGGGACCTCCACCCGCGCGAGCAGCCGGGCCAGCCCGGCGCGGTAGAGGAGGGCCAGGGCCTCCCCGGGCCGGCCCTCCCCGCACAGCTCGCGCGCCTTGCCGGGCACATCCGCGGGCAGGGAGTCCGGGGTCACCGCCAGGCCGAACAGCACCTCCGGCGCCGGTCCACGCGGTCGGCTCCCCGTCCGGGTCCGGTCCACCTGGCGCAGCCAGCCAAGGAGGTTGTAGAGAAGGAAGTAAACGGCCACGCCCGCCGCGGCCCACAGGAGCACCTCCCCCAGGCTGGCCAGCATCCCGCCCAGATCCAGCAGCCATTTGAAAAATTCCGGGATCTCGAACCCGGAATCGGCCTCGAAGTCGGGGTCGAAATCCAGCTCCCAGCGGGTCTCGGTCTCCATACGGCCGAAGTCGGGGTGGGCGAGCACCTCCTCGATGCGGGCCTCCGCCTCCTCCGGGCCGGTGGGCGCGGAGGCCTGGGGGCCGGCGGGGTCGGCGGCCGCCTCCACAGGAGTGGCAGGCGCTCCCGCCAGGGCCGCACCCAGGGCCAGGAGAACGAAGGCGGCCCGGCCCGCTCCGGTGCCGCCCTCCAGGCGGTCCCGCAGGCGCCGGAAGCGGATCTCCAGGTCCCAGCCCTCCAGCTCCACCCGGCGGTTGAGGTACAGGCTAAACCCCGAGGCCACGTAGAAGGGCGCCACGGCGGCCGCCGCCAGGAAGGCCACCGCGTTCAGGGTGACCTGGCCGGCGGTGGTGGCGGTGAGGAAGTGGCTCACATCCAGGGCCAGCCGGGAGGGCACCAGCGCCCAGGCGGCGAGCAGCAGGGAGAGGGCCAGCAGGGCCTCGAAGAGGGCGTAGATCAGCGTCAGCCAGCCCGCCGTGCCCCGGGCGCTGCCCAGCACCGCCAGCCGGCTGCCCCGGGCCTCCCCGCGGGCCCCTTCCAGCAGGGCCACGGGCAGGGCGAAGGAGCGCCGCGGGCTGAGGCGGCGCCAGGTGAGGTCGCCGAGCAGGCCCGGCGCCGCGATCCGATGCAGTTCGCGGGCCGTCGAAGCGGCGGCGGGGCGCTCGCCGAACAGGGCACGGCTGAGGAAGAACAGCGGCGCCCGCTCGTAAAGGGGCTTCAGCCACCAGAAGGCGAGCGGGGCCCAGGCCAAGTGGCTCCAGAGCAGCCCGTGCACGACCAAAAAGGCCGGCCCGGCGGTAAACAGCCAGAAGCCCAGCATGGCGGGCCACCAGGCCCGGGCGAAGCGGGTCCCCAGGTCCACCGCCTCCCCGGGCCGCCGCGGACGGAGCTCCGCCTGGACCCGCTCAAGATCCACGCCGCGCCCTCCCGGCGAGGAGGAAATACGCCGCCACCAGGGTCCAGAGCACCCCGGCCACCGCGTACTTCACTTCGTCCGGCACCAGGGTGCTGGAGGACCAGAAGGCCTCCACGAAGGCCGCCAGGAGGAAGAGTAGCGCGGCGCCGGCCATGATGGTGGCGCTGGCGGGGGCGACGGCCCGCAGCGCGCCGATGCGGCCGTACCGCCCCGGCGCGTACAGGGCGCGGGCGAGCTGCAGGCCGGCGGTGCCGCTGAGTACGATGGCGGTGAGCTCGAAGGCCCCGTGGCCGGCCACGAAGGGCCAGAAGGTACCGGCGTAGCCGAGCCCCGTCAGGTGGCCGGCCACGCCCCCCAGGAACAGGCCGTTGAAGAGCAGGGTCGCCACCGTTCCCACGCCGAACAGCAGGCCCCCGGCGAAGGTGCGGAAGCCGATGCCGGTGTTGTTGCTGACGTAGACGCCGAACATCTGGAAGTCGGAGGCGGACTGGCGCTCGGCGCCGCGCCCGACCTTGTCATTGGCCGGGTCGTACATGGACTCCATCTGGCGCACCTGCTCGCTGCCCGCCAAGGTGTAGATGAGCCGCCCGTCGGCGTAGCTGGCCAAGCCCATGACCAGGCCGGGGAAGAACAGCAGGAAGGCGGCAAGACTGAACAGCCGGCGCTCGGCGCGGACGGTGCGGGGCAGCTCCACCAGGAAGAACTGCAGCACCCGTCCGGCCCAGCGCCGCCGGGTGCGGTAGAGGTGCTGGTGGCCGCGCAGCACCAGCCGGTGGAGGCGGGCCACCAGGGCCGGGCTGTAGTGGCGGTCCTTGGCCAGGGCCAGGTGGCGGGAGGTGCGGCGGTACAGCTCCGGCAGGTCGCCGACCTCGTCGTCCGCGACCCGGCGATCCAGGGCGTCGAGCCGTTCCTCGAGCGCCTCCCAGTCCTCCCGGTGGTGCCGTTCGAACTGGAGCTGCTTCACGGCTCCGCCTCCGCCATGCCCTGTCCCCGATACCAGTTGGCGAGCCGGTGCAGGGCCGTCTCCGGCTCCGGCGCCCCGGCGGGGAGGAGGGGGGCGAGCACCGCCGCCAGCTCGGCCCGGCGCTGCGGGGACAGCTGCCCGCCCCGCTCGGCGAAGGCCAGGACGGCCTGTTGCTCCTCCAGGCTCAGCGGCACCGGCGGGGGCAGGGTGCCTTGCACCCCGGAGTCCCTCTGGTCGTGCCGCTCGGTGTCGTACACCACCAGGGTCCCGGCAGCGAGGTCGCCGAGCCGTTGGAAGCGGCCCGTGAGGACCATTACCACCAGCCCCAGGCCGTAGAGGAAGGGCAGGAAGTCCGCCGCCCGCAGGAGGTTGCGCAGCAGGGCCCCGCGCCATTCCAGCGGCGCGCCGTTGTCCTGGATGGCGTGGAGCCCCAGGGCCATCTTTCCCGGCGTGGCCCCGCCGTGGAACAGCTCGAAGTACACCGGGTAGAACCACTCCACGAGGAAGACGACCACCAGGGCCAGGCCCCAGCCGAACTGGCCGAGCAGGCCGAGCACGAAGGACACCAGGGCGTAGATCCCCAGGCGCAGCAGCTGGTCGATCATCCAGGCGCGGGCCCGCTCCAGGGGCCCGGCCGGGTGCAGGTGGAGATCCACCCCCTCCGGGGTCTCGGTACGGACGGTGGTGTCGAGCACCTTCCCGATCGCTCCCTACGCCGGGGCGGGCTCGCTGTAGAAGATGTCCCGGTAGGCGGTGTAGCTGGAAAGGATCGCGACCGGGAACACCACCAGCAGACCGAGGAACAGGGGCAGGGCCCCCAGGAAAAAGAGCGCACCCAGGGCCAGCCCGTAGACAAACATGGGCAGGATGTTGCGCAGGCAGGCCATGAAGCTCATGCGCAGGGCGGGCAGCACCTTTACGTCCTCGAGGATGACCAGGGGCGTCGCGAACCAGGTGGCCATGGCGATCGGGATCATGATCGCGAACATGGCCAGAGGGAAAAGCAGCGCGACCGGGCCAGGGCTCGTCCCGGCCTGGTCGAGTCCCGCTCCCGTGCCCGAAGCCAGGGCGGGAAACAGGCTCATTCCGACCGCGAGAATGGTTCCAAGGGAGTGGACCAGGGCGACGCCCAGCAGGCGCAGGGTGTTCTCGCGGAAGCCCACGAAGAGGTCGGGAAAGGCCGCATCGGCGTCGTTGGCGGTTTGGTCGGCGGCGAAGTACATTCCCGCCATCAACAGAACCCCCAGGAAGGCAGCCAGGATGTTGACCAGCGGTACCATGGAAAGGCCCATCTGGATGAGCATGAAGGTCAGTGGCAGGAGGACCCAGAGGGCCGGCTGCCGCTTGAACAGGCCATAGGCCTCCCGGATCCATCCCCAGCCGCGCCCGACGGCCACCCCCCGTGGCTCGCGAAGCTCTCCCGACTCCCGGTCGCCGTTCCCGAAGGCAGTCTCCAGCGCCGCCGCCGGCGCCTGATACGGATTCTCGCTCATGACAATCCCCTTTGTTGTCGACTGGGTCGGACCCGTCGTCGCCCGTGCCAGTCCGGTCGGCCGCCTCTACTCGGGAGGCCGACCTCCCGGTGTCTCCCCCCTCTCCGGTCGCCCGGAGGTCCCCGAGGGGAGCAGCATAGGGGTCCGTTCCGCCCGTCACTTTCCCCTGTGGCTGTCCCGCAGCAAACGGACAGCCAACCAGTCTGTCCAAAGACTGCCAGAAGCTGTACCGGGATGCACGTAACTTCCCAGCGGGTGGGCCTTATTCCCGACAACCCCGGTCCGGCGCGGAAGGGGCGCCAAGCGGGACGGCCGGACGGAGGATCAAGGGGGGCAGCGGTGCGGCGGCTCGGCGTCGGGTCCTCCCAGGGTCCAACGCGACAGCAGGGGGGTCTCGGTAACCTCCGCGCCCAGAGAGCGCAGCCACCGGGCCACCCGGCTGTTGGAGGTGGTGGGCAGGCGGTAGGACTCGGACAGGGGTGCGAAGGTCAGGTCGTAGGCGGGAACATACTTGTGGCCCTCGGCGCCCTCCGCGTGGCGGCGGTCCAGCCAGTTCCGAAGGGCGTCCACCCGCGCTCCGGACACCTCCAGGGGGAACAGCGTTTCCACCGGTACCAGGACCCGGCGGCACACTACCCCCGGATCCGGCGGACCGGGCAGCTCACGGCGGCCCAGGGTCGCCGGGGTGGCGCGGAACAGCGCCGCCAGGCCGCTGCCCAAACCGGTGTCCCGCTCGGCGTAGTACCGCCAGTCGCCGTAGGCGTAGCGCACCAGGTCGCCCTCCGGGGTGGTCAGCACCAGGCTGGCGTGCCAGCCGTGGTCCAGGAGGAAGACCCGGCGGGGGTCCTCCACGGGGGATGCGGGCGGCGTGACCCCGGTGGCGCACCCGGCGAGGAGGAGGAACGCCCCGGGCAGCAGGGCGCGGAGGACGATCCCGAGCATGGTGTGACGGTCCTCCCGTGGGTCCGGAGGAACCACCCATTCTCCGCAGGGCACCTACGGGTCCGCAAATGGGTCGAAGAGTGGCGGGCCGATCCTCGTCGCAACGGTGCGGGTGTATACTAACGCAGGAGCCTTACCGGGGAGGTGGGACATGCGCTGGGTCTGGCAGCTCTTCGGCTGGTGCAATGTGGGGCTGGGCGTGGCGGGCATCCTGCTGCCGCTGCTGCCCACCACCCCGTTCCTGCTGGTGGCCGCCTGGGCCTTCGGCCGGAGCTCGGAGCGTGCCCGTCGCTGGCTCCTCACCCATCCCCGCTTCGGTCCCTACCTAAGGGACTGGCGGGAGCACCGGGCCATCCCGCGCCGGGGCAAGTGGATCGCCGTGCTCTCCCTGTTCGCCAGCGTGGGCATCGCGGCGGGCGCCGGCGTCCCCGCCTGGGCCCTGGCCCTGCAGGGGCTGGCGCTGGCCTGCGTGGCGGCCTTCCTCCTCACCCGTCCCACCAGCGAGAACCTCTCCTGGAAGACCGCCGCTCCCTTGGCCCTACCCGGCGAGCCCGGCTCCGAGCCCGCCCGTCGCACCGGCTCCACGCGCTGACCGATCTGCCTTTTTAGCAAGGGGTTTCCATTTTCGCTCAAGGGGTTACCTTGGTTCGGAAAGGGTTTTCTTTTTTTCCGGAACAACCAGGATGGAACCCCACCATGATGAACGATCTCGGCAAACTGCTGCTGCGGGTGGTGCTGGCCGTGCTGATCCTGCTGCACGGCATCAACAAACTGACCAACGGGGTGGACGGCATCCAGGGTATGGTCGGGGAGGCGGGTCTTCCCCCGGCGCTGGCCTACGGGGCCTTCCTTGGCGAGGTGCTGGGCCCCATTCTGCTCCTGGTGGGCTGGTACGCCCGCGTGGGGGCCGGGCTGATCGCCCTGAACATGCTCTTCGCCATCGGTTTGGCCCACAGCCACGAGGTGCTGGCCCTGAACCAGAACGGCGCCTGGGCCATCGAGCTGCAGGGCATGTACCTGTTCACGGCGGTGGCGCTGATGCTGCTGGGCCCGGGGCGCTACGCGGTGAACAACCGCTGAGTCGACCCCCATCCGGGGCCGGAAACCGGCCCCGGCGGGGCGGGGCTAGGGGGATGCCACGGCGCCCAGCGCCCACTCGGTGAGGATCCCGCCCGCCAGGGCCAGGGCGAAGCTCAGGAAGGTGCCGATGAGGATGAACTCGGCCAGCTTGCGGTGCTCGGAGTCCTTGATCTCGCCGAAGCGCAAGATGGACTTGGTGGCCAGCACGAAACCGATGGCCGAGCTTTGTCCGCCCAGGTACAGCATCAGCACCAGCCCCCGCTCCAGCCAGCCGATGTAGCGACCGCCGTTGGGCAGGCCCCCAGTAGGGCTCTGATCGCCCTCCAGCTCCCGGGTCAGGGGCTCCATGAGCAGGCCGATGACCACCCCCGCCACCGGCAGGGTCAGCAGTACCCCCAGAGCCCCCGCCATTCCCTGGGCGTAGCCCCGCATTTCCGCATCCGTCAGCCACTCCCCCCAGAGGCCGGCTTGCGCCGTGGCCGGGAAGGCCAGCGCGAGGGCGACGATGACCGCCAGGTGCACGGCCTGATCCGCCAGGAAGGCCGGCAGGCTCGGTGGCAGCAGGTAGACCTTCACCGCGTCCATGGCCAGATGGGTGAGGAACAGGATCCCCAGCACCCACCCGTCTAGGCTGCCCAGCAGCAGGGCGCTCACCGCCGTAACCAGGACCACGTGCAGGACCAGGATCGCGGGGGCGCGCTTGATCCGCACCATGCGGTCGGTCTGGAGGACAAAGTCCCCGACGAAATGGCCGACGAGCAGGGCCAGAAGGGTCTCGGTCATGGGCCGGGTGCCCCGTGCGTGGTTGTTTTTCTATTAACAACTTTTAAAGGTTGTTTTTTTAAATACAATATTTAGGAGTTGTTACACGCCGGAGTCTGACTCCATCACCGTGAGGGCCTCGGCCAGCCCGTACCAGCCGGAGCTGAGTAGGGACTTGCTGACCGCTTGCTGCGTGATGGGCGGGGAGAGCCGGGCGCCGATCTCCTCGTGCGAGGCTTGGGGGAAAAAGCAGGCCAAGCGGGCGATCTCGATCTGCCGGCCCTCCCACTGGGCCATGACGCTGTCGCACAAGTGGGCTACAAGCCCCGCCCACCGGGCAGGAAGCGCCAGGGAGGGTGCCGGGTTCAGGGCGATCCGGAAGCGCGGCCCCATGGCGTCCAGGGCCTCCCCGGACAGCTGGAAGGCCTCGCCGGCGGACTGGGACACGCGCTCCTCGGCGACCCGGTCCACTCCGCCGATCCCGATGGCGATGCGGGTGTCCGCTGCCCCCCGCGCCAGCAGGGAGGCCCGCAGGTAGACCGCGGACCGAAGCGCCGCGCGGGGCTCCCCGAGCAGGAGCTGCCAGGAGTCGCCCCGGAAGATGTCCAATGCGCCGAGGGGAAGGGGGGCCGGTTCCCAGGGGGCCGCCGACAGGTCCGAGGCGGCAGCCTGCAGACCCTCGTGGGCCGCCTGCAGCGCCTCCCCAGACAGAGAGCGCGAGCGCACCAGATCGCCGGTCAACACCGCGTAGGTCTTGGTCATTGGCTCCGTCGAGCGTACGGCGGGGGAAGGAACCCGGTTCGGAGGGGGTGGACAAGCACGGGGCGGTGCCCGCGTCCGGCGCCGATCTCCCGGAGGGGTAGGACCGGGGTTCGCCCCCCTTTCAACACCCTGTCAGGAAACAATAATCCGGGGGCGGCCCCTTGCCAAGGGAGCCTGGGACAGACCGAAGGGCCTTCGGACAGTACCCGGGGTGGGTCGGGCGAAAAAAACCGCCGGGGTAGCCCCGGCGGTTGGAGAACGGCGCAGCAGGGGAGGGCGCCTCAGACCTCCCGGAAGGCCGCCCGGTCGCGCACCAGCTGGCCGTCCCGGTAGTCGCGGAAGGCCTGCTCCAGCTCCTCGCGGTTGGTCATGACGAAGGGGCCGTACTGGGCGATGGGCTCGCCGAGGGGCCGCCCGGCCACCAGCAGCAGTCTGGCGCCTTCCGGGCCCGCTTTCACCGTGACGGCCCCTTCTTCCCCGAGCACGATCAGGCTGGTGTCGGGGATGTCCTGGCCCCCCACCTGCGCCGTGCCCTCGAACAGGAAGGCGAAGGCGGTGTGGCCGTCAGGGGGCTGGTGGGTGAAGGTGGCCCCCGCCTCCAGCCGCACGTCCAGGTAGCTGACGTCGGTGTTGGGGTCCTCCACCGGGCCGACGGTGTCGCCGTAGCGCCCGGCCAGCACCCGGACGCGCGCCCCTTCCTCGGTCACCTCGGGCACGGCCTCGGGGCGGATCTCCTGGTACTCCGGCGCCGACATCTTCTCCGCCGCCGGCAGGTTGATCCACAGCTGGAAGCCGCGCATGAGCCCGGCCTCCTGGCGCGGCATCTCCGAGTGGATGACGCCGCTGGCGGCCTTCATCCACTGCGCCCCGCCCGGGTCCAGCCGCCCCTCATTGCCCATGCTGTCGCCGTGGGCCATGTGGCCGTCGAGCATGTAGGTGAGGGTGATGAAGCCCCGGTGCGGGTGATCGGGAAAGCCCGCGCCGTAGTCGTCCGGGTTGTCGCTGCCGAAGTGGTCCAGCATGAGGAAGGGATCGAGGTGGCGCCGGGCGGGCGTGCCGATGGTCCGCAGGATCCGCACCCCGGCCCCCTCGGAGACCTCCATCGCCGGTACCACCTGAACCACCGTACGCTCCGCCATGGCGCAATCCTCCTAGTCGTCCTGCCGAACGCCCTCGATGGACAGGGTCAGGTAGACCTCCTCGGCGTCCGGCCCGAGGTCGTAGTCGATGCCGTAGTCCTCGAGCGCCAGCTTGGTGGTGCCCTTGAAGCCGCGGCGGTAGCCGCCCCAGGGGTCTTCGCCGTGGCCCACGTGCTCAACGTCGATGGTCACCGGATTGGTCTCGCCCCGCAAGGTAAGCTCACCCTCGAGGGTGGCGGTGCCGTCGCCGTGGTCCTCGAAGCCGGTGCTCTCGAATTTGGCCTCGGGGTACTCGTCCACGTGCAGGAATTCCTCGTCCCGCAGGTGCTTGTCGCGCTCGGCGTGGTTGGAGTCGATGCTGGCCGGGTCGATGTTTACCACCACCTCGGAGGCGTCCGGATTCTCTTTGTCGTAGGTGAAGTGGCCGGAGAAGTCGTTGAACCGGCCGTGCAGCCAGCTGTAGCCCAGGTGCTGGATCTTGAACTGGATGAAGGCGTGCTGGCCTTCGGTGTCGATCTTGTACTCCGCGGCCTGGGCGCCGGGGATGGCGAAGCCGAGGGCGAACAGCCCCGTGATCAGGGTCTTCTTCATGGTTGGTGCTCCTAGCGGTTTGGACGTTCCGGGTTGCCGGGCCGGAGCATGCGCAGCAGCGTCCGGTCCCGGTCGAGGAAGTGGTGCTTGAGGGCGGCGGCCGCGTGGAGGGCCACCAGGGCGATCAGGGCGTAGGACAGCCAGCGGTGCAGCCAGCCCGCGATGTCCTCCTGGCGCTCCAGCCCGTGCAGGGTGGCTGGGACCTGGAACCAGCCGAAGACGTCGATGGAGCGGCCTTCGGCGGTGGAGATCAGGTAACCGGCTATCAGAACCGCCACCAGCAGCGCCAGCATGGCGCGGTGGACGATCGGGCCCAGGCGCCGTTCCATCGGGCGCCCCTCAGGAACGGGGGCGGGGTTGGCCCACCGCCACAGCAGGCGCGCCAGGGTGAGGGCGAGCACCAGGATGCCGAAGCCCTTGTGCAGCGCCGGCGCCCGGTTGTACCAGTCGTCGTAGTAGGTCAGCTCCACCATCCACAGCCCCAGCCCGAACAGGCCGAGGACCCCCACCGCGATCAGCCAGTGCAGGCCGATGGCCAGCCAGCCGTAGTTCTCCGACGTGTTCCGCCACTGCATCCGTCTTCCTCCGTTTGGCTGGGAGAGATCCTGGCTGTTCTGGTATAAAAGATAAACATCCGACATCGCAAAACACTGTTGCATGAGAGGCAACGAATGGACCGTTTCGACGCCATGCAGGCCTTCGTCCGGGTGGTGGAGGTGGGCAGCTTCAGCGGGGCCGCCGAGCGTCTGGGGGTGACCAAGTCCGTGGTCAGCCGGCGGGTGGCGGACCTGGAGCGGGCCCTCGGCGCGGAGCTGCTGCGCCGCACCACCCGCCGCCTCCACCTCACCGACAGCGGCCGGGCCTACTACGAGCGGGCGCGGCGCATCCTCGCCGACCTCGCCGAGGCGGAGCAGGCGGTGTCCAGCGAGCAGGGGGCGCTGCGGGGGGAGCTCCGGGTGGCCGCGCCCCTGTCCTTCGGCATCGGCCCCCTGCAGCCCGCCATCGAGGCCTTCCAGGAGCGCCACCCCGAGGTGACCTTCGACCTGGACCTCGACGACCGCCAGGTGGATCTGGTGAAAGAAGGGGTGGACGTGGCCGTCCGCATCGCCGACCTGGAGGATTCCAGCCTGGTGGCCCGGCGCCTCGCCCCCATCCGCGGCATCGTCTGCGCCAGCCCGGACTATCTGGCCCGGAACGGCACCCCGGAAACCCCCGACCAGCTCGCCGCGCACCCGGCCCTGGTCTACACCAACCGCCAGCAGCCGGAGGTGTGGCCCTACACCGATCCGAGCGGCCGCGCGGGGCGGGTGCGCATGACCCCCCGCCTGCGCGCCAACAACGGCGACTTCCTGCGCGAGGCGGCCCTGGCCGGGCAGGGGGTGCTCTACAGCCCGCTGTTCATCCTCCACGGCGCCCTGGAGGAGGGGCGCCTGGTGCCGATCCTCGCCGACTACCGCTGGCCCGAGGTGGCCGCCCACGCCGTCTACCCCCGCACCCGCCACCTCTCGGCCCAGGTACGCGCGTTCGTGGATTTCCTCGCCGAGCGCTTCGCCGGGGTGCCCGATTGGGAGCGCCCCTTGCGGGGCGGCCCCGGGTCCCCGTAGGCCCGAACGGCCTCTGTGCCCTCATGGCCATTGTCTGAAATGTCCCCGGCCAGGCGTTTGTCCAGAGCGGGGGCTTAGCATCGGAGTGAGAACAAGGCATAATGCCCAGGCTTCGAAGGACAGAACGAATATTCGTTCGGAGCAAGAGGAGCAGAGCGACAAGATGCCGACCAACCCCGTCGACCGGGTGAAGAAGAGCCTGGGGCGCAGCCTCCACCAGGGCGACGTCTTTGACACCTTTTATCGGATCTTGCTGGACAGTGATCCCCGAATCCGCGACCAGTTCACCGACACCGATTGGGAGGAGCAGAAGCGTCTCCTCCGCCAGGGGGTGAACAACGTCATCGGTTTCTACGAAGGCAGCGCCACGGGCCGGAGCGCTCTCAACCGCATCCGCGAGACCCATTGCCGGGGGCGCATGGACATCAGCCCCGAACTGTACGACTACTGGGTGGAGTCCATGATCGAGGCGGTCCGGCGGCTCGATCCGGACTTTGACCCCACCCTGGAGCAGAGCTGGCGGGATGTCCTGCGTCACGGGACGGAGTTCGTGAAGGCGGGCTACGAGCAATAAGGCGGTCCGGGACCGGATTAGGGGACCGGAACGAATGGACGGTGGGTAGTCCGCATGTCTACGTGCTTGGGAGAAGGGCGGGAGCCTTCCCGGAGCCGGCGGGCTGCCCGAAAACCATGAACCGGGGAGGAGGCTTCCATGAGCATTCCGGTCTGGGTCCTGCTGGGCTTTGCCGGCTGGACCTTGCTGATTCTGTTCGCCACCGTGGGCGTGTATCGCTGGAGCCGCATCCTCACGGGCCGGGCCACGGTGCGCGAGTGGCGGGCCGACGAGGAGCAGGGCGGCGGCTGGTACCGCCGGGCCATGCGGGCGCACATGAACTGCGTGGAGAACCTGCCCGTCTACGCCGCCATCGTGGTGGCCATCATGGCCACCGGCCTGCAGAGCGCCTTCCTCGACACCCTGGCGCTCGTCATCCTGGCCACCCGCATCGTGCACAGCCTGTGGCACATTGTCCTGGAGCAGACCGAGGTGGTGGCCTCGATCCGCTTTGCCCTCTACTTCCTTCAGATCTTCGCCATGCTGGCCATGGGGATCTACGTGGCGGTCCACGCCTAGGCAGGAAGCGGCCATGGCCAAGCTGACCCTCGACCTGCACCCCATCTACAACCGCGGCCGCACCATCGAGGCGGAGCTGCACCGGGTGATGGACGAGGCCGAGGAGAAGCGGATCAAGACCGTGGAGATCATCCCCGGCAAGGGCTCCGGTCAGCTCAAGAAGCGGGTGCTGAAGTTCCTGGAGCGCCCCGACATCAAGGCCCGCTACCACCGCGTGGACAAGGACGCCAAGAACCACGGGCGGCTGTTCGTCTACTTCCGGTTCTAGACCCCCCGGAAGCCCGGCCCGTCACGGCCCCAGTTCCCCCCGTTGCCGCGGGAACAGGTCGGCCCCCAGCAGGCGGGTCCACACCTCCAGCCCCAGCCGGAAGCCTTCCTCGAGGCTGAAAATGTGGGCGTCCGGATACGCCGCGCGCCATTCCGCGGCCGCCTCCCGGCCGGCCAGGAAGCCCGCCTCGACGCCCGGCGGGCTCTCCCCAGGTGCCTTCCTTCCAGGAACCCGGAGCCCCAGGCGCACGTCCTCCGGCTCGCAATCGAGCACGCCCTCCGGCGCCACCCGCAGCAGGATGTCGTCGTCGGTGGTCCGGCAGCGGCTGGCCACCGACGCCTCCTCCCCCAGGATGGCCGGCAGGATCAGGGTATCCCAGGCGGACCAGGCGAACAGGTCCCGCTCGCCCACGCGCAGGTGGTGGCGGGTAGGGAACAGGTCCAGCCCCCCGAAGCCGATGATGGATCCGTTCCCGTCCCGCCGCAGGCCCCGCCAGCCAGCCAGGTGCCGGCGCGCGGCCGCCTCGTCCCGTCCGGCCTCGCGGGCTAGCTCCGCCGTACCCACCGGGTAGCCCCGCCCCAACAGCACGAACAGGGGCAGCACCAGGAACCGGCCCTCCGGGCCGAAGTCGGGGAACAGGGGCAGCAGGGCGTCGGCGAGATCCGAGGTGGGGGGTTCCATGGGACCTCCTCGGTGGCGAGCGGGTGCCGGCTCCGGGAGCCCGCTGAGGCGCGGAGCATGCGGGGCAGGACGCATGACCCCACCAGTATAGCCCTTCGGGGCGCCATCCCCAGGGGAGGGCTGCGTCTAGGTAGGGTAGGGGCCGCGAGCCCCGTCCGGGGCCCGCCACCCTCGCCACAGGGCGAAGGCGCCCCAGAGCAGGGTCCCCAGGAGCAGGGCCGAGCCCAAGAGGTGGGCCGCCATGGCGATGGCGTGGTCCCATTCGAGCAGACCCGTCCACCGCAACAGATTGTTCCAGTCGTGGCTTCCGGGCCGATCCTGCCCGGTGCCCCCGCCGAGCAGGGGCAGGGTCATCCGACGGGCGTCGTGGATGTAGGGCGCCACGTCGATCAGGCTCTGGCCCGCCCACCACAGGCCCACCGACACGCCGAAGGGATGCCGCCGCACCAGGAAGGCCGCCGCCACAACAAGCGGCACCAGGACCTGGAAGAGCGAGCCGCCGAGGACGGTCAGGAAACGGCCGAAGGGGCGGAAGAGCACGTGCCCGGCCTCGTGGAAGGTCAGATTGACGTGGTGCAGGAATGACCGGCCCGCGGCATTGGTGGCCGGATCCATGGCAAGGAAGTGCAGTCCCCACAGGGCCAGGGCCATCCAGACCAGGGTGCGCCCGCCCAGCACCAGGGCGCCGGGAGAATCCTCGGGGGGCAAAACGGTGGCGGCAAGCCGGTCCCAGAGGCCGTCCCGGGTGGACCGCCTGGGCAGCTCGGCTCCGCAGGAAGCGCACATCCAGGGTGGGCTGGAATCGGTGAAACGGCGCCGGCGTCCGCACTGGGGGCACAAACGCGAAAAGGCGCGGCTGTGGGGACGTCTCTTCGGCACGAATCCATCCCGGTCGGGGCGGCGGCCCACCCCGAGGAAGGCCCTGCGCCCAAGGTTGAACGGCGGCTCCAGGCCCCGCCAAGCGCGGGGTGTACCGCAAAAATCCCCGGAGGCGGGCGGGTCCGGTCTTTTTTATATTTGAATACGGATTCGTGCAAGCCGACGAGGGAAGAGTCCGGCTTCCGCGGTAGGGGAGAGTGGCGGCGGGCCGCCCGTTTCCGGGCCGGGCTCAGGTCTTCCCTACGGCGTGGGAGCGGTCCGGTCCTGGAGGCTCGGTCGAATGACCCCGGCGGGCCCGCTGGGGAACGGGCCCGCCGGTTCGGGGCTCAGCCGGCTTGCCGTGCCCGGAGCCAGGCCAGCCCCAGCAGCCCGAGTCCGAGCAAGGCGGGAGTGGCCGGCGAAGGGATCGGCGAAGGGGCCGAGGTCTGCCCGGGGGTCTGGGAAAGCAGGAACGAGTCGTCCGGGAAGTAGCCGTTCTCCCGCAGCCCGAACCGGATCATGGCGGTATCCCCGTCGCCCAGGATTCCGTCCATGTACTCCAGGTAGTCCCGCTCCCCGAACTCATCGGCCTCGGTGCTCGTGAAGGCATCCGAGTCCCGGGGGAGGCCGCTGCGCTGGGCGAAGCTCACTCCGTCGGTATTGTGGGAGTGGCTGAAGCCCTCAGGGACGAAGGAGGCCTGGTCTTCCGTCTCGGACCCATCGCCCGTGGGGACCAGGATCTCGTTGGCCAGGGATCCCCAGTCGGAGCCGGAATTGTTGGTGATCTCCTTGATGATGGTGTAATCGCGGTCGCCCTCCAGGTCACTGAGCTCCAGGGCCCCCGGACCTTCCCCCTCCCAGGTTTCCTGGATGGTGATGGTGCTATCGGATTGGTCGTAGGAGAACTCGCCGATGCCCTGGTTATGGGGACTCAGCTCGATGGCGAGAGCGGAGGCCGTGGTTGGGACCAGCAGGGCCGAAAGGAACAGCGCGGTCATGCCGCCCAACAGGGTCTTGGTTCTCATGGCAACTCTCCTTTAAAGAGAGCAAAGGGTTCGCCTCCTCCGAAGCATGAGCCGTGCCAGGAAAGGGAAAAACGGAAAATCAGGTTGCTGCATGGGCGGGGGAGGCAGGGAGGGGCGGGGTGCCGAGGGATGTGCAAAATTCGGCGACAGGCGGAATGAGGCGGAGGCCCCGGCTGCTGCGGAAGGGCCGGCCGTGGGAGGCCCGCCTCCTGTAAAGCCTCTGGACGGAAAACGGGGCGGATCCACGGGGACGAAGGGTCCGGAAAGAGAAAGCGCCCGGCGGCCAGCGCCGGGCGCCTTCACATCTTGGAGGGCACGCAGCCCACGTTGACGCAGGTCCCGCCCAGGGTACCGCGCTCGATCAGGGTTACCCGCGCGCCCGCGTCCTGCGCCCGAATGGCGCCGGCGAAGGCGGCCGAGCCGCCGCCGATGACGGCGACGTGGAGGCCTGCGGCCTCGCCGGGGGCAGGGAGCCGGTGACCCCCGGGAGCCAGCCGCGCGTCGTAGCCGGCCTCCCGGACCGCCGCCACCAGGGCCGCGTCCTCGACTCCGGAGGGGGCGCTCATGTGCGCCGTGCCCGCCGGATACGACACGGTGGCTGCCACCCCCGGCAGGCTGTTGAGGATCCGCTGCACGTGCTCCGCGCAGCTCGCGCAGGTCATGCCGGTAATCTCCAGTGTCCACTCGCCTATGGGCTCCTCCTGTGCCGACTGGGAGTGAGGCCTGCCTTCCGGGGACGCAAAAGCCTTAGCCGGACAAGGCGGGCGAAAGCCTACTCCTTGTACCCGAGTACGGAGTCAAAGGGTTTCTTGCGGTTTCCGGGGGGAGCTTACGCCGGGAGGGCCGGCAGGCGCAGACGGAAGGTGACACCAGGGCCCGGATCATTGGCCTCCAGCCACAGGTGGCCGTTCTGCTCCTCGAGGATGGACTGGCAGATGGGCAGGCCGATGCCGGTACCGCCGCTCTTGGTGGTGAACAGGGGCTGGAAGATCTGCTCGCGCAGGCCGGGGGAGATGCCCGGACCACGGTCGTGCACCGCCACCTCCACACTGCCGTCCTGGAGGGTGGTGGAAACGGTAACCTCTACCTCCTCCAAGCCGGGGCCGGGGCCGGCCTCGACGGCATTGATGACCAGATTCAGCAGGCATTCCTGAAGCTTTATGGAGTCCGCCAGAACCAGGGGCAGGTCCGGCCCTAGGTCCAGCGCGAGGTGGTAGGGATGCGCCTCGGAGGACACGGGCAGCAGCGCGAACACCGAATGCAGCAGGGAATTGAGGTTGGTGGGAGAGGGCTCCGGCGACTCGCCGCGGAAGTAGTGGCGCAGGTCCTTGACCACATCGGAGGCCCGTTTGGCCTGCTCCTGGATCCGCTCCAGGGCGTCGTGCAGGAGCTCCGGCGAGGCACCGCCCTGATCCAGCTGCAACAGCGCCCCGCCAGCGTAGCCACTGACCGCCGCCAGGGGCTGGTTGAGCTGATGGGCCAGCAGGCGGCCCAGCTCCTCGATGGCCGAGCCCCGGCGCTTGCGCTCGCCGGCCAGCATCTTGCGCATGGTGAGGTCGGAGAACACGAACACGTACCGCACCACCCGGCCGCCCTCGTCGTGGATGGCGGTGATGGTTACCCATTGGGGCTGGAGGCTGCCGTCCTTGCGCCGGCCCAGGATTTCCCCTTCCCAGGTCCCGGCACCGTCCAGGCTCGCCTGGATGTCCCGGTAGAGGGCGGGGTCGTATCCCTCCGGCCGCAGGAGGGCGTTGGTGTGGCCGAGCACCTCCTCGGCCGTGAAGCCCGTGATCCGGGTGAAGGCCTCGTTCACCCGCTGGATGGTGCCGTCCACGGTGGTCACCATTACCGCGTTGGCGGAGCGGAAGACCTCCGCCATGAGCGCTAGGCCCGTTTCCAGGGCGTGGATTTCGGCCACGTCCTCCACCAGGGCCAGCAAGGGGGGCGGCCCCTCGGTTTCGGTGGCGGGCATGAGCGATACGGAAACCCGTCCCCACACCACCCCGCCCTCCGGGGTGAGGAAGCGCTTGTTGATGCGGTAACTGTCCCGCTTTCCGGCCAGGACTTCCTCGGCCAGGGCGCGGTCCTTGGCCACGTCCTCGGGATACGTGAATTCCTCGAAGGGCATCCGGCGCAGGGTGGCCTGGTCCCGGCCCAGCATCCGCTCCAGCGCCGGATTGGCCATGCGCGGCCGGTGGTCGTGACCCACCACGGCGATGCCCAGGGCGGCGCGCTCGAAGACGGCGCGGAAGCGGGCCTCGCTCTCGCGGAGCGCCTCCTCGGCCTCCCGGCGGGCGGTCACGTCGCGGTAGTACCAGGCCCGGCCCCAGTAGATCCCGCGGTCATCCTGCACGCCGCGGGAATAGCGCTCCAGGATGCGGCCGTCCCGGAGCTGGACCTCGGTACCGTGCTCGGATTCGTCCAGGTGCTCGTAGAGGCGGTTTACCTCCGCCACGAATCCCTCGGGGTCACAGAGCTGGTCCAGCACCGCGGCCACGGCGGCGCGCCCGTCGCCGCGCGCCATGACCTCCGGAGGGATGCTCCAGAGGGCCACGAACTGCTGGTTCCAGGCGAGCATCCGGGAATCCCGGTCCGCCACCACGATGGCGTCCGGGGAGGTAGCCAGGTGGGCCTGCAGCAGGGCGTTGGCATAGAAGAGATTGCGGTCCGGCTGGGGCAGCCCGGCAATGCTCGCCAGGGGCTGGGCGGGCTCCACCGGCCGGATCTTGTTCAGCTTCAGGAGGAAAAGGCCGGCCGGGGCGGCGGGGAATTCGTAGGCCTCCGTCTCGGCGAGGAATTCGGTGCCGTCCTTGCAGTGCACCCGCACATCCTCGGCAACGGGTGGCTCCGTGGCGGCCGGGAACAGGAGGTTCAGGGGCCGGCCGGCCACCTCCCGGCTCCCGTAGCCCATGGTGGCCTCCGCCTGCCGGTTGAGCAGGTTGAGCGTGCCCGCGGCGTCCAGCCCCACCAAGGCGTAGGGTAGGTCGTTGAGCAGGGTTTCGAAGGGTTGCCGCTGCACTGCAGGCCTCCCGGAATGGGGCCGGGATCCCGGGCGGAACCGTGGAAAACCGGGCGAAATACCCAGGCACTTTCACTCTAGCCTGAACCCCCGTACCCGAGGAACGGCATCGGGCTTTTCCCTCCCCGGCACAAGCCTTCCATTTCGGACCAGAGTGCGTGGCCGATCCGGAAAGGCTGATGCTCAGGCGGCCCGGCGCTTCTCCGCCCAGGCGGCAATGGCTTCCGAGCCGCCGATGCGCTCGCCGTTGACGAAGGCCTGCGGCACCGTATCCACGCCGCTGACGGCGCGCACCGTGGCCATGGAAACCCCCTGGTCCACCTCGAGCTCCTCGTAGGCCACCCCGTGGTCCTCCAGGGCCTTCTTGGCCCGGGCGCAGTAGGGGCAGCCGGGCTTGGTGAACAGGCTCACCTTCTCGGGCTGCTTCGCCTCCGGGTTCAGGTAGCCGAGCACCGTGTCAGCGTCGGAGACCTCGTAGGGGTCCCCGGGCACGTCCGGTTCCACGAACATCTTCTCGACCACCCCGTCACGGACCACCATGGCGTAGCGCCAGGAGCGCTTGCCGAAGCCGAGATCGCCCTTGTCCACCAGCATGCCCATGCCCTCGGTGAACTCGCCGTTGCCGTCGGGCAGGAAGGTGATGTCCCAGGCGCCCTGGTCTGCCTGCCAAGCGTTCATGACGAAGGCGTCGTTCACCGAGATGCAGACGATGTCGTCCACGCTGTTCTCCCGGAACACCGGGGCCAGCTCGTTAAAGCGCGGCACGTGGGAGGCCGAGCAGGTGGGCGTGAACGCCCCCGGCAGGGCGAACACCACCGCCGTCTTGCCGGCGAAGACGTCCTTGGAGGAGACCTCCGCCCATTCATTGTTCTGCCGGGTCCTGAAGGTGACCTCGGGTACTCGCTGTCCTTCGCGCTTGTCGGTCATGATCCATCCCTCGTTCATGGGCTGATTAAGTTTCGATCGCAGGGTCCGTGAAGCCGTTCCGGCCATCGCCCGGCTACGAGGGAAAGAATAGGCGGCGGCAAGAAATAGGTTAAATGAATTAGCGCGATGAAGGAGATAGGATTCAGCTATCGGGGAAGGATGCGCAGGTGAGCGGGCATTGGCGCACCGCCGCCGCTACCGCCTCCACGGCCTCGGGCCGGGGAAAGCTCTCCCGCCAGGCCAGGGCGATGCGGCGGCTGGGAGCTTCGGCGGCAAAGCGGCGCTGCGCCAGCAGGCGCTGGTTGAACAGCTCGCCGCCCACGGCGGTGCACGGCATCACCGACACCCCCAGGCCGGAGGCCACCATGTAGCGGATGGTCTCCAGGGAGCTGCTCTCCACGGTGCGGGCCATGCCCGCCGGCTGGCCGCTCTCGGGGCGGCATTCCGGGCAGTGGGCGAGCACCTGGTCGCGGAAGCAGTGGCCGTCGTTGAGCAGCAGCACCGTCTCCGTCCCCAGCTCCTCGCGGCCCACGCTTTCACGCCCGCTCCAGGGGTGGGAGGCGGGCAGCACCACCGTGAAGGGCTCGTCATAGAGGGGCCGGGTGACCAGTCCAGGCACCTCGAAGGGCAGGGAGATGAGGATGACGTCCAGCTCGCCGCGCTTGAGACGCTCGGTGAGGTCGGCGGTGTAGCCCTCTTCCACCACTAGCGGCATGCCGGGCGCCGCCTCGTGGAGGCGGGGCACCAGGTGCGGCAGCAGATAGGGCCCCACGGTGAAGATGGCGCCCAGGCGCAGCGGCTCGCCCAGCGGATCCCGGGCCGCGGAGGCCAGCGCGCCGATCTCCTCCACCCCCTCCAGCACCCGCTGCGCCTGCTCCACCACCCGCTCGCCCACCGGGGTGGGCGTCACTGCCGTGGTACCGCGCTCGAACAGCGCCACCCCCAGCTCCTCCTCCAGCTTCTTCACCGCCACGGAGAGCGTGGGCTGGGCCACGAAGGCGGCCTCCGCTGCCCGGCCGAAGTGGCGGTGGCGGGCCAGGGCGATGATGTATTTGAGCTCGGAGAGGGTCATGGTGTTTACTTTTAAGTGTTCGATTTTATTTAAATTTTATGGCTTCTATGGGCCTTTAAAGTCAATAAGTTTAAAATAAAGATTGCTTGTATTCTGGGGTTGCCATAATTATTTGATTGAGGCTTATGCAAAAAATCCTTATCCCAAATTTTTCCTCCAGTTTGCCGCGTATTAATTCTGATTTATAAGGGAAATGCTTAGCAACAAAAGCGGCTGATTTCCTCTTACTATCCGGATGAGGCAGGCTGTAAATCGATTGTGCTACCTCCCTCATGGACTTTTCTGAAATTTGCCCCAATTTTACTTGGGTATAGATTATTTCATCTTTTGATTCTGCTATTACGTCTACTTTCAGTGCATCTAAGTCTTTGTCGGCGCGTTTTGCCTCAAACCCTAGTTCTGAGAAATATGATTCAACTGCATGCTCTGAAATTTTTGAGCGGGTGTATTGAAATTTCCCAAAAAAGGTGTCCATGTTTTCTTTGATATGTTTAATATCTTTGCGTAAGGGATACTCCTCACCCCGCTCCTCTTCCGTTATGAAATCTGAGTAGTATCCAATTTCTTTTCCCGAAAATACTTGAACTATGAAGTCATCCCTGTCCCAACCAACGCAAGTATTGTCTATTTGGTGGATAAGGATACCAACTTCTTCCTCTTCCAATTCTATCTCTAATATTATATTACCGTGGTATATTTTACCTTCTATGTGTAAATCAATATGTCCTGCCCGCACGCTATCTTGGTAGCTTGGGTCAAATTTCCATATAACATAAGATTCACTCTCTCTTGTTCTTGCTGTTCGTATGAATTTGTAAGAAAAATCTAGGTGCATGGCTTTTGGCTTTATGTTTGAGAAGCTATTAAAGATAGAATATCTAGAAAGCGGACGCCAAAAATGTCTCTTTATTTGAAAGGTTTCATTCCGTCAAAATTTCCCGTTCCCGGGAAACAACCCCTGAATAGACTCCAGACTCCCCAGTAACCCGGTAGCCTCATAGGGCACCAGCACCCGCTCGCCGTCCTTGGCGATCTCCGGGAGCTTCTCCATGTAGCGCTGGGCGATGAGGTAGCTGATCACCATCTGCGGGTCGATGTCCTTCTGCATCTGCTGGCCGGCGGAGAGCACCTTCTCGATGGCCCCCTTCTCGCCCTCGGCGCGCTGGATGGCCGCTTCCTTGTCGCCCTCGGCCTCCTTGATCTGCGCCTCTTTGTAGCCGTTGGCCTCGGTGACGGTGGCCCGGCGCTTGCGCTCGGCGGTCATCACCTGGCGCATAGCGTTCTCCACCTCCTCGGGGAGGGTGATGTCCTGGATCTCCACGCGGTTCACCTTCACGCCCCACTTGTTGCCGGCGTCGTCCATCACCTTCTGCAGCTCGTTGTTGATCTCGTCGCGGGAGGAGAACAGCGTGTCCAGCTCGCGGGCGCCCACCACGGCGCGCAGGGTGGTCTTGGCCAGCACCTCCACGGCCTGGATCAGGTTCTCCACCTCGTAGACGGCGTCCTTGGGCGACTGGATCTGGAAGTAGAGGGCGCCGTCGATCTGGATGGAGACGTTGTCGTTGGTCACCACCGGCTGGGCGGGGAAGTTGAGCACCGTCTCGCGGGTGTCGATCTTGGTCTCCTCCACCACCCGCTCGGCGAGGGCCTTGGAGCCGATGCCGGTGCTCTCGTAGCGGCGGATCTTGATGGGCCGGGCCCGCTCCAGCACCGGGATCAGGAAGTTGATGCCCGGGCCGAGGGTGCGGCTGAAGCTGCCCAGGCGTTCCACCACCACCGCCTCGCTCTGCTGGACGATGAAAAGGCCCTTGGCGATGAAGGCGATGAGGCCGACGCCGATGACGAGGGCGGCGATCAGGCCGATGCTGATGTCGATCATGCGGATTCCCCTTTTGCGGCCCGGGGGCCGCGGTTCTAGTCTTCTTCCGGGCGGTGGGTGACGAGGGTGATGCCGTCCATGCGCTCCACGATCAGGGTCTCCCCCTCCCGAGGCTCGCTGCCGTCGTCCAGGACCACCGGGTAGTGGTCGCTCTTGAGCTTGGCCACCAGGCGGTCGCCCTGGGCCACCACGGTGACCCGCGCCCCCTGCTCCCAGCCCGGCTCCCGCGGGCCGGCGCCCCGGCTGGCCATCTCCTTGCGGAACAGGCGGACCATGAGGGGCACGAGCACCAGGGTGGCGAGCAGGAAGGTCCAAACCTGGGCCGTGACCCCCGTGCCGAGGGCTGCCGCCACCGCGGCCAGCACCGCCGCCAGGCCGGTGGCCACCAGGATGAACTGGGTTCCCAGCAGGCTCAGGTCGATGAGGACGAGGGCCACGGCGGCGGCGAGCCACCACAGCCAGGCGGGCAGTCCCAGGAGCTCCACGCGCTTCCTCCCCGGTTGGTGTATGTCGCGAAGGGCACGGCCCGGGTCGCGCCCGGAACCGGCTAAGCCCTTTTATATGCTGAGGAAATGAATTGCAAGCGGGGGGAAGGCCCGGAGGCTCGGGGGCAGGGGGCCGAGCCCGAGGAGGTCCCGGGGCTCAGGCGGTGGCGACGCGGCGGCGGTGGACGAGGGCGTACACCGCCGGGATGAGCACCAGCGTGATGGCGGTGGAGACGAATAGCCCGCCGATCACTGCGCGGGCCATGGGCGCCTGGGTCTCGCCGCCCTCGCCGAGGCCGAGGGCCAGCGGCACCAGGGCCAGCATGGTGGTGGTGGCGGTCATGAGGATGGGCCGCAGTCGGCGCCGGCCCGCCTCCCGGAGGGCGGCGTGGAGCCCCCGTCCCTCGGCCCGCAGGCGGTTGGCCTGGTCCACCAGCAGGATGGCGTTGTTCACCACGATGCCCACCAGGATCACGCACCCGAGCAGGGACTGGCTGTTGAGGGTGGTGCCGGTGGCCAGGAGCATGGCCACCACGCCGATGCCGGCCAGGGGCACCGAGCCCATGACGATGAGGGGATCGCGCAGGGACTCGTAGAGGCTGGCCATGACCATGTAGACCAGGACCAGGGCCAGGGCGATGCCGAGGAACAGGCTGGAGAAGGCCTCCTGCTGCTCCTCCCAGTCGCCGCCGATGAGCACCTCGTAGTTGTCGGGGACGGGCAGGTCCGCCTGGGCGGCGCGCACGTCGGCCACCACCGAGCCCATGTCTCGGCCGGCCAGGTTGGCTTCGACGCTGACGATCCGGGTCTGGTCCTTGCGGTCGATGACCGTGGGCCCCTCGCCAACCTCCAGGCTTGCCACGCTGCCCAGCCGCACCAGGCGGTCGCCGTCGGCGGGAACCCGCAGATCGAGCAAGTCCTCGCGGGGCAGGACCTGGTTGTCCCGGAACTGGACGCGGATGTCCACCTCGTCCCCGGCGTCCAGGTAGCGCGACGCCACCCGGCCCCCCACCGCCGTCTCCACGATCCCGGTGATGTCGGCGATGGCCACGCCCCGGTCGGCGGCCCGCTGGCGGTCCACCTGGATCAGCTCCTGCGGGGCGCCGCCCTTGCGCGAAAGTCGGGTCCGCGTCAGGCCGTCGATGTCGGCGATGCGCCGTTCCACCTCCCGGGCCAAGGCCTGCAGGGTGTCCAGCTCGAAGCCGCGCACCTCCACCGCCAGGGCCTCCTCCTGGCCGGAGAGGATGCGCATGAAGAAGGGCCGGCGGGTGTGCACCCGAACCTCGGCGCCGGGCACCGCCCCCAGGGCCTCGCGCAGGGCCTCGGCCACCTCGGCGCTGGAGCGCTCCCGCTCGCCCCGCGGCGGCAGGCCCACGCGCACGTAGCCGGTGGCCGACTCGCTGGGCCGGTAGCCGCTGGTGCCCACGCTGGTGACGGTCACCTCCGCCTCAGGCACCTCCGCCGCGGCTACCCGCTCGGCGGTGCGGGTGGCGCGGTCCACGGTCTCCAGTCGGGTGCCCGGCGGCATCTCCAGGTTGATCTGCACCTCGGACTCGTCGGTCCGCGGCATGAATTCGGTGCCGATCTGGGGCAGGGCGGCCGCGGCGGCGCCGAGGGCGGCCAGGGCCAGGCCCACCACCGTCCAGGGGCGGCGCAGGGTCCGGTCCAGGAGGGCCTGGTAGCGGCTCTCCAGCCGCTTCAGGGTCCGGCCGATGCCGTCCCCCAGCCGGCGCAGGGGGACGGGGGCCGGGTGCGCCCCCGCCCCCAGCATCCGGCCCCCGAGCATGGGCACCAGGGTCAGCGCCGCGAGCAGGGCGGCCAGCAGGGCGAAGGCCACCACCCAGGCGAGCTGTCGGAACAGCTGGCCGGTCAGCTCCTCGGCGAACAGCATGGGCAGGAAGATGGCCAGGGTGGTGAGCGTACCCGCCACCACCGGCGCGGCCACCTCGCCGGTGCCCCGTACCGCCGCCTCCGCTGGGGCCAGGCCCTCGCTCTCCCGGCGCCGTACCATGTTCTCCAGCACCACGATGGCGCTGTCCACCATCAGCCCCACCCCTAGGGCCAGGCCGCCGATGGTCATGAGGTTCAGGGTGAAGCCGGCGAAGTAGACCAAACCGAAGGTGGTGATCACCGCCACCGGGATGGCGGTGGCCACCACCGCCGTGGCCCGCAGGCTGCGCAGGAACACCAGCAGCACCGCCACCGCCAGCAGGGCGCCGAGGAGCATGGAGCGGGTGGCGTTGGTGATGGAGCGCTGGATGTACTCGGACTGGTCGAACAACGGGGTGAGCCGGATCTGCGGGTGGCGTCCGCGCAGGCGCTCGATCTCGCGGTGCAGGCGCTCGGCCACCTCCACGGTGTTGGCCCCGGACTGCTTGCGGACCGCCAGGCGCACCCCCGGCTCGCCGTCGATGCGCACCAGGCGGGTGGGCTCCTGCTGGGTGTTGCGGATCTCGGCGATCTGGCCGAGCTCGATGAGGGCGTCGCCGCGCCGGGCGATCACCGTCTCCCGCATCTGGTCGAGGCTCCGGAACCGCCCCGGGACCCGCACCGTGTAGTCGGTGTGGCCCCGCTTTATGCTGCCGCCGGGGCGGTTGAGGTTGGCCTCCTCGATGGCCGTGGCCACCTCGCCCGGCGACAGGTCGAGGGCCTGGAGGCGCTCGGGCAGCAGGCGCACCTGCACCTCGCGCTGCGGCTCCCCCCAGGGATCCACGTGGGCCACCCCGGGGATCTGCTGGATGGCGGGGGTAAGCCGGTCGTCGATGAGCCGGCGCAGGGCCACCGGGTCCATGCCGGTGGACAGGCCGATGAGCATGATCGGCATGTTGGCGGTGTCGAACTTGCGGATCTGGGGACGGTCCGCCCCCTCCGGCGGGTCCTCGAACTCCTTGTCCAGGGCGTCGCGCACGTCGTTGGCGGCCACGGCGAGGTCGGTGCCCCAGTCGAAACGCAGCTGGACGTTGGTGACCCCTTCCGCCGATCCGGAGGTGATCTCCTCCAGGCCTGGCACCGTGGCCACCGCCCGCTCGATGGGCCGGGCCACCAGCTCCTCCATGGCCTCGGGGCTGGCGTTGGGGTAGTTCACCGCCACGGTGAGGAAGGGGTACTCGACGTCCGGCATGAGGTCCACCGACAGCCGCGAGAGCGACACGGCGCCGAGCAGCACGGCGATCAGGGTCACCATGACGGTGAACACCGGACGGCGGACGCTGAAGGCGGGCAGGCTCAAAGCTCGGGCAGCTCCGCGACGGTGACCGGGGCGCCGTCCTCCAGCAGCTGCTGGCCCAGGGTGACCACCCGGCCGTCGAGGTCCTCAGGCGCAACCACCTGGACCCGTTCGCCGTTGCGGATGCCGGTGGTCACCGGAACGAATTCCACCTTGGCCGGGGAGCTGCGGCGGATGCGGTAGACCCCGGGCTGCCCGTCCCGGCGCACCAGGGCCTCGGTGGGGACCAGGGTGGTGTCCTCGGCGGTGCCCACGGCCACCTCCACGTTGGCGAACATGCCGGGCTTGAGCGCACGCTCCTCGTTGGGGGCGCGCACCTCCACCCGGGCCCGGCGACTGTCCTCGGCGAACCGGGGGGCGATGCGGGCGATGGTGGCCTCGAAGCGGTGGCCGGGGAGCGCACGGGTGGTGATGGTAGCCGGTTGGCCCTTGGCCAGGTGCGGGTAGTCGCGCTCGGGCACCTGGATCACGGCGGTGAGGGGGGCGGTGCGCACCACGGAGAGCAGGGGCTCATGGGCGCCGATGGAGTCGCCGGGGTTGGCCATGCGCTCGCCCACCAGCCGGGTGGCGTCGCCGTCGGGCCAGTGGGCGCGGATCCGGGTGTGGCCGAGCTGCACCCGGGTGCGGCTTAGGGCGGCCTCCCGCTGCTTCAGCCGGGCCTCGGCCACCGCCACCGCCGCCTCCTTGGCCTCGGCCTCCGCCTCGGCGGTGTCGAGGGCGGAGGCCGAGGCCATGTCGCGCTCCGCCAGGCGCTCGGTGCGCTCCAGCTCGCGCCGGGCGAGGCGGGCATCCGCCTTGGCCTGGCTCAGCTCGGCCCGGCCCACGGCGACCAGCGCCTCCGCCTCGGCCACGTCCTGGCGCGCCTCGTCGTCGTCCAGCTCCGCCACCACCTGACCACGCTCGACGCGGTCGCCGATGTCCACGTGGATGCGCTCCAGCTGCCCGTCCGTCTTGGGGGCCAGGGTGAAGGCCTGCTCGGGCTCCAGGGTGCCCGTGAAGGCGCGCACATCGGTGATGGCGCCGGTGGTGACCGGAGCCGCCTCCACGGCGATGCGGTTCGCGGGCTTTTCGTCCGGCGGAGTGTCGGAGTCCTGTTGGAAGGGAAGTCGGTCCAGCCACCAGGCAGCGCCGACGGCCAGCAGGGCCAGGACAAGCAGGGGGAAGCCGAGGCGGGCGGGCGTGCTCATGGTCTCCGCTGGTGGTTGTCCGTGGCCGGGGGGGGGAGCGGGGCAGGGCCCCGGAACCCCTTATCAGGGTAAACCTTTAGAGCCTTGCGCCGGGGCGGGGTTCCCGGCGGCGGCCACGGAGGGTCCGGGGGCGGGAGCCCCTAGTCGGCGATCTCGGAGGGGGGCAGGTGGGCGCGGATGGAATCGTCCATGGAGACCTCGTGGACCACCACCACCGGCTGCCGGGCGTGGCGGATGAGCCATTCCGTGGCCGAGCCGTGCAGCATGTTGGCGAGCTGGCTGCGGCCCCGGGTGCCCAGGACGATCATGTCGGCGCCCCACTCCTCCGCCTGGCGCATGATCTCCTCGGCGGCGTTGCCCACGTCGATGCCGCACTCCTCGCCCTCCTGGGCCCAGGCCTCCAGCTGCTCCATTGCCTCCTTCTCCGCGCTCTCCCGCATGTCCTTGGAGGACAGGGGCGAGGTGCCGGTGTGCGCCGCGCCGGCGGCGCTGTTGGCGGCCACGTCGGAGGGGCGCAGGACCTGGAGCAGGCGGCGGGTGGCCTGGGGAAAGTGCTGTCGGGCCACCGCCAGGGCCTGGGCCGAGGCGGGGGAGAAATCGACGGCGATGAGGACGCGCTGGGCCATGCGTGCTTCCCGTAGTCGGAGACTCCCGGGCCTTGCGGATCGGAGTCTTTAGAAAATTCTAATAGAGTGATAGGCTTTCACGCCTTTCACGGCGTGCTCAGTCTGTACCCCCATCGCGCCGGTTGCAAGGGCGGGCGGTTGCCGGCCGCGCTCTCGTTGCCACCTGCCTCCTTTTCCTGCTGGACGCACGCCTCACTCCCGCAGCACCAGGAACGACAACGTGAAGAAAACCCTGCAGGCCGCCTGGGAGCGCCAGCGCGGCATATGGCTCTTTAACGTCCGCGGCGACCTCATCGCCGGGGCCGTGGTGGCCCTGGCCCTGATCCCGGAGGCCATCGCCTTCTCCCTGGTGGCCGGCCTAGATCCCCAGGTGGGCCTCTATGCCTCCTTCACCATGGCGGTGGTCATCGCTTTCGCCGGCGGCCGGCCGGGCATGATCTCGGCGGCCACCGGCGCCATGGCCCTGCTGGTGGTGGACCTGGTGGCGGACCATGGGCTGCAGTACCTGCTGGTGGCGACCCTCCTCACCGGGGTGATCCAGATCCTGTTCGCTTGGGCGAAGCTGGCGCGCTACATGATGTTCATCCCGCGCACGGTGATGGTGGGCTTCGTCAACGCCCTGGCCATCCTCATCTTCCTCTCCCAGGTCCACTACCTCACCGACGGCAATACCACCATGTGGATCATGGTGGGGGTGGGGCTTGCGCTCCTCTACACCCTGCCGCACCTGCCCGGTTACCCGCGCCTGTTGCCGGCGCCGCTGGTGGTCATCGTGGCCCTTACGGCGGTGGTCTGGTGGCAGGGGCTGGAGACCCTCCAGGTGGGCGACATGGGCGAGCTGCCCGACGGCCTGCCGGTGTTCCTGCTGCCCGACGTGCCGTGGACCTGGGAGACTCTGCAGATCGTCGCCCCCACCTCCCTGGCCCTGGCGGTGGTGGGTCTGCTGGAGTCGCTGCTCACCGCTTCCATCGTCGACGACCTCACCGACACCCCCAGCGGCAAGAACACCGAGTCCCAGGGGCAGGGCATAGCCAACATCGTCACCGGCTTCTTCGGCGGCATGGCCAGCTGCGCCATGATTGGCCAGTCCATGATCAACATCCAGTCCGGCGGGCTGGGCCGGCTTTCCACCCTGGCGGCGGGGATCTATCTGCTGTTCTTTATCCTGGTGCTCGGCGATCTGGTCTCCATCATCCCCATGGCCGCCCTGGTGGCGGTGATGATCATGGTCTCCATCGCCACCTTCGACTGGGGGTCGCTGAAGACCCTGCACCGGCTGCCGCGCACCGACGCCACCGTGCTGGTGGTCACCGTGGCCACGGTGGTGATCACCCACGACCTGTCCATGGGCGTGCTGGCGGGCGTGGTGCTCAGCGCCATCTTCTTCGCCCGCAAGATGGCCAAGGCCATCGGGGTGACCAGCGCGCTCTCCCCGGACGGGCGGACGCGCACCTACACCGTCTCCGGGCAGCTCTTCTTCGTGGCGGTGGATAAGTTCATCGACAGCTTCGACTACCGCGAGCCCATCCACCATGTGGTCCTCGACCTCCGGGACGTGGCCCTGTGGGACAGCTCCGCCGTGGACGCCATCGACAAGGTGGTGGGCAAGTTCCGCCGCCGCGGCATGGAGGTGGATGTCAAAAGCCCGGGCGGTTCCAGCGGCGAACTCCACGACCGGCTGGCCCTGCACGACAAGGACGTGGAGCTGGGCGCCGGCCACTAGACCGTCCCGTGAACCCCCCTGAAAGGCCCGCCCGACGGCGGGCCTTTTTGCGTGGGGCCTGGACAGGTTTTGGAAGAACCGGCCATCGCGGCACTTGCCAGGCTTGGAAGGGCCTGTCGGGATGGAGAGAGGAGCGGCGGACCGCGGGAGCGGCCATGGCCGGACAACGGATCCTGTTCGCGGTGCACGACTGGGGCCTGGGCCATGCCACCCGGGCCCTGCCGCTCATCCGCGGCCTCCTGGAGGCCGGCCACGCCGTAACCGTCCTGTCCACGGGCCCCGCCCTGCGGCTCCTGGAGTGTGAGCTGGCGGGGCGGTGCGCTTTCCACGACCTGCCGGGGATCCCCAAGCCCTTCAGCCGCACCGCCGCCGGCTTCTACGCCCGGCTGACCCTCTCCCTGCCCCGGGTGCTCCGCGCTTACCGGCGGGAGCGCCGCTTCACTCGGGAGCTGTGCCGCCAGCAGGGGATCGACCGCATCGTCTCCGACACCCGCTTCGGGGTGGTGGACCCCGAGGTGCCCAGCTACTTCCTTACCCAGTCCCTGCGCCAGATCGTCCCCGGCCGCCCCCGCCTCCTGGAGCGGGCGGTGGAGGCCCACCAGCGCCGCCTCCTGGCCCCCTTCCGGCGGATCCTGGTGCCGGATCGGGCGGAGGACGGCGGGCTCACCGGCGACCTGAGCCACCATCTATCCTGCGATTGGGGAGGGCGCCTAACTTACATCGGGCCCATAACCGACCTGGCTCCGCGCGAAGGCGCACCGGAGCTGGACTGCTTCGTCACCCTCTCCGGGGAGGAGCCGCAGCGCACCATGCTGGCGCAGCGGGTGCTGGGGCAGGTGGAGGGGCTGCCGGGCCGGGTGGTGGTCACCCTCGGGAGGCAGGAGGCCACGGAGCGGACCTTGGAGGGGGGACGGGTGACCGTATACGGCCACCTGGACCGGGAGGTGCAGGGGGCGATGATGAACCGCGCCCGGCTGGTGGTCTGTCGCTCGGGCCTGTCCACCCTCTCCGAGGTGGCGCGGCTCGGCAAGCGTGCCCTGCTGATCCCCACCCCCGGCCAGAGCGAGCAGGAGTACCTGGCCCGCTACCACCGGGAGCGCGGCCACGCCCATGCGGTGTCCCAGAGCCGCCTCGACCTGGCCCGGGACGCGGTGCGAGCGGAGGGGTATCCGGGGCTCCCGCCGGTGCCTCCGGGGGAGGAAACGGTGCGGCGCTTCCTCGCCGCCGTCGAGGCGTGAGGGGGTTCAGTCCGTGCCGAAGATCTCCGGCCCGAGGCCCCAGTTGGCGGCCAGGGTCTCGGTGCTGTTGAGCACCTCCTCGGCCATGGCGGGGTGGTTGAAGCGGCCCGCAGCGATCTGGGAGAGGGCCGTGTCGGGGTCGGGGTGGCTGGTGAGGATGTGGATTAGCTCACCGGCGGAGTCGCCGACGATCTCGCCGCCGAGCAGGGTGCCCTCGTCCATGTCCACCAACAGGCGGGTGAAGCCCTCGTCGGTGTCCTGGCCCACGGCCTTGGGGTTGGTCTCGAAGCTGGTGAAGCCCACCGCCGGCTCGTACTCGGCGTCCTCGGCCTCGTCGTCGTCCAGCCCGACCCGGGCCAGCTCCAGGGCGGAGTAGACCACCTCCGGCACCATGGCGTCGTTCGCCTCGGTGCTCTCCGCCTCCAGGATGTTCTTCACGGCCACCACGCCGTCGGCCATGGCGTGGTTGGCGGTCTGGTGGCGGTTGGCGCAGTCACCGATGGCGTAGACCCCTTCCCGGGTGGTGCGGCGGTACTCGTCCACCCGGACGAAGCCGCGGTCGTCGGTCTCCACCCCGGCCTCCTCCAGACCCAGGCCGTCGGTGACTGGCTCGCGGCCGGTGCCCAGCAGCAGCCAGTCCGCCTCCAGGCGCTCGCCGTCGTCGAGCTCGGCGACCACCCGCTCCCCCTCCACGCGGGTACCGGCCAGGCGCCCGCCGGTGCGCCATTCGATGCCGTGCTCCTGGAGCTTGCCCTCCAGGGCGCCCCGGGCCTGCGGCGTGAACCGGGTCTTGCGCAGGGGCGCACCGGAGGCCACCCAGGTCACCGAGCAGCCCAGCTGGGCGAGGATGAAGGCCATCTCGGTGCCGATGACCCCCGAGCCCGCCACGATCACCTCGCCGGGCGGCGGGGCCGGCTCGTCGAAGAGCATGTCGGTGGTGAGCACCTTGCCGGAAACCGGCTCCACGCCGGGGATGGGGGCGGGCCGGGAGCCGGTGCCGAGGATCACGTTGCGGGCCGCCACGGTTCCGGCGTCGGGCCCCTCGATGACCACGTTGCCCTCGGCGTCCAGGCGGGCGTGGCCCTTGTACTGCTGGACCTTGAGCCGGTCCATGAAGCCCACGTAGCTCTCCTGGACCTGCGCCACTACCCGCTCCTGGTGCTCCCAGGCGGCGGCCAGGTCGCCCTTCAGCGGTCCCCCGGCAATGCCGCGTTCGGCGAACTTGGCAGAACGGGCGATGGTCTTGGCGGTGTGGTGCCAGTCCTTCTTGGGGATGCAGCCGCGGTTCAGGCAGGTGCCGCCCCAGTCGGCCTTCTCCACGATGCCCACCGACAGGCCGCGCAGGGCGGCGTAGACGGCGGCGCGGTAGCCGCCGGGGCCGCTGCCGATCACCATCAGATCCAGGGATTCGCTCATTCGTGTGCACTCCGGGCGGAACGGAAAAGAGGGCTATTTTGTGGAGGGCGCCCGGCGGGATCAACCCCGCCGGGATTCCGGGTTCGTTCCGGTCCGGGGCGCGGGAGTCTACCGGTATTCGGCGAAGGGCCGGGAGAAGGGGAGGCGGCCCGACAGCGCCGGAATGGGTAGGGTGGCGCGGGCCGGGCCGCAGGGGTCCGAGCTTCCGCCGCACCGGATGGGCGTGGCTCCCACGGGGTTCCCGGAAGGATCGCGGGGCTCGCGGGGGAGGGTGGCCAGGTAGGCGCCCTGCCGGTAGACGGGCAGGGCCACCAGGGGCTCGGAGCGCACGGGGAAGGGATGGCCGGCCTGGGGCTGGGGCGGCGCCAGGTCGTCCGGAAGGCGGTCCTCGCCCACGAAGAAGGACAGCCGCCCGGTGTGCTGCTCGGTGCCCAGGGTGCCCTGGTAGCGCAGCCCGATGTCCCCGGCCGGCGCGGCCTCCCCCATCGCCAGGACCACCAGCACCAGCCCCGTACGCGGAACCGCCCGCCAGCCAGCGGTTTTCCGTGGATGCTTGTCCATTCTTCCCCCCTTTGCCCGACCGAGGGTGCCGGGGAGGGGCAACGATTTCAAGGCCGGGGAGGGAAGGGGCTTCCGGAGTAGGGACGCAAAAAAGCCCCGCCGGGGGAGCCGGCGGGGCTTTGCGACCGCAGTGGGTCGGGCGGGGCTTACATCATGCCCATGCCGCCCATGCCACCCATGCCGCCCATGTCGGCACCACCGCCGCCGCCTTCGCCGCCTTCCTCAGGCTTGTCGGCGATCATGGCCTCGGTGGTGATCATGAGGCTGGCGATGCTGGAGGCGTTCTGCAGCGCCAGGCGGGTGACCTTGGTGGGGTCGATCACGCCCATGTCCATCATGTCGCCGTACTCGTCGGTACCGGCGTTGAAGCCGTAGGTGGCCTGGTCCTTCTCCATGACCTTGTTGACCACCACGGAGGGCTCGCCACCGGCGTTGTGGACGATCTGGCGCAGCGGCTCCTCGATGGCGCGGCGGATGATGCCCACCCCGGCGTCCTGGTCGTGGCTGCCGGTCTTGAAGTCGTCGAGGACCTTGCGGGCGCGCAGCAGGGCCATGCCGCCGCCGGGCACGATGCCCTCCTCGACGGCCGCCCGGGTGGCGTGCAGGGCGTCCTCGACGCGGGCCTTCTTCTCCTTCATCTCCACCTCGGTGGAGGCGCCCACGTTGATCACCGCTACGCCGCCGGCCAGCTTGGCGACCCGCTCCTGCAGCTTCTCGCGGTCGTAGTCGCTGTTGGCGTCCTCGATCTGCTTGCGGATCTGCTGGACGCGGGCCTGGATGTCGGTGTCGTTGCCGCCACCGTCGACAATGGTGGTGTTGTCCTTGTCGATGGTGACGCGCTTGGCCTGGCCGAGGTCGTCGATGGTGGCGTTCTCGAGCTGGGCGCCGACGTCCTCGGAGATCACGCGGCCGCCGGTGAGGATGGCCATATCCTCGAGCATGGCCTTGCGGCGGTCACCGAAGCCGGGGGCCTTCACCGCGGCGACGCGGATGGTGCCGCGCATGTTGTTGACCACCAGGGTGGCCAGGGCCTCGCCCTCGAGGTCCTCGGCGACGATCAGCAGCGGCTTGGACTGCTTGGCCACCGCCTCCAGCACGGGCAGCAGGTCCTTCATGCTGGAGATCTTCTTGTCGTGCAGGAGGATGTAGCAGTCCTCCAGCTCGGCCACCATGCGCTCGTTGTCGGTGCAGAAGTACGGGCTCAGGTAGCCGCGGTCGAACTGCATGCCCTCGACCACGTCCAGGGTGTTCTCCAGGGAGGAGCCTTCCTCGACGGTGATCACGCCTTCCTTGCCCACCTTGGACATGGCGTCGGCGATGATCTGGCCGATGGACTCGTCGGAGTTGGCGGAGATGGTGCCGATCTGGGCGATCTCCTTCTCCTCGGAGCAGTCGCGGCTCATGCCGCGCAGCTCGCCCACGACCTTCTCCACGGCGGCGTCGATGCCGCGCTTGAGGTCCATGGGGTTCATGCCGGCGGCCACGGACTTGATGCCCTCGGTGACGATCTCCTGGGCGAGCACGGTGGCGGTGGTGGTGCCGTCACCGGCCTCGTCGGAGGTCTGGGAGGACACTTCCTTCACCATCTGGGCGCCCATGTTCTCGAACTTGTCCTCAAGCTCGATCTCCTTGGCCACGGAGACGCCGTCCTTGGTGATGTTCGGGGAGCCGAAGGACTTCTCCAGCACCACGTTGCGCCCCTTGGGGCCCAGGGTCACCTTGACGGCGTTAGCGAGCTGGTCGACGCCGTGAAGCATGCGGTGGCGAGCGTTCTCACCGAATTTAATATCTTTCGCAGGCATGGTTTTCTAAACCCTCCGGTTTTGGAACCTAGTGGGTGTAATGTTCGGGGTGGGGCGGTCGGTTACTCGACCACGCCCATGATGTCGTCCTCGCGCATCACCAGGACGTCCTCGCTGCCCACGGACACCTCGGTGCCGGCGTACTTGGCGAAGATCACCCGGTCGCCTTCCTTGACGGCCATGGGGCGCTTCTCCCCGTTGTCCAGGATCTTGCCGTCGCCCACGGCGACCACGTCGCCCTGGATCGGCTTCTCCTTGGCGGTGTCGGGGATGTAGAGACCGCCTTCGGTCTTCTCTTCCTCTTCCACACGCTTCACCACGACACGGTCGTGTAGAGGCCGGATCTTCATGGTGCCGTTCCCTCCTGAGGTAGGCGTACGTCGAAAAAAAGCTGATGGTTTTGGGTGTTCGGTTTCCGTCCGGGGCGTTATTAGCACTCGGCGGAGGAGAGTGCTAATGTTAACGGTCCGGTCCGCCTTGTCAATCCCATAGCGTCCGGATTTGCCGTGCCTTTCGAAGGACCCGAAAGGCTATTGGTCGCGGTCCCGCTCCCGGAACTGGCCTTCGATGGTCGAGCCCGATCCCCCGTGACTCCCCGGACCGCCGCGGTCGCGGGGCGGCGGGGACCAGGTCCGCACCTCCAGGCGGTGGCGCAGGCGGTTGTAGGCCCAGGCTCGCAAAGGCGGGGTGAGCAGGGCGAAGCCCACGGCGTCGGTGAAGAAGCCGGGGGTCAGCAGCAGGGCGCCGGCCACCAGCAGGCAGGCGCCCTCGAAAAGGGTGAAGCCCGGCAGCTCGCCGCGGGCAAGCTGCCCATAGAAGCGGGTTACGGTTACCATCCCCTGGTACCGCGTCAGGACGGCACCGAGGAGGGCGGTGCCCACCACGGCCAGGATGGTCAGCGGGGCTCCGATGACCTGGCCCACCTCGATGAGGAGATAGATCTCCACGAGGGGGACAATCAGGAACAGCGCGAACAGGCTAGGAAATAGCCGCATGGAAAACCTTCCGGACGCGGATGGGGGGAGAGGCGCCTCCCAGTCCTGCGTATGTGGGGACGGGCGGCGAACGGTTCAAGGGGGTCGGAGGAAAGATTCCGCGAAGGCGAATTCGGGCCGGGGGGCAAAAAAATGGCGACGGTCCGGAGACCGTCGCCCAACCCACAAAGGAGGAAAAGCCTTCACAATCAACAAGCCCGTCGCTCTCGCACCGAGCCGTGGACTGATTCGGCTACCACGTTAGAGTACGGGTGGCGGGCGGAGTTCCCGACGGGATGAAACGCCCGCCGCCGCAGCCCGAGCAAGGAGGCCGACCTTGAACATCATCGTCTACACCACCTGCCCCAACGAGGAGGTGGCCCGCACCATCAGCCACAAGGTAGTGACGGAGCGCCTTGCCGCCTGCGTGCACCGGCATCAGGCGGGTACCAGCGTGTACGAGTGGGAGGGCCGAGTGGAGGAGGACAGCGAGATCCTCCTCATGATCAAGACCAAGGAGAAGCTCTACGAGCCCCTGGAGGCCGCCATCCTGGAGGCCCACCCCTACGACGTCCCCGAGATCATCGCCGTGTCCATCGACAACGGCCTCGCCGCTTACCTGCGCTGGATCGACCATCTGGATTGAGCCGGGATTCCGTGGGGCCCGGGGGCGGGACGCCCATCACGGGTCCGCGGGGACGGCCAAGGCGGGGCAAATGAACCCGCTGGGGGGATTTGTGGTCCGAGGTCTGGTACATTACGCCGCTAGAACGGACATTCTAGTGGGAAAAGGAGCGAGCCCGGCATGAAGTTCCAAGCGTCGGTTGCGAGGCAGGCGCGCGCTGCGCTGAGCCTTGTGGTTGCCTTGCTGCTGACCTCCCTGGCGGTTTCCGCCCAGGCCCAGAACATCCCGCAGCCCGAGGAGGCGTTCCAGCCCAGCGCCGAGGCGGTGGGACCCGACACGGTGCGGGTCACCTGGGACGTGGGGGACGACACCTACCTCTACCGCGACAAGCTCGATCTTTCGGTCGTGGAGCCCGAGGGGGGCGAGGTGGTCGCCACCGAGGTGCCCGCGGGCAAGGAGAAGTACGACGAGACCTTCGATAAGGAGATGGAGGTCTTCTACGGCGAGGCCACCCTCACCGCCGAGCTCAGCGGCGTCGAGGACACCGACGAGGTGGTGGTGGAGGCCCGCTACCAGGGCTGCGCCGACGCCGGGGTCTGCTACCCGCCGCAGACCAAGGAGCTCACGGTTTCCCTGGCCGACGCCCCGGCGGCCGCCGCGGGCGGGCCGGG